>DNRP01000064.1 GCA_003499955.1 Cyanobacteria bacterium UBA9971
CCGTCTTGTTTGAGGGGCTTTGACCCGAGTTACGGGCATTAAACGCATTTTTGTTAAAATCGTTAGCAAGTCAGAAATACAGGAGCTGTAGCGTGGGCTAAAGTTTTCTTTTGCTTCGTTTTCTTTTGCATCAAAAGAAAATGAAGGCGGGTTTACGGATTGCGAGCAGAGGCTGGAAAAGGGGCTTTGCCTCTTTGTAATGCCGTTTATGGCGAGCAACCAAGCAGGGTATGCAATACCCATTACGAATAAAACATGTACTTATAAAACTACCTTAAAATATCTTAATTTTATGTTTAATTTTTTCTCTATAAAGGAATACTAATATAAAGGCAATAAAATACAGGGATGTAATTATGATTCAGGGAATACAAAGCTCGAGCAGTATAAGTTCTTATTTTCCTTACGAGAAAAAGACTGATTTTACGGCAAATGAACCGTTGAATTCATTTGAAACNNGGGCAAAGCGATGAAATTAACCTTGCCCTTACCTGTATTACAAGTAAAAATCAAGTAAAAGCTGTTGCCAGAGTTATTAGTACAAAAAAAGAAATGCTGGACACTATTCTAGATAGTTTTTAATACAAAAGAAGAGGACGGTTAAAACCGTCCTCTTCTTTATTTATATATTTTTAAAACTGTTTATTAGGATCAACAAACCCGCCCTGCTTCAAAAATCCTATAATAGCATACGCTGCGCTTTTTTGAAGTTTCATTGGGGCTTGCCGCATAAGATCTACGGCTTCTGCAAGTACTGGATCAAGGTCATACCATCTTCTTCGTTGAATATTATTATGTTCATGGAAAAACCATTCTATAGGTTTATTATAAAAATCCGCAAGCTTTTTAAGTTCAAATACATCAACTTTTCTGGTACCGGATTCCATTACGGAAATTGCTGAAATAGGCAGATTTAGATATTTTGCAACATGTTCCTGTTTAAAACCGGCTTCAATTCTTGCTTTTCTTAACTTATTGCAGAAGGTTTTCCTGTCCATATAAGCTTTATACTCCTTTTTGTAAACACAAAAATATAACTTTAAATCAAACCATATTTTATATTATAAAACATCTTTCGGAAAATCCAAAATTTTTAAGCTGTTTTATTACAAAAGTTAAAGTTTAATTTTAAATTTGAAAATAACTTTAAACGACTTAATCCCGTATTTTGTGTAAAATTAAAGTAATTAGGCTTTTAGGATTTATTAAATGGCTTCGATTTTGAATTTTCAGACAAAAAAAGAATATAGGAATTTCGCAAAAAAAGTACGAGATAAACTTGATATTGAAAAAATCAGTTTTTTGATTTGCGAAAACATAAAAAATCAGGATTTTTATAAAAATTCAAAGAATATACTCGGGTTTTACCCTTTTAATAGTGAAATTAATCTTACAGAACTTTATAAAGACACTTCAAAAAACTGGTTTTTGCCTTCTATTGACATTTCCACGAAAGAAATGTTTCTTCATCCTTACAAATACGGTGATAAACTTGTTGAAAATCTCTATAAAGTTCCCGAGCCAGTAACTCCAAAAGAAAATAATCTTGAAAAAATAGACTTGATTTTTGCGCCGGCTTTAATGGCAGACAAAAATGGACACCGGCTGGGTTATGGCGCGGGTTATTATGACAGATTTCTTCCTTTGCTGAAAGATTTCTGCATAAAAGTTGTTCCTCTTCCCGAGGAGCTTTTTGCAGAAAGGTTGCCTTCTGATGAGTTTGATGTTCCTGTAGATATTGTTGTTACAGAAAAAGCTGTAAATTTATTTAAAACAGGGTAAAGGAAAAGAAGTTAGAATCCTTTTATTGTCATTGCGAGGAGGCGCGTAGTGCCGATGAAGCAATCTAAAAATAAATGATTTCGGATAGATTTTTTTATGAAAAAGCCTAATTTTCTTGGATTGCTTCGCTTCGCTCGCAATGACGAACTATAAAAGCTCTTCCAATTGCTTGTAAGCCAAATTCAAGGAAGTTGAAACGCCTTCATAAGTCAAATAACCTTTAAAGGTATTCACGCCTTTTGCTAGGGCTTTGTTTTCTTTCACAGCGTCCATTCCTTTATTCGCCAGCTTAAGTGCGTATGGCAAAGTCGCGTTCGTTAGCGCCATAGTGGAAGTTCTCGGCACAGCCCCCGGCATGTTGGCTACTGAATAATGAACCACCCCGTATTTAACAAATGTAGGGTTTTCATGGGTTGTAACCCTGTCTATGGTTTCTATGCAGCCGCCCTGATCAATCGCAACATCAAGTATTACAGAACCGGGCTTCATTTGCTGTACCATATCTTCTGTAACAAGCTTTGGAGCTTTTTCGCCGGGGATAAGCACTGCCCCGATTACGACATCAGCTTTTTTAATGTTTTCTCTTATTGTATAAGAATTAGAATAAATAGTAGTAAGGCTTTCCGCATAAACATCATTCAAATAACGCATCCTGTCAAGATTTACATCGAGCAAAGTAACGCTTGCTCTCAAGCCAATTGCCATTTTAGCCGCGTTTGCTCCTACAATTCCGCCTCCAATAATTACAACTTTAGCCGGAGCTGTTCCCGGAACTCCGCCCATAAGGATTCCCATTCCGCCGTAATACTTTTCAAGAAGTCTTGAAGCNNCTGCACTGTTTCATAAGCAATACCCGTTACTTTTCTTTCTAGCAAAGCATTTACAAGCTCCGGTTCTGCTGCAAGGTGAAGATAAGTAAATAAAATCTGTCCTTCTCTTAACAAGCCATACTCTTGTTTAAGCGGTTCTTTGACTTTCAGGATCATATCCGCTTTTTCAAACACTTCCTGCGGTGTTTCAAGAATTTCCGCACCTGCTTTTATAAAATCCTCATTTGTAAAACCGCTTCCAATTCCGGCATATTTTTCTATTAAAATACTGTGTCCCGCTTTTTTAAATGCCTCCACGCCTGCGGGAGTAATAGCAACCCGTTCTTCCTGTGCTTTAATTTCTTTTGGAATACCAATAATCATTTTTCCGCCCCTCTCATCCTTAAATTTCCAACAATTATTAATTATACTACACAATGGAGCTTAATCTAAATTGCCGAGTGCTTTAAAATTTATATATCTTAAAAAAAACACTAAGCAATCTAAGAAAATCGAGCTTTTTTNNCATGAAAAAAATTTTATTTCATTCTTATTCGGTTTTGTTTAAACTAATATAAACGGTTAAATAATTTTTATGCTGGAAGGGATTATAAAATGTGTTCAAAACCTGTTTTAGAGTGGTTTGCAAGATATAGAATATTTATTTCAAAAATTTTCGGAGTTTCTTTAATACTTATATTTTTATTATCAGAAAACATCTGGGCTGATAAATCCTATGCAGGTTGGCTAAGTATGATTTTACAGACAATAGGGCTTATATTGGTTGTTTTTTGTGTTTTAGGCAGATTATGGGCGGCTCTTTATCTTTGCGGAAACAAAACGTTCACTCTTGTAACGCAGGGACCTTATTCAATAGTCAGAAATCCTCTTTATTTCTTTAGTTTTTTGGGTGTAGTAGGTATAGGACTGGCAACTGGAAGTATTGTCGGATTATTATTACTAATTTTTATGTTCTTGTTTAATTATTTGCCTACTATTTTAGACGAAGAAAAAACGCTCGAAAGATATCATAATGAAAATCTTGCGGAATATATGGCAAAAGTCCCTAGATTAATCCCGAATTTTTCACTTTTATCCGAGCCTGAATTTTATGAAATCCAACCTTATTTCTTTCGTAAAACAATGTTTGACGTAATGTGGTTCTTCTGGGTTTATTTAATTTTAATAATCATAGGAAAACTGCACACCTTTGGTATTTTACC
>DNRP01000029.1:0-1351 GCA_003499955.1 Cyanobacteria bacterium UBA9971
ACTTCACCTTCTACAATTTGATCAACTTCAAGATTTGCAACGATGCTGCCGGCTATTCTTTTTCTTTCTTCAGCAAGAGCAAGTCTTTCACTAAGAATAAGTTTGTTTTTCTTAGCATCAGATTCAAGAATTTTAACCTGTAATTCCTGATTGACAAGACCTTCGTGAGGAGTTCCTGTTCTTAACTGGCTGGCGGGAATGAAGCCTCTTAGTTCTTGAACTTCAACAATTACACCGCCTTTAACAAGAGAAATAACTTTAGCTGTTATTGTTTCTTCATTTTGACGTAATTCATTGAGTTTATCCCAATTTTTAGCGTAATGAACTCTTCTTAAAGAGACCATTATTTGACCTTCTTCATTTTCTTCTTTTACAATATAAAATTCTTTCTCATCGCCTACGGAAACAATATCTTCGGGGCTTGAAAAAGGAACGTTAGAAAGTTCTTTGAGGGGAAGAAAAGCTTCTGTTTTGCTTCCTATATCAACAAAAATACCGCCTTTGTCAACTTTTATAATTGTACCCTTAACAACATCAGCTACTTTAAAATTATAATCAAATGATTGATTTAATAGTCTTTCGAATTCACTGATTAACACTTCTGTTTGTCTTTCTTTAACTGCTTCGCTCACGAATTTAATTCTCCTATTCTTTTAATTACATCTGTTATTACATATTCCGGGGTGGAAGCTCCTGCTGTAACCCCAATTTTTTGCGCTTTATTAATACTATCTTTATAATTTTCAAGTTCTTCGCTTGTTTCTATAAGTATGGTTTTTTTTATTGGTTTAATAATTTCCGCAAGATGAGTTGTATTGGCGCTGGATTTACTGCCGACTACTATCATAAGTTCAACTTCTCTTGCAAGTGCTTTTGCAGACTGCTGCCTTTTAAAAGTCGCTGAACATATAGTGTTATAAACTTTTAATTCTTTAGAATACTCCGCAATAAGAGGTAAAATCTCTTTGAAGTTTTCTATAAGCTGTGTTGTCTGGATAACAACGCCAATTTTTTTAGATTCTTTGATTTCCGGTAAAAATTTTTCAGTTTCTTCTTTTGAAGAAATAATTATTGCTTCTTTTAATGAACACAAATCAGCATGGGCTTTAATGGCTATAACTTCGGGGTGATCGGCTTTTCCTATTATAATTACCCTGTAGCCATCTTTTGCAAGGTCTTTTGCCTTATCCTGGACTCTTTTTACATCAGGACAAGTGGCATCAATAATTTTGCAGCCTTTTGATTCAAGGTTCTGAATAGTTTGAGGAGTTACACCATGAGTTCTTATAATACAAATTCCGTCAATTTTTTCAGGTATTTCTTGGATAGTTTCTATCCCAAGCCTGTTAAG
>DNRP01000029.1:1399-25735 GCA_003499955.1 Cyanobacteria bacterium UBA9971
GGGTAAAAATAACCGCTTCACCTTAGTAATAGTTTTATATCATGTAAAAGATTAAATTCAAGCTTAACATTTCCTTTTTTTAAGTTGTATTGATGAAGCCTAACCTTCTATAATTTAAGTAATTACTCTGGTGTCATTCTGAGGAGCAAAGCGACGTGAGCATCTATTCTTTAAAATAAACAGATTGCCACGTCAGCCCTAGGGGCTTCCTCGCAATGACAAGACATATTAAACACACATAAAAGGTTGATTTATGCACTATAAAAAATTTTTAATAATTATTTTTAGTTTTTTAGCTGTTTTTTGCGTTGATATAAATTATTCTCTCGCTGAAGCGGCGCATAATCTTATAATTATTCATACAAATGACGTTCATGGTCGTCTTAAGCCTGTTGATTATGATAATAAACAGGATGTTGGCGGATTTGCGGCGCGGGCAAAATTGATTAAAAAAATTAAATCTCAAAATAAAAATGTTTTAGTGCTTGATGCAGGGGATATCGCTCAGGGAACTTTATTTTTCAAGTTTTTTAACGGTGTTCCTGATGTAAAACTTATGTCGGAAGTAGGTTATGATGCCGCAGAATTAGGAAATCACGAATTTGACAAAGGTGTTTCCGGTGTAGAAAAAATGGTTGAATCGGCAAAATTTCCGTTTTTATGTTCAAATATAAGGTTTTTAAATAATTCTAAACTTCAAAAGAAAATAAAGCCTTATATTATAAAAGATTACAACGGATTCAAAGTGGCGATTATAGGGATTATAGCTAATGATCTAAAAACGCTTATCAGTAATTCTCAGAATCTGGAAGTTTTAGATTCTGTTGAAATCACAAAAAATATTGTAAAAGAAATTAATTCAAAAGTTGATTTAATCGTTGTTCTCTCGCATTCAGGATTTGAAGAGGATATAAAAATCGCAAAAGCCGTTCCCGAAATAAATGTTATAGTCGGCGGACACAGCCATACGTTCTTAAAAAAGCCTTATCAGGTTTTTCATGGCAAAACTTCAACGTTAATAGTTCAAGACGGTGAATTTGGAATAAATATCGGGGATTTAGACTTGAAATTTGAAAATAAAAATATTGAAAAATATAATTATAACTTGATTCTTGTTGATGGAACGGATAAAGACAATGTTTTTGAAAAAAAAATAGCAAAACTTTATCGAAAAATTTATTTACAGTCGAATCAAAAAATCGGAGAAATAAAAGTTTCTTTTGAAGGCGAACCGAGTACAAGAAAACAACTTAATAAATATGGCGCGCTCATAAATCATTCAATAAAAGAAAAATGTCCTGAAGCTGAAATAGTTTTTCTTAACGGCGGCGGCATAAGAAGCAAAAAACCGTGGAAAGCTGGCGCTATAACTCTGGCGGATGTATTTGAAGTTTATCCTTTTGAAAATTTAATAGTTGTCGCAGATGTTAAAGGAAGTGATCTTAAATCTGTTCTGGAAACCAGTTCCCGCTACTTTCCCGAATCAAATGCGGGGCTTTTGCAATCTTTAGGGTTAGAATATGATGTGAATATGAAAGAAGCTCCTCAAATTTTTTCAGAAGACGGATTAAAAATAATAAAAGAGGGAAATAAGGTTTCAAATATTAAAATTAACGGAAAACCTCTGGAAAATGATAAATATTATAAAATTGCAATGAATGATTTTATATTTAACGGCGGAAATTGTTATTCGCAGTTTAAAAACGCAAAAAATGTAAGAAAAACAAACATATTTGTTCAAAATGCAATAATTGATTATATAAAGAAAAATTCTCCCGTTTCAGTTGAAGTAGAAGATAAGATTAATTTATACTAAACTAATATGGTCTTTAAATTATTTCGAGTTTTTATGAAAAATATATTAAAATCACATGTTTTATTTTTTATAGCGGGATTGGGGTTGTTGCTTTTTACAGTGGTTAAAAACCCCGGTTTTTTTGATTTTCAGAATATTGAAAAGTCAAGAAACCTTTACAGGACAGCAAGAGAATACCAAAAAAACAGCGAATACAAAGATGCTTTTTATACTTATGCCAAAATATCTTCCGGTTATCCGGCTTATGATGCTGTGCTTTTTCATCAGGCAAAATGCGCCGCCGAGCTTCAGGATGAAAAAACAGCAATTTTAAAATTTAAAAAATTGTTATCAGATTATTCTGATAGCCCTCTTGCTCCTCAAGCAAGTTATAATCTCGGACAGGCTTATATAAGAACTGAAAATTATGCTGAAGCAGAAAGCAGGTTTAAAGAAACAATAAAAAAATATCCTAAAACCGACTTTGCTATAGGAAGCTATTATTATCTGGGGCAGGCAACGAAAGACAAGAATAAAAAAGCAGCAGTGCAATACTGGTTAAAATACATAGAATTAGCACCTTCAGGGCGTTTTGCCATGGATTGCTACGAAGGATTAAAACACTTACCCTGTAAATATTCATCAAAGCAGTTAAAAGAAATAGCGATAGCTCTTTATAATGCTGAAAGTTATTCAAAATCGCTTTTTTACCTTAAACAAGTTCCTTTAAAGTATAGCTGGTATTACCTTGCTAAAAATTATGAAGCTCTTGGAGACAGAAATAAAGCGCGGTATTTCTATAAAGAAGGTTTAAAAAAATCTTCATCCGCGTATGAAAAAAGAGAAAATTTTGAACAGGCAATGCAGGCTTATGTTTCATCTAATCACAAAGGAATAGATAAAGGTTGGGACGAAGTATTGGGTTTCTCTGGAACAGCAAGAGATTTTGCATTGTTTCATAAAGCGCAATTAGTGCCAAAAACTAAGGCTATTAAGTATTATTGGGAAATAGTAAGCAAATATCCAAAAGGAAACTTTGCATCAGAAGCTTTGTGGAATGTTTTTTGGGACTCATATCTTAACAAAAAAGATAATTATGAATTCGCGATAAAATTGGGCGAAAACCATATAGCAAGATACGAAAACACTAAAGCTTCTCCCGCAATTCATTTCTGGATGGGTAAAATATATGAAAAAAGAGGCGATAAAGCTAAAGCATATTATTTTTATCAAACAGTTCTTTCTAAATATCCTGACAGTTACTATGCTTTCAGGGTTGATGGAAGAATAACCGCTTTAAAAACAGGAGTTGATCCTGGATGGAAGACGAATTTATATAATAGAATTCCAGAAGATCAGACTGAAATTAAATTGCCTTATTCCAGCGGAGAAATAACCCGTTTATATGGCAAACAGGCAATGGAATTAATAAATGTCGGCGATTATGAAACTGTTTCAGCTTTTTTGAAAGATGATGCGTTTTTTGAAAGCTGGATAAATTTTCAAAACGGTCTTATTTCTAAATCAATAGTTATTGCAAGAAATAAAATGGATAAACTTTTAGAAAAACCTGACAGTAATGACCCTAAATGGAAATTGATTTATCCTGTTTATTATCCTGAAAATATAAATTATAATGCAGTATTAAATGAACTCGATCCTCTTATAGTTCTTTCTTTAATGAAAGAAGAAAGTTATTTTAATACTTTTGCCCTTAGTTATTCCAATGCAAGAGGGCTTATGCAGATTTTACCCGGAACCGCAAAGGATATTGCCAGATGGAAAAAACTCGGAAGCTATAACAGCATACAATTATTTGATCCTGATGTTAATATAAAGCTTGGTACAGCCTATTTAAGTCATGTAAAAGGCTATTTGCATAACAATATGCTTTTTGCCGTAGCTGCTTATAATGGAGGTCCCGGTGCTGTTGAACGGTGGTTAAATGCTAAGCCGGGAAGAGATATAGATGAATTTATAGAAGATATTCCTTATGAGCAGACAAATACTTATGTGAAAAAAGTTTATAAAAGTTACTGGAATTATAAGAGAATTTATAATTTAAGATAATCTTCAAATTTTTCCTTTTAAAAAATCACCCAATTCTCTGTCAATTGTGTTTAAGTGAACATTCAGCCATTCAACAAGAGTTTGATTTAGATGTAACGCAAAGATATATGTATATTTATATTGAGGTGAATTAGCATTATTTTCGGTGTAATGAATAGTATAATAATTTTTAATTTCCTGATAGAGGTTCTTAAAAAAAGCGTGATCTGATAAAAGTTCGATATTTTTTTCAAAGCCAAATTTTTTGGCATAATTTTCTTCTGTATCAAAATGAATAGTTACATAATTGTCTAATTCTTCAATCAGGTCTAATATAACTTCTTTTACAGTATTCTCTTCACAGGCTGTATAAAGATTATTAACGCTTTTTATTATATCTTTATGTTGATCGTCAATTTCTTTTATGCCCCAGGCAAAGTTTTCATCCCATTCTATTTTGTATTGTTTATCCATAATTAAACATAATTTCCATATAAATATAATTAAATTTATATTAGTTTTTTATCATTCACATTAGTCGATAGAGGGACATAAAAGGAACAACTTTGTTATATTATAAAAAACTAAAGGATTAGGATATGGATATGAAAACATTTGAGATATATATTGAAGGAATGCATTGTGCGAGTTGTGCAGCAGAAATTGAGGCTGAATTGATAAAACATGACGGGATTCAGCATGTAAATGTCAACTTTGCGACTAAAAAACTTTTTTTAACATACGATTCAAGTTTAATTTCGCAGGAAGAACTTAAAAAGATAATTCGGGATAAAGGATATACTCCGAAGGAAATTACGGAAGATTTAGATACCAAGGATTTAGAAGAAAAAGAATTTAAAGAATTACGATTTAACCTTATAATTAGCACTATTTTCACTGTTCCTGTTCTTATAATAAGCATGTTTATAATGCATTTGCCTTACAAAAACCTGATACTTTTTTTATTGTCATTACCTGTAATTTTTTGGGCAGGAAAACAGTTTTATATAAGGGCTTTTAAGGCTTTAAAATACTTTTCGGCAAATATGGATACCTTAATCGCTGTTGGAACCGGATCTGCTTTTATTTTTAGCATGGTTTCTACTTTTACTCCGCAAGTTTTTGAAATTTCCGGTCAAAAACCGCATGTTTATTATGAAGTGGCTGATGTTATTATTACTTTAATTCTTTTTGGAAGGATGCTTGAAGCTGGAGCAAGAAGCAGGACTTTTCTTGCGATGAAAAAGTTAATAGGCTTGCAGCCTAAAACTGCCAGAATTATTCAAGACGGCATAGAAAAAGAAATTTCTGTTGATGATTTAAAAGTCGAAGATATTGTCATAGTAAGACCGGGAGAAAAAATACCTATAGATGGGGTTATTATTGAAGGCGAGTCTAGTATTGATGAATCTATGATAACCGGAGAAAGCATGCCGGCAACTAAAAAAACTGGCTATGAAGTTGTGGGAGGGACTTTAAACCTTAGCGGAAGTTTTAGATATAAAGTTATTAGAGTAGGAAAAGAAACGGTATTACAGCAAATAATAAGGATGGTGCAGGAAGCGCAGAATACTAAAGCACCTATTCAAAGATTTGCGGATTTAATTAGCGGTTATTTTGTTACAGTAGTTATAATTATTGCTGTTTTAACATTTTTAATATGGATAATATTTGCTCCTGCTGAAACAAGGCTTTCTTATGCGGTTATAAATTTTGTTTCTGTGTTAATTATTGCCTGTCCATGTGCGTTAGGTCTTGCCACGCCTACAGCAATTATGGTTGGAACAGGTATAGGCGCGGAAAATGGGATTTTGATAAAAAACGCGGCAGCTCTTGAAATATTGTATAAAGCTGACACTATAATCCTTGATAAGACAGGGACAATAACAAAAGGCAAGCCGGAAGTTACAGATATATTTACAGATATGGAATTGAATGAATTTTTATATTATGCGGCATCTGTGGAAAAACTTTCCGAACATCCTATAGCTCATTCGATAGTTGAAAAATCAGAATCAAAAAATATTATATTGCACTATCCTCAAGATTTCCAATCTTTTTCCGGTCAGGGAGTTAAGGGAATAGTTAACGGAAGAACCGTGTTTGCAGGGAATAAAGATTTTGTTGAGGGACAGGGGTTTTCTGCTAAAAAAGATGTTGAAGAAGCTGAAACAGTTATTTTTATTGTTATAGATGGTGAATTAAAAGGATTTATAACCGTTGCAGATACTATAAAACCTGATTCTAAACAAGCTCTAAAAGAACTTGAAGCGTTAAATTTTGAGATAATAATGTTAACCGGTGATAACAAAAAAACAGCAGAAAACATAGCCTCCCAGGTTGGAATTAAAAACTTTATAGCGGGTGTAATGCCTGAGAACAAGGCTAAAGAAATTAAAAAATGCCAAAACAATAGAAAAATTGTTATTATGGTAGGCGATGGCATAAATGATGCGCCTGCTTTAGTTCAGGCGGATATAGGAATTGCAATGGGAACAGGAACGGATATTGCCATAGAATCATCTGATATAACGCTTGTGCAGGGAAACTTAACTAAACTTGCAAAGGCGATAAAACTTTCAAGGGCTACGACATCCACAATCAAGCAAAATTTATTCTTTGCCTTTATTTATAATGTGCTGGGAATACCGATCGCTGCGGGAGTTTTGTATCCGTTTTTCGGGATATTATTGAGTCCTATGTTTGCAGCTCTTGCGATGAGCCTAAGCTCTATTTCAGTTGTCACAAACAGTTTAAGGCTTAGAAGAATCAAGTTATAAATTTTTTATTGTTTTATAATAAATATAGGAAATCTAATTAATAGCAAATGGCGGTATGAGAAATTGGAAAATATGATTTCAAACAAAACTCAAACGGTAAAAGTTGAAATTCCTGCACAGCAGAAATATTTTTACCCGATTATTATCGGAGAAAATATTCTGGATAAAGTTGGAGAGCTTGTTAAAAAATACATAAAGGCTGAAAAACTTCTTGTAGTAACCAATAAAAAAGTTTACCCTCTTTATGGCGAAAAAATAAAAGAATCTTTGCTTAAAGAAGGGTTTGAAATAGACTTTGTTATTCTTGAAGACGGCGAAAAACACAAGAATATTAACTCACTTGAGGCTATATGGCAAAAAGCTATCGAGTTTAAGCTTGAAAGAAAAGATGCAATAATTGCTCTGGGTGGGGGTGTGGTTGGAGATGTTACAGGATTTGCTGCCGCTACTTACTTAAGAGGAATTTATTTTGTTCAAATTCCTACTACTTTGCTCTCTCAGGTGGATTCTTCCGTCGGAGGCAAAGTTGCAATTAACAATAAGCTCGGTAAAAATCTTATAGGCAGTTTTTATCAGCCAAAATTTGTTTTAACAGATATTTCAACTTTAAAAACTTTGTCTGTTGAAGAGCTGAAAGTGGGCTTGGCTGAAGTGCTTAAGTATGGCATAATTGAGAAATCATGCGGGTTAAACGGTTTAAATACAACATTTCTTCAATATTTAAGACAAAACAAAGATGCGATATTTGCTCTTGATACTGATATCATTCAGGAACTTGTAAAATATTGCTGTGAATTAAAAGCTGCTGTTGTAAATAAAGATGAAAAAGAAGCAGGACTAAGAGCAATTCTTAATTTTGGGCATACAATAGGTCATGCTATCGAAAAATGCTCAAACTATGAAAACATAAATCACGGTCAGGCAATCGCAATAGGGATGAAAGGCGCTTTATTTATATCAAAAAAAAGAAAACTTATTGACGAAAACTATTATAAAACCTGTCTTGAGCTTCTTGATTTATACGGAATGGATTATAAAATCAATAAATCAATAAATTCTGAAATGATTTATGAAGCTATGTTTGGTGATAAAAAAGTTTTGTCCGGAAAAATCAGGTTTGTATTATTAACAGGGGAATCAGAAGTTAGTGTTTTCAATGATGTGGATAAAGAAACACTTATTGAAGCTTTAAATATCCTTTATTAGTCGGGAGGATTCAACAATGATTAGAAAAATTTCGTATATAGTTCTCGTAATATTCTTTTTGGCAGGAGTATGGACTTTTAATATACTCAAATCAATTGATACAAGCGTAATTGAAAAAAAATTTGTTTATAAACCATCAAGCGTAACTTTTAACTTAATTTCACCCCTTGCTTCAAAAGCGGAGGAAGGAAGTTTTATATCAAAAGACGGTATAAAAATAACTTATATCAGGATAAAAGGTGAGAAAAAATCTCCGATAGTTGTTTTTTGTCACGGCAATGAAGCAAACATGACTCGCAATGACAATCAAGACAAAATAAAATTCCTTGCCAAAGCCGGTTATGAAATATTTGCACTGGATTATAGAGGATTCGGAAAAAGCAGCGGAGAACCTGATGAAAAAGGGCTTTATAGTGATGTAAACTCGTTTATTTCTTATTTAAACACCCAATACAAAATCCCTGACAGCAAAATAGTTTTGTGGGGACATTCTATGGGTTCGGCTGTGGTTATTGATGTGGCTTCAAAAAGGGAATTTAAAGGCGTAATAGCAGAAGGAGCTTTTACCGGTATTGAAGATATGAGAGATTTCAGGATTTCCCATAAAAGAAACGGGAATTTCATGCATGTTTTCGTAAGGGATTATATTTTTAAACGCCTTCCGATAACACAGAAATTCGCTTCAAAAGACAAGATTGCAAAAATAAAATCCCCAATGCTTATAATTCATGCGGTTAACGATGAAATGATCCCTGTTGAAATGGGAAAAAAATTGGCTAAATTAAAACCTGATGCGCAGACTTATTTTTCAAAAACAGGAAAACACTGCGATTACGGCTGGCAGGATAAGCCTATCCTTGAGTTTTTAGGAAAATTGGATTAATTTTATTCAAACATTTCTTTGATTAAATTTTCATAACGCTTTTGGATTTCGTTTTTGCGAAGCTTCATTGTTTGCGTCATTAAACCGTTTTCAATCGTAAAAGGTTCGTTAAGTATTTTGAAATACTGTATTTTTTCAAAAGGTCGATAATGCGGTCTTGCTTTAACACATTCCGTCAATATTTTCTTGAAAAGCTTTTGAATTTCAGGCTTTTTCGTGATTTCAGAGAAGTCATGGCATTTTATATTATGGTTTTCAAACCATAATTTTATTGATTCTTCGTTAGGAATTACTAAAGCGCCTAAAGAAGCCTGATCCTGCCCGACAAGCATAATCTGGTCTATAAAAGGACTTTTAAGACAGGCATCTTCAATGGTTTGAGGTTCTATATTTTCTCCGTTAGATAAGACTATTATGTCTTTAGCCCTTCCTGTAAGTACCAGTTCTCCGTTTTGAGTAATCCAACCAAGGTCGCCCGTATTTATCCAACCGTCTTTAGATAAAATTTTATCGGTATCTTCGGGGTTTTTGTAGTATCCGCGCATTACCTGCGGGCCTTTTGCCATTACAACACCGGTTTTATGGTTTCCAAGAAGCATAAATGTTTCAGGATCAACGATTTTTAATTCCGTTTCATCAAGAGGTTTTCCTACAGAACCTCTTAGATTCCCTTCCAATGAGTTTGCACTTAAACACGGGCTTGTTTCCGTTAAACCATAGCCATTTATAATGTTTACGCCGGCTATTTCATAAAAATCGTCAAGATGTCTTGTGATTGCTCCTCCGCCGGTTATTCCCTGTTTTAAATTCCCCCCGAAAGCAAGCCTGATTTTAGAGTATAGTGCTTTATCGGCAAATTTATGAAGAGGGTGAAGTAAAGCAGCAACGGAAGCGGCTTTTAATTTGTGTACTAAAGATGTATTTATATTTAAAATATCGCGATTGTCGGCTATTCTTTTGGATTTAATATAAATTTCGCTTATTTTTAAACAATATTGAATAAAATTTTTTTTGTTTAAGTCTTGTTTTTCTATGCCTGATAGGATACCGTTATAAAAAGCTTCCCATATTCTTGGTACAGAAATAAAAATATCCGGTTTGTATTCTTTTATATCGTTTTTGAGGTTAATCAGATTTGTATAAGCAATAGTACAGCCGTACGAAAGAAGAAAATATTCTCCGGTTCTTTCGTAAGAATGCCAAGTTGGCAAAACAGAAAGAGCCATACTGCCTTTATCAATAAATATACGGTTTTTAAGGATTCTTATTTGCGATAAAAGATTGCCATGTGTTAACATTACGCCTTTGGGACAGCCGGTTGTGCCGGAAGTATAAATAAGTGTGGCAAGATCGTCTTTTTTAATTTCAACAGGTTCATAAAGAAAGTCTTTTCCTAAATCAAGAACTTCATCAAGCTTGTATATAGGAAAATCTTGTTTTATAGAATCTTCAATATCTTCATCTGACAGGCAAATAATAAATTTTAATTCTGAATTTTTAATGTTTTCCTTTAGCCGCAAAATTACGGAAAGATTTTCAGCGATTAAACCTACGCTGTCGCTGTGGCTTAAGATATAGCTAAGTTCATCATCAGGCGCGGCAGAACCTCTTACTGCATTGACAGCACCTGTAAATAAAATAGACTGATCGGCAAGAAGCCATTTAGAGCTGTTTTCTGAGAAAAGAGAAACATGTTCCCCTTTTTTTAAGCCTAATGATTGTAATCCGCTGGATAAAAGTTTGATTTTTTCATAAAATTCTTTATAAGTAAATTCATAGCCGTAATATTTATCTATAACAGCCTTGATATCAGCATATTCTACAGAATATAATTTCCACAAATCCGCTAAAGATTGAACTTTTTCATCAAAAATAGCAGAAAATTGTTTTGGAGGGTTTAATTTTGTTTTGTTTTTATTAGTTCTTTTTGTTGATGTTTGCATTTATTTAATTATTCTCTCAGGTTCTATCTCTCATAACAGTAGTATTTTTAATAAAGCTGTTAATTACATTGTCCTTTATATAATAAACAAAGACAAATTCTTTTTTATTCAACAAAGTAATAATTTTTTTTACTACAAATAAATAAAAACTAAAAGAAAAAATTATTGTCTTTTTAAAATTGTTTTTTGTAACTACTCGTAATGACTATTAAGCTTTGGTTCCGGCTTTTTCAAGTAAAAGTTGTTCCGCTCTGGCAAAATCTTCAGGTGTATCAATGTCTACAGAAGGTTTCATTTCAAAAATATCAACATCTTCTCCGAGAAAATCTCCTGTTTTTTTGAAAGCATCTATTCTTATGGCATAAAAAGCACCAGTCTCCGCGTATAAATCTTCCATAAGATGAGGTTCTTGAGTTCTTGGCCTGAAATGATAATCATAAAGAGCAATATTTTTGCCGTCAAATCCTTTTTTCCATTTAGGCATGCTTTTACCTATCTTAATTGCTCCTAATATAGAATCTTTATCAGAGTTTAATAATTGTGTAAGTGCCGCATCAATTATTTTTTCATCCCTAGCCGGACAAGTTGGCTGTAATAAAACAACAATATCAGGGACATAACCTTGAAGTTCAAGCTGTTCAACAACATGTCTCACAACAGGAGCGGTTTTTGCAGTATCAACAGCTAATTCATGAGGTCTTTTAACCACTTCTGCCCCAAAAGACAATGCTATTTGCGCAATTTCTGCGTCTTCCGTTGAAACAACCACTCTGTTAACAAGTTTTGATTTTAAACCTGCTTCTATTGTATGAGCTATAAGAGGTTTGCCCGCAATCATTTTTATATTTTTTCTTGGAGTTCTTTTTGAGCCGCCTCTGGCTGGAATTATCCCGAGTATATTCATTTTAAACCTTAAATGTTTTCAGGCTGCTGTGACTGATATTTCTTGGCAATTTGAATTTCAACTTCAAGTTTGTAAACACGTTCTTTAAGTAAATCAATTTCTGTTTTATTTTTGTCTTTATATTCGCCAAACTGACCGTCAAATCTTAAACCAAGCCCATTAATTTGTTGGGTAAAAACATTTTTAAGTTTAAAGTAAAAAATTATTCCTAATACAATAAAAAATGCCATTTGGGCAGGATTAAACAATTCTATCAGTTTTAAAATAATATTTTCCATAAAATATTACCTCCGTAAATTAAATTATAACTGATAATTTTGAAAAAATAAAACTTTATTTGTTTTTTTATATTCAAAACACTGGTAAAAATATGATTTTTATTTTTTAATATAACTTGTATTCATTTCATATAAATTATATTAATGAATGTTAAAAAAGAGAAGTTCATTATTTCCATTTTTTAAACGCTTTCGTTACAATAAAAATTAAATTCTCTAAACTATGTTTTATTCATCTGCAATTTATTTCTTATAGTTACTTTAAATAAATAAACGGGGGTAATCTATGGCTGAAACATCAGAAATCAGAAACGTTGGTTTAATCGGACACGTAGGAACAGGGAAAACTTCTTTTGCCGATGCAATTTTGTTTAATGCGGGTCAAAACACCAGACTCGGGAAAGTTGATAACGAAACTTCCCTTATGGACAACGAACCTGAAGAGATAAAAAGAAAAACAACAATAAGTTCCGCAATAGCGAATTTTTCCTGGAAAAATAAATGGATAAATCTTATAGATACTCCTGGTTCAGCCAATTATATCGCTGATTCAAAAAATTGCATGCAAGGAATTGATGCGGCGCTTGTTGTTCTTGATAGTATAGATGGAGTAAAAATCCAGTCTGATAAACTTATAAAACAGGCAAAAGAATTAAATTTACCGATGGCTGTGTTTATAAACAAGCTTGAAAGAGAACATTCCAACTATAAAGCTGTAATTGCAAGTCTTGAAAAGTCTTTTCCCGCAAAACCCGTTTTAATTCAAATGCCTGTTGGCGAAGAAACATCTTTTAAAGGCGTTGTGGATTTACTGGAAGAAAAAGCTTATATTTTTGAACAAAATGAAAGCGGAAAATTCTCGGTTCAAGATATTCCTGCTGATTTAAAAGCGGAAGCTGATTCTATAAGAGAACAATCTCTTGAATCAATTGTGGAATGCGATGACGAGATTCTTGAAAAATATCTTGAGGGTCAAACATTAACTGCTGAAGAAATTCAAAAAGCACTTAAAGCAGGTATTGTAAATTGTCAAATCACTCCTGTTCTTTTTGGATCAGCTTTAAAGAATATTGGTGTGGTTCAAGCTCTTGATTTTATTAATAATTATTTGCCATCTCCCGGTGAAAGAGGCGAAATAAAAGCATTAAATAATGATGGGGCTGATATACAAATTAAACCGTCAGCATCAGAACCTTTAGCTGCATTGGTATTCAAAACAGTAATTGATCCTTACGCTGGTCAACTCACTGTAATGAGAATTTTTTCAGGAAAAGTAACACCTGATTCGGTGATTTATAATTCTACTAAAAAATCAAAAGAAAGAATTGGACAGATTCTTCACCTTGTGGGCAAAAAACATGAAGCTGTTACACAGGCTTTAGCCGGTGATATAATTGCAATTCCAAAGTTGAAAGAAACGCAAACCGGCGACAGTTTCAGTGATGAAAAGAAAGCCGTAACAATTCCGACTGTTAAAATGCCTGCTCCTGTTATATCTTTTGCGATTAAAGCAAAAAATAAAGGTGATGAGGAAAAAATTCACGCGGGCTTGAAAAAACTTATGGAAGAAGATCCGACTATCCATTTAACCAGAGATGCTCAGACAAAAGAAATGATTTTGTCCGGCATGGGGCAGGTGCATGTCGATGTTACAATTGAAAAATTAAAAAGAAAATTTGGTACGGAAGTGCTGCTGGAAGCTCCTAAAATTCCTTATAAAGAAACCATTTCGGGAAGCACAAAAGTACAGGGCAAATATAAAAAACAATCCGGCGGTAAAGGTCAGTATGGCGATTGCTGGATAGAGCTTCATCCTCTTGAAAAAGGCAAAGGCTTTGAATTTGTGGATAATATTGTCGGCGGATCAATCCCTAGACAATATATTCCTGCTGTAGAAAACGGCATAAGAGAAGCTATGAACGAAGGTGTGCTTGCCGGATGCCCTGCTGTGGATATAAAAGTCGTGCTTTATGATGGAAGCTACCACCCTGTAGATTCTTCTGAAATGGCGTTTAAAGTAGCGGGCTCAATGGCTTTCAAAAAAGGCTATTTGCAGGCAAATCCCATATTGCTTGAACCTATAATGCATGTTGAAATTACAGTTCCGGAACAAAATGTCGGGGATGTTATGGGTGATTTGAACAGTAGAAGAGGAAGGATGCTTGGAATTGACACGGAAGGTCACACACAAACTGTTAAAGCAGAAATCCCGATGGCTGAAATGCTTCAATATGCTGCTATATTAAATTCAATGACCAGCGGCGCGGGTGTATTTGTAATGGAATTTTCGCATTATGAAGAAGTTCCCGCTCATTTAGCAACAAAAATCATAGAACAAAACAAAAAAGAGCATAAAGAAGAAGATTAATAATCAAAAAAACGGGGTAGACTTAAGTCTACCCCGTTTTTTTATGCATTCATTACTTTTATTAAATCATATAAAGAGTTTTGGGCTTCTTTATGATTTGAATTTAAATTAATGGCTTTCAATAAATGGTCTTTCGCGAAATCATAATTTTTAGTTTGTGAATAAATTAATCCAAGTTTATAATACGCCTCAAAATCATTAGGATCTGAGGCAATAATGTTTTGATATCTGGCAATTTCGTCAGCTAAATTATTATTTTCCGATTCTTTATTAGTGTTATTCATCATTATCATTATTTTAGAAAATAATAATTTAGCTTCAAGATTATCAGGAGAAAAAGCGAGAATTTTTTTCAATTCCTCAATAGCTTTATAGTATTCTCTTTTTTCTATATAAATAAGAGCCATTTTATAATAGTATTTAGAATTTTCATCGGCGTTATTTATCATATTAATGATATCGTATAAGGCATCTTGAGCTTCTTTATGTTTAGGATTAAGCAATAATGTTGTTTTAAGGCTATCTATAGCATGCAGATATTCTTTTTGTTTTATGTAGACTACACCTAAATTATAATGATTTTCAGGTTCTTTAGGATTTTCTTCAATAGCTTTTTTAAGATTATCAACTTCTATCTTATATTTTTCCTGCTCTTTGGTTTTTGAAAATACAGTATAGTGAGCTGTACCGGAAGCATTAGGTGAAGCGTTTGCCGCTGCTTTATCCAATGATAATTTTATTTGTGTTTTAGCAAGCGATGATTTTATTTGAATGCTGTTTGGCTTTATATCCAACGCTTTTTTAAAACAGTCAATAGAATCAGCATAATTTTTATTTGAATAATTTAGAACCCCTTGCTTAAATAAACTATCGGCTTCATTTAATAATGATTTAGTTTTATTAAGTAAAACAAGAGCATGAGGATGATCTTGTTTTAAAGATAATGTTTTATTAAGTTTTTCAACAGCCGGTTCCAAATCTTTTTCTTTTAACAGATTTACGGCTTTCAAAAAATATTCTTCAGCTATCGCATCTGTATCTATATTTGTTGTGTCTGTAATTAAAATTTCTTTTTCAGGTTTTGCTTCTTCAGTCTTCTCTATTTTAATTTCCGCTACTTCTTGGGGTTTTTCTTCAACTAAAGGAGCAATATCTGTTTTATAAAGGTTATTTAAAGCTTTTTGGGCTTCTTCATGTTCTGGATTTATAGATAAAGTTTTTTTATAATTTTCTTCGGCAAGATTTAATTCCTGCAATTTTAAGTAAACATTTCCCAGATTGAAATAAGCTTCTTCATCTTCATTATTTAAAGAAATTACATAAAGGAAAGTTTCTTTTGCAAGATCATATTGATTATTTATATAATAAGCATAGGCAAGGTTATAGGCTAAAGAAGGATTGTTTTTATCCAGATCAAGGGCTTTTTTGAAACATTCAATCGAATCTTTATAGAGGTTCATTGAAAAATAAGAAATACCCATATTGTCATAAATTTCATAATCGTTGGGTTTTATTTCTATAGCTTTTTTATAAGCTTGAATAGCGTCTTCAAATTGAGATTTTTTGGAAAGAGCAATTCCTAAATTTTGCAAAGTATCGGCATCTTTGGGATTTAATGATATTGCTTCTTTAAAATTATTAATAGCTAAGTCATATTCTTCAGTTTTTACGTATACAAGTCCCAAATTATAGTAAAATTGAGGGTTTGATGAATTTTTTTCAATAGCTTGTTTAAATAAATCTATCGCAAGATCATATTCGCTTTTTTCATAATGGATAATTCCTTTATTATAAAAAGCTTCTGAAGATTTGTTAGTAAACATAATTTATCTCCTAATGTCTGGTAAAATCAGTTATAAATTATAAATTTCAAATAATGAATATATCTAATTTTTAATATTTTAACTACAAATTATTTATAAATGATTTTACCATAAATATAAATTTTATATGTTATTTTAGCTATAATTTCATATAAAAAAATAATTTTTTTATATGAAAGGCATGCCGTTAAAAATTTTGGGAAAATGTAAATATATTTACATTTTCCCTTGGTTATAGTAACATTAGCGAAGCGGGAGTGTAAGCCCAAAACGGCGACGCGAAGGCGGCGGCGATGCAGGGATGAACTCATTCTCATTTATAACTGAGTATCAAGCCGAAGTGGTGAAATTGGTATACGCGCATGATTCAGGTTCATGTGGGGCAACCCGTGCGGGTTCGAGTCCCGCCTTCGGCAAATAAAAAGGTTACAAACATAGGAGAATAGTTATTAGCAACGTAAAAGCAACAGGTCCGGTCAAGGTCGTACCTATGATAAATGAAAGAATAAAATCGAAAGAAGTTAGGTTAATTGACGATGAAGGTGTAAATCACGGCGTTATTAAAACAAGTGAAGCATTAAGTATGGCTATAGCAAAAGATCTTGATCTTGTTATAGTTAGTCCTGATCAAGAACCGCCTGTCGCTAAGATTTTAGATTACGGCAAGTATAAATTTGAATCGGAAAAACGAGCTAAGGATGCGCGAAAAAAGCAACATACAGTTGAATTAAAAGAAGTTAAAATGCGCTATAAGATTGATACGCATGATTATGACGTTAAAGTTAAGAACATAAAAAAATTCCTGCTTGCTGGTAATAAAGTTAAGATCATGGTAATGTTGAAAGGTCGTGAAATTCAGCATACAAATCTGGCTTTCGACTTGATAAAAAGGATAACAGAGGATTTACAGGACGAAAATTACATTCTGGAGAAGAAAGCTTCAATGGAAGGCAAAAATGCCGTAATGATAATCGGACCTGTGGGAGCTTCTTAATACCCCTTTCTGTTATTGCGAGGAGCATCCACAGGATGCGACGTGGCAATCTAAATATTCTTAAATAAATATATTTAATTTTATTTTGATTTTTTTCATAATATAATATAAAAAATCTAAATTAATGGAGAAAATAATTATGCCTAAAATGAAAACGCATAAAGCCGGAGCAAAAAGATATAAAGTTACCGGCAGTGGAAAAATATTACGCAGGCAAGCCGGCAGAAAACACTTGCTCGGTCATAAAGCTACCGCAAGAAAAAATCGCTTAGGTGGATTTGCGGAAGTGTCTGAAAGCAATCTCGAAAAAATCAAACTCGAATTGCCTTATATGAAGTATTCAAGATAAATATTGAGTGATTAACGAAAAAAATATAACAAGGAGTAATAAAATATGGCAAGAGTAAAGCGGGGAAATGTTCTTCGCAAAAGACATAAAAAAATATTAAAACTGGCAAAAAGTTTTAAAGGCGCAAGAAGCAGATTGTTTGTTGTGGCAAATCAGGCTGTAATGAAAGCTTTAAAATTTCAGTACAGAGATCGCCGCAATAAAAAAAGAAGTTTCAGACGTCTTTGGATTACCAGAATCAATGCAGCAGTTAGACAGCATGGTTTAAGCTACAGCAGATTCATAAATGCTTTAGGTAAAGCAAATGTTGCCGTAAACAGAAAAATTCTTGCTGACATAGCTGTAAAAGACCCTGATGCTTTCAAAAAAGTCGTTGACATAGCGAAAGAAAAGCTTACAGCGTAAAAAAAATATTAAATACAAAAAAGCCTCTTTAATTGAAGAGGTTTTTTTATTAGAAAAAGTTAAAATGCACTCTTTTTACCTATTGAGAATAAGTTTAAAGTGTTATATTTTTGGTAATGATATATTTATTATCGCTGTCATTCTGAGGGCTTTAGCCCGAAGAATCTGTCTATGTGTGGATTAAAGCTTTAAATTATTTGTTGGACAGATCCTTCGCTTTGCTCAGGATGACAAAGAAAGTTAGGAATGACAAAAAAATCAGTCATTTTTATATCACTATCATATTTTTTAAATATATAAAGGGAGTAATAAAACCTTGATAGATACTGAAAAGCTTTTGGAAGTGGCAAAAGAAGCGGCTTATGAAGCAGGAGAAATACAGCTTTCATATTTAGGAAAGAAAAAAGGAATTTCTCATAAATCAAATGAATTTGATCTCGTAACAGAAGCCGATAAATTGTCTGAAGAAAAAATTGTTTCAATCATTCAGACAAATTTTCCCGAACATACCATTCTTGGAGAAGAATCAGGGACACATGAGGGAAATAAATCAGGGTATTTATGGGTAATTGACCCGCTAGACGGCACAACCAACTTTGCACATAATTTTCCTCATTTTGCGGTGTCTATAGGACTCGTAAAAAACGGTAAAATTTTTATGGGTGTTGTGTATGATGTTTGCAAGAACGAACTCTTCTGGGCAGCAGAAGGAACGGGAGCTTACCTTAATGCTGAACCTATCGAAGTAAGTCAAATAAAAGAACTGAAAAAATCTTTGCTCGCAACAGGATTTCCTTGCTCAAAAGAAAAAACTCTTGAAGAAAATTTTGTATATTTTAAAGAATTTGTTTATAAATCTCAGGCAGTTAGAAGACCGGGCGCGGCGGCACTTGATCTTTGTTATGTGGCAGCGGGAAGACTCGATGGTTTTTGGGAATTAAATCTTTGCCCGTGGGATGTAACGGCAGGCACATGTATAGTCCGAGAAGCAGGAGGAAAAGTTACCAACTTTGACTCGGAAGATTTTAATCCTGAAATTAAAAATATAATTGCCTCAAATTCGATTATTCATGAACAAATGAAAGAAGTTTTGTTTGAGACAAGAAAAAGTTTCAAACAGAATTAATTAAGGTAAGTATTGCCAAACGAAATAGTAAGCGGTTAATATCATATATACATACTTAGGAGTGATAGGGGAGTAAAATGAAAAATATTGCAAAATTAAGCTTATTTATAATATTTTTAGCATCAATGATTGTTTTATGGACAATTTCAAGTCCTGTATTAGCACAAGCCATGGTTTTACGTGAAAATGCAAGTAATCAATGCATAAAAACATCACGTATTAAAATAAATTCCATAAACCCTACACCTGAAACAAACCCGTTAGGGGCATATTATCCGGGGTTTAGGGGTAATAACCAGCTTGTTATTTATACTCCAAGTTTTGGAGAATATACAAATACCAATGAATTTGGTAAAGAAGCTATTGTAATAGAAGATAAAGTCTTCGGGTTCTGCGGTTCAAACTGCTACATTCCTAAAAACGGTTTTATCGTTAGCGGTCATGGCTCTGCAAAAAAATGGATAAATGAAAGACTAATGGAAGGCGCAATAGTAAAATTTAATCAAAATACCAGGATGCTGGAAAGCACTATAACTCCTGAAAGCTATTTATATAAAGCAGGTCAAAGAATAAATGATGCTAAAAAAGTTATAGTGGAGTATAAAAGAACCCTTCCCGGTTATCAATCTAAAATTTCCGAGAATTATCTCAATCAGGCAATACAAAAGTATAATGAAGCCAGATATATGCTTGACAAATCACAGTATGAAGCAGGCAGAGATATTTCAAATTATGCGCTTAAGATGGCTGATATGTCTTTTTATTATGCAGTTCCGGCTGTTCAAAATGAGCTTCATGGTGTATGGCTAAGACCTATAGAAAGAAATCAGTCAGAAATAGTAAAAACACTTGATAGACTTAAAAGAACAGGCATAGATAATATATTTTTAGAAACATATTATCAAGGGTATACAATTTTTCCGAGCTCAACAATGGCTACTTACGGGATTAAGGAACAAAGACCGGAATTTGAAGGCTGGGATCCTTTAAAAGTGTGGGTAAATGAAGCCCATAAAAGAAACATGAAAGTTCAGGTGTGGTTTCAGACGTTTTATGTGGGTAATGAAAACATATCCAGAAACTCAAAACATACACTTTCAGTTTATCCTGAGTGGGCGAATTATCAGAGAAAGAATGCTGACAGTAATAAACCGATGCCTTCTATAAGTGAACATAACGGTTATTTTCTTGACCCTGCAAATCCTAATGTTCAGAAGTTTTTGACGACGCTTCTTACGGAAATTACCACTAACTATAACATAGATGGTTTAAATATTGATTATATAAGATATCCTAAGAGTTTGTCACAAAATTTTTCGGGTTATCTTGATACAACATGGGGTTATACAGCTTTTGCAAGAGCAGAATTTAAAAGTCAGTATGGAAAAGACCCCGTAGAACTTGAATTGTCAGAGCCTTTAATGTCAAAATGGGTTGCTTACAGACAGGACAAAGTAACTGATTTTGTTTCAAGGCTTCGTTCAATAGTAGGTAATAAAAATATAATGATTTCAACCGTAATATTTCCCGGACATCAGGATACGGCAACAACAAAATTACAAAACTGGTCTGTATGGGCGCAAAGAGGTTATGTTGATGCGTTTACTCCTTTGATAATGAGTAGCGACAAGTACATGGCAGGCAATTCCATAAGGGAAATCCGCAGTCTTGCAGGCAACAATGTTTGTATATTATCAGGGTTGTTTGAGCCTTTTACCGCAGGAAGTCCTGCTGATTTAATCGGTCAGATTGCTTCTGTAAGGTCAGAAGGGTCTTCAGGAATTATACTTTTTGATAATGCGCATATTACGGATGATTTTATTGAAGCTTTAAGTGCGAGAATTCTTAGAAAGGATTAGCATTATATCATCGCATTGTCATTGCGAGGAGGGGTAAAGCCCCGACGTGGCAATCTATCTATTACCGAATTGTCATGCTGAATCAAGTTCAGTATCTATCCATAAAGGTACTTTGTTTATAAAAGGGTTTACCACCCTTTACCCGTCTTCATTTTCTTTACTGCAAAGAAAACGAAGCAAAAGAAAGCTTGCCCAATACTTTGGTTTCTATATTTCTACCCTGCTTACGATTAAAGCAAAATGCGTTTGATGCCCGTAACTCGGGACAAAGTCCCTCAAACAAGACGGGCTTGCCTTCGGTACGCAGGGTGAAATATTGCGAAACCTTCACAACGGGCAACGGGGGAGTTCGAGGGGGTGTCCCCCTTGACACGCGTGTCGAGTTTCGTAGTTTTTGGCGAACGGGTATAAATGTTATAGCCCATTGTTTGAGGGGCTTGCCCCGAGTTTGGGCGTGCGTGAAATAAAGGCTATAATTTCTAGTGAGCCTAAAAAACAAGAAATTTAAAATTTAAAGGTTTTCTTTTTTGGTGACTTTATTTCTTTTGCATCAAAAGAAAAAAGTTACTGGCTGGCTTCAGCCAGACATACTAAAAAATTTCCCTAGAGTGAAATATTACGAAACCTTCGCAACAGGCATTTTATATTACATTATCAAAAAATTTTTGCGGTTGAATTTCAAGAAAATAAGCAATCTTTAAAAGCATTTTTAAACTTACATCTTCTTTTCTGTTTTCTACCCTATTAATAAATTCTCTGGAACAATCAACCTGTTCAGCCAAAAACTCTTGAGAAAATCCTTTTTTCTCTCGAAATATTTTAATATTTTGGCTGATATTATAAAGATATTTTTGTTCATTTTCTTGCATAATAAAAATTTTAGATGTATTATTTTAATAAATCTGTGAAGTAATACATCACTAAAATATTATAATCTTAAATGGAGAGAGTCTTGTTATGAAAAAATTGTCTGAAATTGATGTGATTAAAGCTGTTGGTTTTGATATGCAAGAATCAGTTGGTGATTTAATTAATATTCTCAGAAATTTACAAGCTGAAATAGATAAAATCAAGTTGATTTTAAAAGACAAAAATATTATTAAATAGATTGCCACGTCGCTTCGCTCCTCGCAATGACAAGGAAGGGCTATATCTCAGGATGTTTGGTATGGAAATCTGTCGCCTGCTCAAAGTTGTATGCAGATCGCAGCAGAGTTTCTTCCGATAACGCAGGACCGAGAAGCTGAAGTCCCACAGGAAGCCCTTTGCTGTCAAATCCGCAGGGAACACTAATTCCGGGAAGCCCCGCCAGATTGGCGGTAATTGTTCCAATATCCATAAGATACATACTTAACGGATCGGAAATTTTTGCGCCAAGCTCAAAAGCTGTGGTCGGACAAACGGGCGAAAGGAGTAAATCAACCTTTTCCCACGCCTTGTCAAAGTCTTTTTTGATTAAAGCCCTCACCTGCTGGGCTTTTTTATAATAAGCATCATAATATCCCGAACTTAAAGCATAAGTTCCTATCATGATTCTTGATTTAACTTCTTCTCCGAAACCTTCTGACCTGCTTTTTAGATACATTTCCATAATGTTTTCAGTGTTTTTTGCCCTATATCCGTATTTTACCCCGTCAAATCTTGCGAGATTTGCGCTGGCTTCTGCCATAGCAATAACATAATAAGTCGCAATTGCATACTGACTGTGAGGAATGGAAATTTCTTCTATTTTCGCGCCGAGAGATTCGTAAACCTTTATGGAATTGAGAATAGCTTGTTTAACTTCAGGATTTGTTCCTTCGCCGAGCATTTCGGAAATTACACCGATCCTCAAGTCTTTTATGTCTTTTTTCAAGGTGGCTGTGTAGTCAGGAACAGGCATGTTTATTGAAGTTGAATCCATGTTGTCGTAGCCGCTGATTGCTTGAAGCGTAAGCGCAACATCTTCCACACATCTTCCCATAGGACCTATCTGGTCAAGACTGCTCGCGTACGCAATAAGTCCAAACCTTGAAACTCTTCCGTAAGTTGGCTTCATCCCGACTATTCCACAAAAACTAGCAGGGAGCCTGATACTTCCACCTGTGTCAGAACCGAGAGAAATTACGGATTCACCTGAACATACAGCAGTTGCAGAACCGCCTGAACTTCCTCCTGCTACCATATTAAGATTCCATGGGTTTTTTGTTTTCTTAAAAGCACTGTTTTCAGTCGAACTTCCCATTGCAAACTCGTCAAGGTTTGCCTTGCCTATAATAGGAATAAAATTCTCTTCAAGTTTTCGAGCAACTGTAGAATTATACGGAGGAACGAAATTTTCGAGAATTTTACTTCCCGCGGTTGTGTGAAAGCCTTTTGTACACATATTATCTTTAATAGCTATAGGAATTCCCGCAAGAAGCGGAAGATCATCCTTTATTTTTATTCTTTTATCGACTTCTTTAGCTGTTTTATAAGCTAAATCCTTTGTCAGGGAAATAAAAGACTCAACTTTGTCTTCAATTTCTTCGATTCTTTTATATGATTCGTCAACGAGCTCAACAGCGGAAATTTCCCTGTTTAAAAGCGCTTTTCTTAGATCTTTAACTGTCTTAAAACAATGTTTTGTATCTAACATTATTAATTCCTCAACACATATTCTTATAAACATTTTACATCACGCAAAAAGAATGCAATAGTTTTGCATTCTTGGAAAAAATTATAAAAATTAAGATTAAGCTTTTTTAAATTGTTTTTGTGTTTTTATAAAATCCGCAAAAACATCTTTATTTAAAGAGTTAAAGGAAACGGTTGCAGTATTTTCAGAATTTGTTTGACTTTGAGGTTTTTTCTTTGCCGTAAGTTTATTTGTAATGTGTTTGTTCAACATGGGGACAAACACACCTAAAGCAAGGGTTGAATAAGCAATACCCGCGAAAATTGAGAGATTCAATTTATTATTTAGAGATTTTTTCATAACTTCATTTATTTTTCCGTTTTCAAACAGTGCTTTAATTTCGGCATGAGAAACAAGATGTTCTTTTGTCAGGAAATGCCCGATTTTATTCAAAATATTCTTGCCTTCTTTAGGCGCAGAAGTATTTATAAGTTGACCGTTGGATATTTTTTTACCGACAATTTTTGAAACAAATCCGCCCAATACAAGCCAGTTAAGGAATCCTGGAATATCTCTTGTATTTGTCTCTCTTAATTCATTTTTATCAGACGATGCTAATACTCTGCCGATTAAAATTGCCGGATAAATTACGGATCTTAATTGATTTAAAGTTGGCCAAAAGCTGCTAAATTCAAGTTTTTTTAATAAATTTTCTTTATTTCCTATAGTTTTCCAAATTGTCTTAGGATTTACAGACATTACAAGCGTGGAGGCCGCTAAACCTAATAGAGTCATTACAGAAGCCGCTTTTGCAAGAGTAAGTTTTATTCTTTTGTTTTTATCTTTTTTGTCAGCTTCAGCCTCTTTTTTAGCTTCTTCGGAAAGTCCTACAAAAGCATTGCTTCCTGTTCTTTTTTTTGTCATATATCTGTTTACAAATTGTTGAGAAAGCCCTAAAGTCATAGTAATACCAAGAGC
>DNRP01000049.1:0-6841 GCA_003499955.1 Cyanobacteria bacterium UBA9971
ATAAATCCGCAATGAAATATATTGCAAAAATTACAACAAAATTTAATTCAAACGATTATAAAGCTATTTGGCTGTCGAATAAGTTTTTAAAAAATTCATCAGATACATCCACAGGACTCAAAGATTTAGCTTTAAAATACCATTTAAACGAAAAAGAAGTTTTAAAATTCTGCAATAATTCATACGAAACTTTGAGAAAAAAACTTATTAAATCTAAAAATGCAGTTATGTTATGTGATTTATTGTTTACATCTGTTGTGTGGGCAAATGCACAGTGGATAAGCAATCAGGCTACTAAATTTTTAACAGGGAAAAAGGGTTCTTCGGCAGAATACAGCATGGCAAACAAAGAACTTGTCGAAAAAAGAGCAGAAACTCATGAGAAAAATAAAAAGAAAAAATGGCTTGGAGTTATGGGGTTATGTACTGCAATGAGCATAGTAACTGCCGGCTTAGTAAACAAATCCTTGCTTACAAAAAAGACGGGAGGATTTTTAAAGTATGTTCAGGATAAAGCAGTAAATTTTGACTACAAAAAAGGTGTTTATATGCCCAAATTTCCTTTATTTCTGGTTGCTTTTTTTGGTGCAGGCTTAGGAACATTATCTGCCGCAAGAAATAAAACTGAATTAAAAGATTTATCTATAAGAGTGGGTTCACTTGATGCATTATATTTTACCGGAGATCTTGCAATTGCCAGTATTTTAAGCAGATTATGCGATAAAACGTTTAAAACAGATTTAATGAAAAAGGAATATTCGAAAAATAATTTGTGGAATAAAATTTTTCCTCCTGCTCAAAAAATAGATGAAATTACAAATATAAAAAGCAAAAAATATGCTCTGGGAATTTATTGGGCAAGTATGCTCAGCTTAATGGGACTTCTTGGTTTTGCAGTTCCTGCAATAACAAACAAACTTACCAGAAAAGATATTGAACAAGATTTAGCTAAACAATCCCTTAATAATATTCATAACCTCTCTGATTTAATATCGCCAAAATCAAGGGAAATTTTTAAAGAATTTGTTAAATCTTAAAAATTTAATTATTCTGCTGTAATAATTTTAATTTCAGGCAGGGAACCGACTTTATTGCGTCCGTTATCTTCAGCTTATATTTACGCGGAAAAAGTATAGAAAAACAGACCTTTTAATGTTAAAATTATTGTCAATTAGCAATATAAGAGATTAAATATGCGTTTATTTTTAAGTTTTCTTAGCTGGTTTTTTGGAATTATTTTTTTAGAGGGCGCTATTCTTTATTTCTGGTGCGGGGAATTTTTTCTCGGCTTGTGGTCATTAGTAGTGGTAATTATTTTAATTCCTCCACTGTATAAATATGTTTCAGGGAGATTTAATTTTAGCTGGTCTAAAACTAAAATCATGATTTTTAGTTTGATAATTTTTTCTGCCTTGTTTGCGAATTTTGTCAGACCTGTATATGACGGAACTTTTCATATTACTGAATGGCTAGAGAAAGACTTTAAAAGTCAACATGAAGAAGTAAATAGTGATATTGACAAAATAATAAAAATAAATGAAATCAAAAAAGGTGATAACAAAAAAACAAAATGCACCAAGGCTTTAAATATTGTACAAGGAGGTGAAATGTTTATAGAAAAGAATAAAAAACTTTTATATGAAGATGAAAAAAGTAAAGAATTTCCAAATATTGTAAAATTATATTTTATAATAGGTATTCGTACACTTTTGCCTATAGAGGAGGATACTTTAAGATTACAAATAAAAGAACTTAAAAAAACAATGAAGACTAAATTGAAATGCGATAATATTTAACTTCAATTGCTGGATTGTCATTGCGAGGAGCTTGCGACGAAGCAATCCAAAAAGCAAAAATTGGATTGCTTCGTCGGACTAAAGTCCTCCTCGCAATGACAGCGCGAATGTCATGCTGAACTTGATTCAGCATCTATCCAACTTTCGCTTGTAGATTATAATCCCCAATAGTCAGACCCTGAATCAAGTTCAGGGTGACATTTATTCTGCTGTAATAATTTTAATTTCAGGGAGGGAACCAACTTGGTTGCGTCCGTTATGTTTAGCTCTGTAAAGCCCCTGATCGGAAAATTCTATAAGCTCTGTTGAAGTTTTGCCGTCAATAGGATAAACGGCAACCCCTAAACTTATTGTTACATTGACAGTAACTCCTTCCGGAAGTTCAAATTTTCTGTCCGCAATGGCTTTACAAATCCTGTTGGCTGCTTTTATTGCTTCTTCTGTATTTGCGTTGTCAAGAACTATTACCATTTCCTCGCCGCCGTAGCGCGCAACTAAATCAGGAGATTTAACAGCTTTTCTAAGGGTTTGTCCTACCTGTCTTAAAACTTCATCACCAGCCTGGTGTCCGTATGTATCATTAAATTTTTTGAAAAAGTCAATATCTATAAGGATTAACGCAAAACGGGTGTTGTTTTTATCGGCTTTTTTCATGCATTTTGTCAAATGTTCCTGAAAATATCTGTGATTATACAGGTTTGTAAGCCCGTCTGTGGTTGCAAGCTTATATGTATAGTCAAAATCCTTGGATTTAAGGACGTATTTGATAATAAACATAAAGGTAAACGTAAGAATTACAAACACGACTTGAGGCAGTATATCAAGCCATAAGTTGTGTTCGTTAAGCATATAAGAAGCAAAACCGATATAAGAAGACAAAATTAGGATAGAAATTAGGGTTGAAATAAGGGGCTGTCTGATTTTTATAACGGTAATTGCTACTAAAAGCCCCAGTAAAAGACAAATTCCAAGATTAATATTTCCTGTGATTTTTTTTATAGAGTTATTATCGAGAAGATTATTAAAAACAGTTGCCTGAACTTCAACACCGGGATAAATAGGGCTTAACGGTGTGGTTTTGGAGTCGTACAAAGAAGTTGCGGTTACACCAAGAAAGACGATTTTATCCTTAAAATCACCTTTAACCAGAGGTGATACAGGTGGCAACCCCTTTTTTTCGTTTTCTATGGATTTATAAATTTTCCAGAACGGCACATAAGTAAATTTATATTCAGGACCATACCAGTTAATAATCATAGAGCCTTTTTTATCAAGCTGAATTTTCCTGTTGCCGAATAAAAGCTGGTTTTTTTCGTTAATTAAATATTTATCGGTATTAATTTTTTCATGTTTTGAAATATAGTCAGAAACTAATTTTAATGGCATGTAAGCATAATAATTATCTTTGTATTTAAAGAAAGTAGGACTTCTTCGGGAAACACTGTCGTCATCCCTCATGAAATTTATAATTCCGACGTTTTTAGTGCCGTTTATTATTTTGTCAAGAATTAAGTTGCAGTAATTAAAATCAAAATTTTCAAAATTTATGGTTTTACTACGGTTTTCAAGATTTGTTTTTAAAGCAGGAGGCAGATCGGGGGCGTTTTGGGCATCATCCCTATAATCCAAACTCATTGAGGCATAAACATTATCATGGTCGGCGATGGTTTTTGCCAGCTTAATATCCCTGTTTTCAAAGCCTTTCTGGTAGCCGACAAACATCATATCAAAATTTAAGATATCTACCCCGTCGTTTGTAAGATAATTTATTGTATCAGTCCAAACATCGCGGGTCCACGGCCATCTTCCGAGGTCGCTTTCAAGCACATCAAGACTTGCATTATCTATGCTGACAATAACAATATCAGGATTTACTTTTTTTACTTTATTAGGCTTATTTTTATTGAGATCATAATAAGTTTTAATTCTTAGGTCATAAGTTTTCCATTCATAGGACTCAAGAAGCTTGCCTATATCAAAAATTTTATCGCCTAAGAAATTTAGAAAAAATATGGTCAAAATAACAAATAAAAAATATAAAATTTGCCTGAATAGTTTTTTATCCCAGAAATTCTTTAATTTTTCCATCTCNNTCATAGCAAACTCTCTATTAATAATATTATCATTTGATGAAAAAATAAAGTTATTTAATTCGCTGGTTGTTTTATCAATTCTTCCAGGATTTTTTAAAAATAAAAGCAGACACTCTTCATTTGTGTTCATAAAAAAACTACATCCCCCCGGCAAATCCAAGTCTTTCACTTGTAAGAATGAGTTAGTTTCCTTTAAAATCGGCAAAGCCGGATTTTTTCGGAAACGTCGCTCCCGTTTCACATATTAAGTTTGCCATATTTAATTTTTTAGGACATCCTCCGCGGGGTGAGTTTAAAACACTATAACAGGTGTAAACCATCCTATAAAAAGACTATAGGATTTTAATTTAATAATCTAAATAAAGTAATAAATTTTTTAATTTTCAGTATTTACGTTAGTACAGCATGTTTTGCATAAAGAATGAGTTCCGCCCTAAAGACGGGCAAAGCCCGATCTTTAGGCTTCACACCCGCTTCGCAAAGAGATTTTTATTAAATATATTGCAAATACCAAATTTACAAGAGCAAAAGAAATAAGTCCGACAAGAATTTTAATGCTGTTTGTAGTTATATCTTTTTTTGCTTTTTTAAGTTCCCGAGCAACACTGGTATTTAATTCATCCATTCCTCTTTGTAAATTTTCTTGAGGAACATTAGGATTTGCTTGTATCATCATTGATATTTGGCTTTTTACTTTATCAGCTTCACCTATGATTTGAGTTTTTACGTCAAGATAAAGAGGTTTAATTGAAAGGCTGTAAACTACAGCCATAGTTATAAGTCCTGCAAAGAAAACCATACATAATACGGAAGATAATCTTGCCGCCCAGACAGCGCATTTGCATTTTGAGCCTTTGCTTTCTTTAGCGGCGCTACATATATAAACGCCTCCTATCAGGGCTAAAATTCCTATAAGAGGAAAAATACTTTTTTCTGAAAGTTCTTGAGAAACTATATATATCCACTTTACAACCTTAAACTGTAAAGGAATTATTAAATTTATAAAATTAACAATCCATGTGATTAAGGTTGCAACACCAAATACAACAAGTAATTTAGCTAAATATTCTTTTTTTAACATAATTCTTTCTCCTTTTATAATTTTTTTTATTCTAACACTGACAATAAAATTTATAAATAATAAAATTTATTTTTTTAATGATGCATTCATGATTGATGTCATTCTGAGGGCTTTAGCCCGAAGAATCTGTCTGGTTTGTAAATATAGACTTTAATTTACGTTTGACAGATTCTTCGTTGCACTCAGGATGACAAAATAGACTTAAGACGACTAATTTTTTGTCATCTTTATGGCGTTATTAAAGGTTTACAAAGGATTTTTTGCGGGAATGCCTGTTTTTCTGGGGTATTTGGCAGGAGTGGACTTTGTTTTTTTGATTAAAATAAGCTTTCGTTCTTCGCTTGAAAGCGTATAATTAGCTGTTTTGATGACTTCTCCGCCTAAAATCGCTAAAGCATTTTTTGCTTCATTGATTTCTTCCTGAAAAGTTTTTGCTTTGTACGCCACAAAAAACCCGCCGACTTTAATAAAAGGCAAAGTGTATTCCAAAAGGACATTAAGCTTGCTTACCGCACGTGAAACAGCTATGTCAAAACTTTCTCGTTTATCAGGCTGTTTTATAAGTTCTTCTACTCTTGAATTTATAATTTCTATCCTGTCAGTAATTTCTATTTTCTGTGAAAGTTGGGATAGAAATTCTGTTTTTTTGCCAACAGAATCAACAGCACAAAGTTTTAGTTCGGGATAAGCTATGATTATCGGGACTCCGGGAAATCCTCCGCCTATTCCAATATCCAGAACTGTCTTTGAGGTACTCAAATTTAAATCATTTTCTAATAGACCAATAGAAAGAGAATCAGCAAAATGTTTTGAAAGCACTATATCAAGCTCTGCCGAGCTTACAAGATTGGTATGCTTGTTATACTCGTAAAGAAAATGCCAATATTCTTTGAATTGCTCAACCTGTTTATCTGTGAGGTCTATATTAAATTCTTTCGCTTTTTTTATAAATATTTCCCAACTTTTATTCATGTTTTTTCTTTAATTTTTCTATAATTTTTTTAAAATTATGCTCGCCTATTTCATTCATTACTTTTTTTAATCGCCTGTCAATTTTTTCCCTGCTGTCTGTAGAAATTGTTTTTTCGATGGTTTTTCCTGCAATTATAAAAGCTTTTAAAGCTTTTTCATAGTGTTTTTCCTGTAAATAAATATCGCCGATATCAAGGCAGCTCATAGCTATTTTGTAGGCATCGCGTGTTTCTCTGGCAATTGCAAGTGCTTCATGGAAGCAATTATTGGCATTTTGATAATCAAATGTTTCAAAATATATATTCCCAATGTTAGAAAGGGTTTCAAATTGCCCTTCTTTATTGTTTATAAGTTTATCAAATTTTAATGACTCTGAATAATAATCTTTTGCTTTGTTTAAATCTTCGCGTTCTTCGTAAATTGCTGCTATATTGGCATAAGCGGCTGCTATATTCGGATTTATTTCAATATTGCCCGAAATATTGGTATTTTTTAAATAAAATTCCAATGCCCTGCCAATATCACCAAGATCATCATAAGCAAGGGCTTTTTTAAAACAAACAATTGCTTTTTGTTTTATATTATTGGATTTTTCAGCTTCTTCAAGAGCTTTTTGATAAAATTTAAGGGCATTCTCGAAATCTTCCCTGTAATCATAAATGTCTGCTATTCCGCAAAGTGCTTCAATTTTGGGTTCTGTTTCCATCATTTCGTTTTCTGAACTTAAAATCCTGTAATAGTACATTAAAGCGACATCATGCCTATAACCTTCGTTGTAAGTGTTTGCTATTGAAATCAAAGTACGATTTACATTGATTTTATCCTTGAGAATTTCATACAAAATCAAAGTTTCTTCAAATTTTTTAGCGGCTTCATCAAATTTTCCGTTTTCATAAAAA
>DNRP01000049.1:7068-26936 GCA_003499955.1 Cyanobacteria bacterium UBA9971
AGTTTGGGTGTTGTTTTCAGCTTCTTGATTTCCAACAAACAAACTGTCGGTTATGTTAGTGTATAAATACTTAAAATCCGGTTTAAGGTTTGAAAGAGTCGTTGTTTTTAAATCAGGCAAAGACTTGTCGCCATAATTTGTTAAACACATGTAATGATAATACTGCTCCGAGTATAAAAGTTTTCTTGATACAGGGAAAATTCTTTCTTCAAGTTTTTTTGAAATTTGTTCGGAATATATTTCATAAAGATATCTGTGTATTTGCTTTTTTTCATCAGGCGAAATACTTGAATAAACAGTATTTTTTAACAAGCTTTTTATATAAAATCCATCCCTGTTGTGAGTTAACAGCATTTTAGAAGTCAAATAATTTATTTTATCTCGTATTTCAGAAGTAAAATTCAATTTTTCTAACGTTTCAAAAGTCACAGAATGTCTTATAGCTGTAAAAAAGCAGGTCGTTTTTAAAAATTCATCGGGAATAGATTTATAAATCTTTTGATACACAAACTCTTCAAAACTTTTTTGATCTTTTGCGTAATATTCCTGTAATAAATCAAAAGAAGATATGTTTAAAGTATTAACAGCATTTGAAAACCATAAAAGATTTTCGGGATAGCCTCTTGTAACTTGAAAAATTTGTTGCAAACCGCTTTCTGTTTCTATTAACTCATTATTTTTAAGTATTTTATAGGCTTCTGATTCATCAAGCCCGCTAAGTCTGATTTCAAAAGGATCAGTTTTTAAAGATGAAAAACTGATTTTTCTACCGGATATAATGATTTTTATTTCCGGAATAGATGACAGAAATTCTAAAAAATGGGTTAATTCTTTTTGTTCTTCGTTAGGATTAGTCAGATTTTCAAATCCGTCAATCATAATTAACAAAGGGATATTTATGGTTTTGATAAAATTCATCAGCCTCTCATCAATGGACTGGCTGTTTGAAATTTTGAAAGCCCTTTTGTATTCGGGATTTTTTATTGCTATTTTCTTTAAATAATTGAATAAAGACAGGATAATATCATCCAGGTGAGTAACAGGCGAGCATTCATGGTAAAAATTAAGTATATTTTCTTCAAGCGCGTAAATTAAAGTGTTTATAAATTCTGTTTTTCCTGTTCCCTGAAATCCGTTTAAGAAAAACAGCTTTTGTTCATCAGAATTAAGTGCCTGGCAGGTTTCTTTCAAATATTCGTTTCTGTTTACAAGGTTATACAAAGTTCCTTGCGGCATATCGTTTTTAAAAACAGTTTTAGCTTCTTCAATAGTGCTTATTGGAGAAGTTATCGCTTTTATGAAACTTTCTTTTATAAAAATTGTATTATTTTTATTCATGTTTTTTATTTTATCCCATGTTTTATTTTAGGGATATATACTTTTTTAAAAAAGTTTTCGATAATTTTGTGAAATTTAATAATAACAAGCATTGACAGCGGCAGCAAAGCGGTTTAATTTATAGGCAGTTTTATTGTAAAGACGCTTCCGCTGCCTTCTTCGCTTATTACAGAGATAGTTCCGTTATGGCTTTCAATAATTTGTTTTGAAAGATAAAGCCCCAAGCCCGTTCCTACCTGCCTGAATTTCTTGGCGAAACTTTGATATTTATTAAATAAAGTTGATATTTCCTCTTGAGAAATCCCTTTTCCGTTATCAATAAAGGAAATTATAACCATATCATTCTTAAGTCTTGAAGAAATAATTATTTGACCGTATTCTCCCGTATAATTTACGGCGTTTGAAAGCAAGTTAATTATTACACGTTTTATTTCCAGACTGTCTGCAAATAAATCCAGAGTTTCTTTTTCAAAATCAAAGTTTATTGTTTGTTTTTTGTCATTAGCAAGGTATTTTAACTGGTCATAACAATTTTTTATTAAATCATTAATATTAAAATAATGTTTCTGGATATTTACGCTTTTATTTTCGTATCTGTAAGTAGCAAGAAGATTATCCACCATGCCAAACATATATTTATTTGAATTAAGGGTTTCTTCAATAATATCTTTCTGGCTGTCATTTACTTTTCCGAACTTTTCGTTAACAAGCATTTCTAAGGCTCTCATTTGAGCGCGAACAGGTGTTTTTAAATCATGTGTAAGTGTTGCTACAAAAGTTTCTTTTTGTTGTTCAATTTCTTTATGAGCGGTCACATCTCTGAGAATTAAAACATAACCTTCAATTTTATTTAAAGATGGATTTATTTCCGAGCAGCTTATTTCAAGAAATCTTATTTCCTTTTTATTATTACCTGTATTTATTTCAAGACAAAAATCCATGTATTTGTCCCCGTTTTTCAAACATTGTTTTATAGGATAAAAATCTTTGTCATGTCCGGCTATACAACAAAAATCATTATTAATTATTTTTTCTTTAGGCAAATCCAGCCATTTTGAGAATAATTCGTTACATGAAATTATTTCAAAAGAAGAGTTTAAAATTACGATTCCGTCTGCCGAAAACTTAAAAACAAGGTCAAGGATTTCTTTTTCAGCTTTTAATTCATCCTGAAGGTCTTTAATTTTTAGTATGCTCAATATTCTGGCTTTTAATTCTTCTATTTTAAAAGGTTTTGTGATGTATTCATAAGACCCTAAATCAAATCCTTTAACTATATTACTGGTTTGATCAAGCGCGCTGACAAAAATAACAGGAATATCTTTTGTGGAGGTTTTTGACTTAAGTTGTTTAATAACGTCAAAACCGCTCATTTTTGGCATCATTACGTCAAGAAGAATTAAATCAAACTTTTCCTGTTCGACTAAATCAAGCGCTTGCTTGCCGCTATGAGTGACAACAGAAGTTTGACCGATTTGTTCGAGAGTTTCTTTTAAAATTTCCGTGTTCATCGGGTTGTCGTCAATTATTAATACTTTATGACATTTATAATTTGTTTCTTTTTTCTTGTCACTTTGAACTTGCGGATTGTGAGCCGAGACTGAAGGTAAAGGGGAAGCTTCATCGTCCTGCAATGCCGTTACTTGCGAGCAACCAATGGGATTTATTGTCTGTGATTTTTCAATTGAAGACTTTAAACTTTGTTTGACAGATGCTGAACTTGTTTCAGTATGACAGCCGTCATGATTTAAAAAAGATTCGATATTATTAATAAATACAGAAACTTCTATGGGTTTTGAGATAAATCCGCAACAACCTGCATCAAATGCGTTTTCTTTGTCGCTTTGCATTACTCTTGCCGTAAATGCAATAACAGGAATATTTTTTGTTAAAGTGTCTTCTTTTAAAATTTTTGTTGCGGTTAAACCGTCCATGCCGGGAAGATTTAAATCCATAAGAATTAAATCCGGTTTTTTTATTTTAGCAAGTTTTATTCCATCGGCGGCATTTTCTGTTTTTATGGCGGAATGACCGGCGTTTTCTAACAATTCACCAGCCATTTCCATATTCATGATATTGTCTTCAATGATTAATATATTTGCCATTGATAGTTTTTATATCCTTAATATTTTTATTTAAAATCAAATTTCAATTTAATATTTTAATATAAAAATATCATAGAGTATAAAAATATTATAGATTAATAAAAGAGTTTATTTTTTAATATCAAGATTTAATTTTGGCAAATTAGAACTCCAATTATTGAATTTTTCCAAACCAGGATTTGGTTTAGCAGCTTTTGGATCTTTAATTAAATCATGTTTAATTAAAAATTTGTTTACTTTATCAGCTAAAGGAGTTGCAATAACAGGAGCTAAATAACGGAATGCAAAAGTAAATGCTACTAATGGAATTAATGAATGCTTCAATGCGCCTTTTAAATCTTTTATTCTTTCATTCGGAACTTCTTGTTTTTCAAGAACTTTTTCAAATCTTGGAACAAAGTGTTCATTAAATTTGTTCATTGCAGCAGCAACATAATAACCTGCTCCTGTTCCAAAAGCTCCGCAGAAAATATTATTTATAAATAAAGGGGTTTTTCTCTCTTTCGGAATATCTTTATTATTAAGTATACTTTGAGCGTAAAACCCTGTTACCCAAAGACCCAATATACCCGGAAGATGGCTTTTAAGTTTATTTAATTTAGGAAGTGTCAATTCCTTTTCTTTAAGAGAACTAAATGCTCCTTCAGATAGTTTTTGTTCAAGGTTACGCACTATTTTGGTTTTTTCAATAGGTATAATAACAGAACCTATGACTCTATTTGAAAAGTCTGCCGCTTTTGTTATTAGGCTCATATTACACCTTGCCTTTCTTTTCTTGATTCAGTTCAGGCTTTGGTGCCGAAGGTGCCGGTGTTTTTTTATCTTTTTTATCAAGAAATTTATGCACAATAGGCGGAACCATTGCAAATAATGCCATTGCTTCTAAAGGAGCAACAATAAATTTGCTGGCATAAGTAGTTAAATATTCAATAACTTTATATCTGGCTGAGCCTACCTCAGGAAAACCTGTTTTTATTAAAAGATTATCCTTTGCTAATTTTCCAAGATTTTTTGTTGCCGCCGCAATAGGTATAAAAACAGCTGCTGTAAAAGCAAATCCTACTATTCCTGTTGCAATGGATTTTGCAGCAGCATATTTTCGGTCATCTTTAGGTGGACCGGGAACAACCATTATGCTTGCAGGTCTTAAAGTTGTAGCAAGCCCAAGTGCAACCCCTGCTTCCAATAAAGCCGCATTTTCTACCGCTGTATCAATTATTTTTTTTGCAAAATTACCCGCAAACCATTTTTCAGGAATTTTATCTGATAATTTTTGCCACCACTTATCAGGAATTTTGTTCATTAATTTTTTAGGACCCAAAGCAGCTAAAGGATTACCCGAAAAGCTAATTTTGTTGTTCCTCAAAGACCTGGAATTGTTTGTTAGTAAATTATTACTAACACCTTTGTTAAGGTTAATTTCCATCACATACCATCACTTTCCCCTTGAGTAATTTATTAATTACTTACACATGCTATAAAAACCCTGAATAAAAAAATTAACATGTAAAACACTCTATTTGATACAAATTGTTACGTCGAGGCTTTGTCTCCTTTCAAAGACAATTAAGTATTATTTGTTGAAAACTTTTTATAAAGATCTGAAGCTTTCAAACTGCCTGGATTTGAATTAAGAGCAGATGAAGAAGAGCTGAAATTATTGGTTGATTTTGCTGTTGTTTCTGTTTTTTCGGCAGAAGCCTGATTTGAACCTGCGGAAGCATTCGTTTTGAGTCTGCCCGCCATTAATTTTACAAACCAGTTTTTACTTTTTGCTTTTTCTTTTTCAGTTTCTACCATTTTTTCATGAGTTGTAGGGAATAATGGTTGACCGACAAGCAGTCTTGTGAGGGATTCATAACTGAAAGCGGAAACAGCTATTACAGCACCGTTGCCTACAAGTGAAAGGCTTGAAAGAGCTTTACCCATTTGGTTGAAGGCATAACTAATCCAGAGGGACACACCCTGTCTTGCCGAATCCTGAACAGCTCTTTGATTTCCTTTTTTACTGGCCGCGTCTTTATTTTTTGTTTCGCCGAGTGTTACGTTATAAGCATCAACAGCAAGGAAAGGCACTGTTGTAAAACCTGTAAATTTCATCGCTGTGCTAAGTTCGTGAGGGGCATATTCCATTACCGCTGTGCTAAAAAAGTTTTTCTTATTTTTTTGATAACGTCCTTTTGCTTCTTTAATATTGTTTTCATCTATATTACCAACTTTTTTATTAACTTTATCAGCCCATTTATTAACATTTTTTATAAATTGTTCAGAATAAAATGAGCTTTTTTCAGGTCCTTTGAAAGGCTTTTTGCCAAAAAGTTTAAGAACAGGATTTATTAAAGCTCTTCCTACTATTCCTGAGAATTCAACCGGAAAATAAAGTATATTCCAAGCTTCTTTAGAATATCTGTATAATGGGCTTCTTCCTATTATCAGGTCTTTGTTGTTTTTTACATGNNGCCGCTATTTTAAGCATTTCTTTAGCGTCTTCTCTGTCAAATTGTTTTACTTTTTTATGAATTTTTGCAAATTCTTCTTTGTCTATTTTAGCGGGGCATGCGTGTCCAAATTTTTCATCAAGGATTGAAAAATATTTTTTTACAACTTTTACTAAACCTTCTTTTGCTACAGTGTCTTTGCCTGCTCCGAATCCGATTGCTGAATTATTGCTTCTGAAAGAATTAAAGGATTTAAGCTGGTTGAGATTATCATCAGCAACAGTATTTTTCTCTAAATTTAAATTTGTTGCCAATTCTGCTTTTTTATTTTTTTCATTATTTAGTTTTTCCGCTTCTTTAATATTTATAGGTAAAATAGGTCTTCCCGTTAATTTTCTGCTAAATACGTTTGAACCTATGGTATTAACAACATTTAGTCCCACTGCAAAAGGAAGGGATTTGTTTGTTAATTTTTCAAAAAGGGAATTAATAACGTATCCTTGATAAGTTTCAATACCGATTCTGCCTGATTCTTGCTTAAATTTTGAGGTCCATTCCTCCTCGGCCTGTTTTTTGTCATTGGAATTTAAAATCCTGAGGTTATAAAAGTCATGGGCTATAAACCATGCCGGAATTATTCCCGATACGGCTCTTGCTACGAAAGAAGTAGCACTTTGTCCCGCGCTGGAAAGAAATGCGCCTTGTTTGCTTTTCATTTTATTATTAATTGTTTGATTTACGTATTTGCTTTTAGTTTTTTCTATAAAAGATTCTTCAGGAGATTTTGGAGCTTCTCCCATAATTTCTTTTGAAAATTCTTCAAGATAATTCTTACCCTCTTTATTCGTCCTGGTAAGAATTCCTGAGGCTTTTCCTTCTTTAAAGGAATAAACTGATGAAAGTTTTCTTTGTTTAAAGAATGTTGATAATTCTTCTTCTTTTCCTTTTATTCCATCTTTAACAATGTTTCTAAGTTCAGTAAGATTTTTCTCGCCTGTGATTCCTTTGTCAAAATCTCCGGCAATTTTCGTAACATTCATCCAGAACCCTAAAAGTAAATGACGGGTTTCTGATCGTTTAATTTCTTTAGAAACTTTTTCTTTAGTTGTTTTATTGCCAAAAGTTTTTTTTGAAAAGTTGATAAGCAGTTTTGGCAAATCAGTAAAAGCTTTAATAAAATTTTTATGAAAAGGCTCGGTAATCCGGATGTTGTCTTTAGCTATTCCATAATTTTGATGAGTTACATCGTATGCAAGTGTTTCCACAAAAGGATTGTATGCATTAGGTTTAATATATCTGGTTATATCATCGAGAAGCTTACTCGCTAAAACAGCTTTTTCTCCAAAAAAGAAATTTTTAATATTGGAAACTTTAACCGGGGAACCCTTAAAAGAAACCTGCTGTTTTGTGCTTAATTCCAAGCTATCTTTTATGGGCGCTGTATTTAAAGGCGCTTTTATAGAGCCGTAAGCTATAGTTTTCTTACTTAATGCCGTTTCATTAAGAGGATTCAGCTTGTTATCATTAATATTTTTAGTAATTAATGTCATATGTTACAGCTTCCTCTGGAGTCTACTATTCGAAATTTTCAACATAAAAAATTCTAACTAACCGTTCCTACCTATATAAAACAACCAACAAATTAAAAATTGACATGTAATATATATAGTTCGATACAAAACTTTACTTTAAACGAAAATGCGATTAAAATATATAAATATAATTTGAACTTTGTTTGTATTTAAAATTTNNTAATAATATAAAACAAATTTTAAAAAAAATTAAATATTTTGATTATTTTCTGGAAATTAATAAAAGTGAATCCGATTATATAAACGCGGATCTTGAAGAAAAAGAAGAAGAAATTTTAAAACAAATATATAAAAACAGGAAACTTATTCCGGCTGCAGGAGCGCAGTCTTATAATGATAATGAGCTTAATGAATATATTAACAAGATTTTTGAGCAGCAGGAAAAAGAAAGAATTGTAAGATGGCTTGTAAACAGTATTAGGGAATCTCTTGACCTTGATAAAGTTCTGGAAAAAATAGTAGAAGAAATAGGAAGGCTTTTAAAAGTTGATAGATGTCTTATAGCTCTTTATGATAAGGATGCGGGAAAGTTTTATTTCCAGAACGAATACAGAATAAATGAAAATATATCCGGCGTTTTAAATAATAGCAGTTCTTTAATACTGGAATTGCCGCAAAGCTGGCATGAACATTTATTAAAAAGCAATAATCCCATTGTTATAAACAGTTCTGAAGAAGAAATACTTGATGAAAATCAAAAAAATTATCTTGAAATAAATAATATAAAATCACTTATTATAATTCCTGTCGTGCATAAGAATGAAATTCTCGGCGCAATAATGGTTCATCAGGTTCATTACAAAAGAGAATGGGAAAATACTCACATAGAAATTCTTAAAGATACAGGCAGCCAGATTGCTATAGCGGTTGGACAAGCGATTTTGTATACGAGAGTTCAGGAAACAACAAAATTAAAAAGTGAATTTTTGGCAAGCATGTCACATGAATTCAGAACACCTTTGAATGCAATAATAGGGTTTTCTGAAATGTTATTAAGTGAAGATTTCGGCGCATTAAACGAAAAACAGCAAAAATTTATGAATAATGTTGCTTTAAGCGGAAAACATCTTTTAAGGCTTGTAAATGATATTCTTGACCTGTCAAAAGTTGAATCGGGTAATCTGGAAATTGATTATGAAATGTTTGATGTGAATTTTGCAATTTTTGAAACAGTTTCCATTTTAAAAGGCATGGCAAGCAAGAAAAATATTTCTATAGAAACACAACTTCAGGAAAATACTATAATTAATGCTGATATAGTTCGATTTAAGCAAATTATGTATAATTTGCTCAGCAATGCGGTTAAATTTACTGAAGACGGCGGGAAAATCTTTATTAATTCAATCTTTGCCGATGATAGTTTGAAAATAGAAGTGAGTGATACAGGAATAGGTATTTCTCATGAAAACAGGGACAAGGTTTTTCAAGAATTCAGGCAGATAGATTCTTCTTATGCAAGAAAGCAGGAAGGAACGGGGCTTGGTTTAACTCTTACTAAAAAGCTTGTAGAAATGCATAAAGGATTTATTGATTTTGAGTCAGAGGCAGGACATGGGAGTAAATTCTGGTTTGTTTTACCGGAAGCAAAACTTGTGGAAACGGCTAATATTTAATTAATGTTGTATTGTTATTGCTTAGCTCGCAATGACAATTCTAATCAAAAACCCTATACCACATCAGGGCTTTTATTGCGCTGAATCCGTCTTTCCAACCGATTTTTTTACCTTCGGAGTAGTTTCTGCCGTTATAAGAAATAGGAACTTCTTGAAGATGATATTTTAGTTTAAGAATTTTAGCGGTAATTTCGGGTTCAAAATCAAATTTATTTGATTTTATTGAAATATTCCTGATTATATCAGCGCGGAAAGCTTTATAACAGGTTTCCATGTCGGTAAGCCCGACACCAAAAAGCAAATTTGTGAAAATTGTCAGGGATTTGTTTCCTAAATACTGTAAAAATCTAAATCTTTTCCTTGATTCTGGGGCTAAAAATCTTGAGCCGTAAGCAACATCAACTTCATTATTTATTATTAATTTTATAAGCTTGTTGTAATCTTCGGGATTATATTCAAGATCGGCATCCTGAATAACTATAATGTCTCCGGTAGTATAATAAAGAGCTGTTCTAACAGCAGCCCCTTTGCCCATGTTTTTGGCATGGAAGAAAGTTTTATATTTTTGCGAAAAGGTTTTTAAAAGTTCCCTTGTTCCGTCTTTAGAGCCGTCATCAACAAGAATAATTTCTTTTTCAAGAGAACATAAGTCAGTATTTTCAACTTTTTCAATGATTTGATTTAAGGTATTAATTTCGTTAAAAACGGGGATTATTATACTTATTTTAGTTGCTTTCAATGATTTCACCCACAATTAAGCTGCCGACAAGGCAATCCATACTATTATAGTTTTTAAATTATTTATGTTCAAGTTTGTTAAGATGTTAATAAAAATATTTGTAATGATAAACTTATTTGTTTATTTATTACTTAATCGGTTTGATATAACATGATTTACCATGTAATCAGATTTTATTTTTAAATTTTTTATCATAAAATAAAACTTCTAAACTTTCACTTCGCAAAAATTAATCATGAGGAAACAAAAATAATGACAAAAAAAGCTTTTTTAGGAATAGATGTAGGCTCTGTAACAACAAAACTTGCAGTTATTGATGAAACCGGAAAATATATTGACAGTATAATGCTGAGAACTTCCGGTAAGCCGGTTATTGCTATTCAAGAAGGCATGAAGCAGTTAGTTGCACAGGCTAAAGAAGAATATACCATTCTTGGCGCAGGGACTACAGGAAGCGGAAGACAATTGGCAGGTGCTTTAGTCGGAGCTGATATCATTAAAAATGAAATAACGGCTCATTCTGTGGCTGCAAGCATATATGTCCCCGGTGTTCAGACGATTCTTGAAATCGGAGGTCAGGACAGTAAAATTATTATATTAAGAGATGGAATAGTTACCGATTTTGCTATGAATACGGTTTGTGCGGCAGGAACAGGAAGTTTTCTTGACCAGCAGGCAAGCAGATTAAATGTTCCTATAGCTGAATTTGGTTCTACGGCTTTAAAATCAACCGCACCTGCAAGAATCGCAGGAAGGTGCGGAGTTTTTGCAGAAAGCGATTTGATTCATAAGCAGCAGCTTGGATATTCCATACAAGATCTTTTATATGGGCTTTGTCAGGCACTTGTCAGAAATTATCTCAGCAACCTTGCTCTCGGAAAAGAAATTCTTCCTAAAATTGTTTTTCAGGGCGGTGTAGCTTCAAATTCCGGCATGGTTAAAGCTTTTGAAGAAGTACTCGGGCAAAAAGTAATTGTTCCTGAGCATCATCAGACAATGGGTGCAATAGGTTCAGCTATTCTTGCCATGGAAAATTATCAGTTTACAGGTAATAAAACAAAATTTAAAGGCTGGAAAGTCAGAGATTTTAAAATTACTTCTTATACTCATGAATGCGGTGATTGTGCAAATAATTGTGAAGTCATTACAATTGTTCAGGGAGATGTAGAGAACCAAACCCCAAAATCTCCAAAAGAAGTAAAAGGAGATATTGTTGCCAGATGGGGCGGAACTTGCGGAAAATGGGATTTGATTGAACAGCTTCAGGCAAGCAGATAATCTTTTTTTACATTTTTGAATTTTTTGCAAAAATTTACTATAATAATGCTAAGTTACGCAAATTGCTAATTAACTCGAGTCGCGAATTAATTTTATTTTATGTATTGTCATTCTGAGGGCTTTAGCCCGAAGAATCTGTCCAATAAACAAATATAGACTTTATTCATAGTATGCAGATCCTTCGCTTTGCTCAGGATGACATTTTCGAAAATACTTTATTTGCAACAATTTTGACTAATTAGCGACTCAGGTTAATTAAGAAGCTATCTGGTTAAAATTATCTGTCATTGCGAGCGACTGAAATAAAACGAGGAGCGCGGCAATCGCAAGATTTTACTAATTATGAGATTGCTTCGTCGCAAGCTTCTCGCAATGACAACAAAATTAAAAATCAGTCAAATATATGTATGAAACTTACAACTTAAATAGCATAATAAATAAAAATTATAATACGAGGGGAATAATAAATGGATTTTGAAAGACAAAACAAATTACCGGAAGGCGTAGGAAAAAAGATAATAGAAGCGCTTAAAACTACCAGAGAAAAAGAATTTGAAGATTTTTCCGGATTTGAATCACAAAATCAAAACAAATATTTAGAACATCAACCATGTAATAAATATCAGGATTCAGAATATCCTGAATATAAAAATTATACTTATGAATCAAATTCCCCTAAAATTTTTTCTAATGATGAAGAATATGTTGTTTCCAGAGATTATAATGAACCAAAAATTAATGATAAAGACTCTTTTGGGTCTTCAAATATTGATACTCTCGTTGATCTTGTAACAAAGCTTCCTCCCGGAGTGACAAAACAAACCGGAGCTCAAATTATCAGGCATACAATGGAAGCGATGGGAATTCCCATGAATCAGGTTCTTGCAAAAGCCCAGATGGCGCAGGAAGACCTTGAACAGGGCATAAAGAACAATATTAATGTAATCGAAGAACATAGATCAAAAATTAAAACTCTTGATATGGAAATTCAACAATTTAGAAAAAAAGCGCATGATTTGGAAGACATTATAAGTTTATTTATTCTTTCTGAGAATAATAAAAGATAGGCTGTCATTCTTTCTGTTCGGGTTTATTTTGAATAATCAAAACAGAAGCGTTAACATTATCAAGAATAATTTTGCTTACGCTGCCGAGAATAAGGTGGGAGATGCCTTCTCGTCCATGAGAGCCCATTATAATTATGTCTTTATGATTTTTTTCTGTATGTTTTAAGATTTCTTCGGCAGGATTTCCTTGAAGCAGTGTCTTTTTATCAGGTTTTATGTTGTGTTCTTCAAGAATTTTGGAAGTTTTTTCAAGGATTTCATTCATAATTTCATCTTGTTTTGCAAGACATTTATTTAGCCATTCTTCATCGGTTCTGATTTCAACGGGAAAATCTTCTACTCCTGCTTTTACACTTAAAATCTCAACGGAACTGTTGTTGAAATCAATAATTTCATGCGCTTTTTTAATTGCGTTGTAAGAATTTTGAGAACCGTCAACTGTAATCAAAATTTCTTTATTTTCTTCTGTAATATCATGATTTTTAACAGGCTTGGCAATAAAAATCGGAACAGGGGATTTATGCGCAATTTTTCTGCTTACGCTGCCAAGCCATCTTTTAAACCCTTTTTTCCCGTGAGAGCCTAAAATAACAGCACTATAATTATTTGCGTAAATATAATCAATAATCATATCAGCAGGATAGCCGTTAAGTTGAATTTTTTCACCAACTTTAAAGCCTTTTGATTCTATAAAATTTGCCGCATCTTCCAGTATTTTTTCGGATGCATTTTTATATTCGGGAAAACCTACTTCAACTTCGTAGGGAAAAGTTATAAACGTGGTTAAAAACCCTGTTTCCATTACAGTTACTATATCAATTACAAAATCCTTTTTTATAAGAGTTAAAGCTTTTTCGATGGCATATCGGGAAATTTCAGAACCATCTGTGCAGAATAAAACTTTCATAGCCCCTCCGCTATCTAATAAGTAACAAAAATTTTCACCGCTTTATTAAGGAAGCGGAGTAAGGGGCAAGGACTCCACTTTTTCTGATTAAATGTCAGGAAAAGAAGGAGGGACACCCTTCTGCTCCGCACCCCCTCCCTATTAGGGAGGGGTAGGGGGTGGGTTGTTAAAAAACAATAAAATTTTTTATTTCTCCACTTAAAATTCATTATAAATTTGAAGAAATTATAATGAAATTCCAGAGGTGGGTATTAATTTTTTTAAAAAAATACCCACTTGACAAAACAAAATCTAATTGGTATTCTAGTACCAGATAGCTGATTAAAAATTTATTGAGAAAAACTATGAGCAATATTTTAAAAATTTCAGAAGCTGCCTCTATAGCGTTACATGCAATGCTTATTCTTGCTTCAAAAGGCAATAAACTTGTTTCTGTAAAAGATATTGCCGGAAAACTTAATATATCGGAAAATCATCTCTCTAAAGTTCTTCAAAGGCTTGCTAAAGCAGGACTGGTTGTTTCTATCAAGGGCAATAAGGGAGGATTTAGGCTTGCCAAAAATCCTGATACCATTAATTTTCTTGAGATTTATGAAGCTATTGACGGTAAATTTAAACCTTCAGCGTGTCTTTTGAATAAACCTTCATGTTCTCATGCTTGTATAATGGGAGATTTGATGAATTCTATCAATAAACAGATTGAAGAATATTTTTCAAAAACAAAATTAACAGAATTTATTTTGTTGAATAAAACGAGTTTTTTAGAAGACTAAAATTTTTTGATTTTAAATAAGTATATTGGTACTGATTTGCTAAAAAGAGGCTAAATAAAAAAGATGAAGAGAAAGATTATTAAAATTAACGAAGAAAAATGTACGGGATGCGGCGTTTGTATTCCTGATTGCCCTGAAGGTGCGCTACAGCTTATTGACGGAAAAGCAAGGCTTGTAAGCGATTTGTTTTGTGATGGGCTTGGAGCTTGCGTAAAAATATGCCCTACAGGTGCAATGACAACCGAAGAAAGAGAAGCAGAGCCTTATGATGAATACAAAGTTATGGATAATGTTGTAAAAGGCGGAAAAAACGTAATTAAAGCTCATCTTGTCCACTTAAAAGACCACGGGCAGGATGAATTTTTTAATCAGGCAATTGATTATCTAAATAAAAATAATTTTGAAGTTCCTGTTCTTGAGACTAAACCTTTAGCCTGCGGTTGTCCCGGAACCATGCAGAAGGATTTAAGCCAGATGAAAAAACAATCCTCGCAGCCTGCTCAAGCGTTAAACATTCAGTCAGAACTTAACAACTGGCCGATACAACTTAAGTTATTAAATCCTGACGCTCCATATCTCAAAAAGGCTGATTTGCTTATCGCAGCCGATTGTACGGCTTTTGCTTATCCGAATTTTCATCAGAAGTTTTTGAAAAATAAAATTTTAATTATGCTTTGTCCGAAATTAGATGATAATTTACAGCTTTATATAGATAAACTTGTTTCTATATTTGAAATGCAGGAAATTAATTCCGTAACTATAGTACATATGGAAGTTCCCTGCTGTGGCGGTGTTGAAACAATAATCAAAGAAGCTCTTAATAAATCAGGTAAAAATATTATTATGAAAGACTATACGGTGTCTTTGACCGGTGAATTAGTATAAGAAGGAGAAAAATCAATGAGTATGTTTTGTTATCAATGCGAGCAAACAGCAAAAGGACAGGGCTGTACGATAAAAGGAGTCTGCGGAAAAGACGAGAAAACAGCCAATTTGCAGGATTTAATTGTTGACGGACTAAAAGAACTTTCGTTTTATGCTTATAGGCTGAAAAAACTTGGTGTTAAAACATCAGAAGCTGACAAAATGGTTATTGAAGGGCTATTTACAACAGTTACAAACGTAGATTTTGACCCCGAAAGATTAAGAAATATTATTCTTGAGCTTGCGGAATTAAGAAAAGCAGTAAAAGCAAAGTATATTGAAGTTGTTCAGGAAAAAGGAATTTCTCCAGAAAAGCCTGAAATTCCCGCTCTTAATATATTTTCAGATGATATTGAAGTTCTTTTTAATCAGGCTCAGGTTATTTCAATTATGAAAAGAAAAGAATGGGAAAATCCTGATATTCTTTCGCTTCAGGAAATTATAACTTACGGATTGAAAGGTGCTGCTGCTTACGCAGATCATGCTAGAGTTTTAGGTCATGAAAATGATGAAGTTTATGAGTTTTTTCACGAAGCTTTGAGTTTTCTTACTAAAAAAGAACCCCCGGTTGATGAAGTGCTAGGGTATACTTTAAAAACAGGTGAAGTTAACTTAAAAGTTATGGAACTTCTTGATGCAGCTAACACAGGAGCTTATGGACATCCTGAACCTACAAAAGTTCGCGTAACTCCTGTTAAAGGAAAAGCTATAGTTGTTTCAGGTCACGATTTAAAAGACCTTGAAGAACTCTTGAAACAGACTGAAGGCAGAGGAATCAATGTTTACACGCATGGAGAAATGCTTCCTTGTCTTGCATATCCTGAACTTAAAAAATACAAGCATCTTGTGGGGAATTATGGCGGTGCATGGCAGGATCAGCAGAAAGAATTTGCCGAATTTCCCGGTGCAATTTTGATGACGACAAATTGTATTCAAGACCCAAAAAATTATACAGGAAGAATCTTTACGACAGGTCTGGTTGCATGGCCAAATGTGGTTCATGTCGTTGATAAAAAATTCCAGCCTGTAATTGATGCTGCTCTTGAGGCAGAAGGGTTTACCGAAGATGGTGAAGAAAAATATATTACGATAGGATTTGGGAGAAACGCGGTTTTAAACGTGGCTGACAAAGTAATTGATGCCGTAAAAGCCGGACAAATCAAGCATTTCTTTCTGATAGGCGGATGTGACGGAGCAAAAAGCGGAAGAAATTATTATACGGAATTTGCTCAAAAAGTTCCTCAGGACAGTGTAATTTTAACTCTTGCATGCGGAAAATACAGGTTTAACAAGTTGGAGTTCGGTGATATTGGCGGTATTCCAAGGCTTCTTGATATCGGGCAGTGTAATGATGCTTATTCAGCTGTAAAAATTGCAGTTGCTCTTGCTGAAGCTTTTGATACAGATGTAAACAGTCTGCCGTTATCATTTATTCTTTCCTGGTATGAGCAAAAAGCGGTTGCTATTTTGCTTACATTGTTTTATCTTGGAATTAAAAATATTAGGCTTGGACCAACGCTGCCTGCTTTTATAACCCCGAATGTATTGAATATTCTTGTGGAAAAATTTAATATTCAGCCAATAACTACTCCTGAGGAGGATTTAAAGGCAATTTTAGGATAAAAACAGAAAGAGGTCGGAGTATTCCGACCTCTTTCTGTTTTATACCGCTCCAACTAAATAATCGATAGATGAAAAATATTTTGCTAAAGCGGTATACTTTGTTAGGAGCGTTTTTCGAGAAAATCGGGCTTTGCCCGTTTTATCGAAAATAAACTCGTTTTAGTATAGAATTTATTTTTTTTAAATTTTGAATACAGACATTTGTTTTGTAAGGTTTTCTGCAACACCGGCAAGGGTTTGAGAACTTGCACTGATTTCTTCAAGGCTTGCTGTTTGTTCTTCTGTAATGCTTGAAATTTCTTCGGCGCTTGCGGCTGTTTCTTCTGTTATTGCAGAGATGTTTTCTATCATTTGTACTATTTCTTCCGAATTTCTTGCTACGCCATCTATTTCTTTTGATATTCCCTGTATTTTGTTATTGGCGGCTTTTGCTTGAATAATAATATTATCGAGGGCTTTTCCGGCATCATTTATTACCAAAACACCTTCTTCTACTTCATTTGTTGCTTTATTCATTGTGGTTACTGCAATTTGTGTTTTATTTTGAATTTCTTTTATCATTGCAGTGATTTTTTCTGTGGCATTTGCTGATTGTCCTGCCAGTTTTTTAACTTCGTCTGCTACGACCGCAAAACCTTTACCGTGTTCGCCTGCTCTTGCTGCTTCTATCGCTGCGTTAAGCGCTAATAAATTTGTCTGACCGGCTATATTTTTTATTAAGTCTACTATTTGTTCGATTTCTGAACTTAACTGACCAAGTTCGGAAATATTTACTGATATATCTCCGGCAACTTGTTTAATACTATTTATTTTGCTTACAGCTTTATTAACGTGTTCGGCACCGGTATTTGCATTTGTTTCTGTATCATTTCCCAATTGAGCAACTATTTTTGCTTCTTCTGACACACCTTGTATTATTTTATTCATTTTATTTATATTAGAAGCACCATCTTCCACGTTTCTGGAAATTTCCTGAGCGCCCTGCGCCAGTTGTGCTGTACTAATGGATGCCTGCTGTGCTCCTTGCGCAGTTTGTTCCGTAGCTCCGGTCAATTCATTTGTTGCTTTATTTACATTTTGAGCTGCTTCACCAACACTTGCCATCATGTTTTTTAAATGATTTAAAAAGTTTTTGAATGTCCTGTAAAGTTCGCCAATTTCATCCTTATTATTGTTATTTTCAATAACAACAGTAAAATCATTTTGCTCAAGTTTTTTGCTTATTGCAGTTAGATTTTCTATAGGTTTGGTAATTCTTGTAGCTACAAAAAACGTTATTGGTATAGTAATCAATATAATTGCGAATAATCCCAGAAAAAGATTTATACCGAATTTTTCTTTAACTATAGAATAAATATAATCTTCTGATACAGCCGTAAATAAAGCGCCTATAACTTTTTTATCGACATTTTTGATGGGTTTATAGTATGACCAGTATGGTTTGCCCACAACCATAGCTATATCTTTATAATCATTGCCTTCAATTAAAACTTTATCAACTACTTTAGCCGATAATAAAGTACCTACGGCTCTTTTTCCCTGTTTATTTAATACAGTAGTGGCTATTCTTAAGTCATCTTTAAAAATTGTTATAGCCGTTCCTTTGTTTTTATTTTTTGCTTTTTCAATTAAATCAAATTGTTTATTTAAAACAGACGCTGCAAGAATTGCCCCGATAGGTTCTTTATTGCCTGTAGACTGTATGGGAGTTATAACAAGATTAACAAGGGCATCTTCTTCCAGTTTTTTGGTTATAAAATCTTTCTTACTGCCGTCAGTCGGTTTTCTTTGAAGTTTAGCTTTTTCATATAAATTTAAGCTTTCTTTGATTAAATCCTTTTTCCCGATAACTTCAAAAGATTTATACTGTTTATTTTTTTCTATTGAAGATTGAACTAAATTGTTTAACGATGAAAATTTATCGCCAACCCTGTTAAAATTGTTCTGATCAGCAATAATTTCCCCTTTTTTGTTAAAAACAATCAAAATATCGACAGAATCATTTTTTGATTTTAGAGATATATCATTATTTAAAGTTTTATAATCGTTATTAATTATTGCGTTTTTTAAAGCATTATTTTTTGAAAGAAAAGATGTAAGTTCATTTAGTTTATTATTTTGTTCATCAAGTAAAAGATTTAAAATTCTACTGTTTAACTCACTTTCAGAAAGAGCAAAATATTTAACTATTTGTTGTCCTGAAAATATAGAAATAATTAAGATTAATATGATTGAAAATAATAAATTAAATCCGTAAAGAAACAATATTTTGTTTTTAACTTTTAAATCAAGAAAAAATTTGCGCATATAAAAACCCCTATTTTAAAATGTAGAAAAGTATTCCTTGTTTATTATAAATTAATTTATCGACAACTTAAAACAAGTATATTACTTTTTTTGAAAAAGTAGAAGAATTATTTAAGGTTTAGTTGGACAAATAGATAATTTTGTTTTATTTAAAATTATTTTCCAGTATTTTTTACTCTCTTTTTTGAATTTTTTTAAATTTATTACAGGGTTGTTTTGTAGATTTTTTAAACTTTCTATTTGTTTTTCTAAATCTTGATATTGCTCCGGCACTTTTACTATTATCCTATCTGCCTCTTCTTTGATGTAAATGTTAACAAGTTCTAAAAGTACACAAAGATCCGAGCTTGCTGTTGTTGGGTTTTCAAATAATCTTTGTGCGATTGCTTCCGCTTTTTTTTTGAGTGAATTTTTGTTTTGCATTTTTTAAAATTCTCATTTCTTTTTTACAATGCAATTTAAAACTTAATATGTAAAATATATTATAACATAGGTTACAATATTNNATATTGTAACCTATGTTATAATAGCAATGAAAACATAGATATTAATAAAATCATGTCGGCGGCAAACTCCAATAAATGCTATAATCCACTTATATACATAAAGGTGAAAATGTGGAAAAGAAATTTATAAAAATTGGAAATAGTTACGGAATTATAATTCCACCAACTGCTTTAAGTCTTTTAAATATCAATCCTGACACCGACAAAGTAAAAATATCAATCGAAAATGATAAATTTGTAATAATGAAATTGAAAAACCCAAAGATACAGCCACTTTTGATATAAAAATTAGTAACCCTATTCCTTACAGGGCTTTGCCGGTTTTCCTGAAAACAAACTCGTTTCAGTATAATTAAAATATATCTGTAATCGGGTCGCGGTTAATGCAGTCAATCGCCATGCCGGCAGTTTTTACAAGTTCTTCGGGTACGCCTTTTATGTTTGTAAGCTGTCTTAAGAGGTCTACAGTTCTTTTAAAAATTCTTACGATATCGCCTTCGCCTGTTTCCAGCCCGTCAAAAAGGGCTTCCCATTCTTCGCCGAGAACCCATTGTTCAATAAGGGCTGAATAATCGGAATTTAAGAATATTGGAACGTTTACATCGTGTTCCTGCTGGATTCTCAACAAAAATCTTCTTAATTCATTGGCCTCATGAAG
>DNRP01000078.1 GCA_003499955.1 Cyanobacteria bacterium UBA9971
AAAAACTACACATTTTGTGTAGTCTGAAGAAAAAATGAAATATAATTTTTATTGAGCGATTCTTAAACCTGATTGACTGACAAAGTTATCGAGTGATTGAATCGCTTTTATTTTGTTCTCCGGTAACGGATGAGCATAACGAGATGCAGTAATTCTAATATCTGAATGTCCCAATATGTTAGCAACAACTACTAAATCAATTCCTGCCGAGACCATGCGCGTTGCTGCTGTGTGTCTTAAATCATGTATTCTTAATTTTTCGATTTTTGCATCATCACAAGCCCTTGTAAATACTCTTTTAATATCATTATAAGGTTTATCTGTCTTTAGGTTTACAAAAACGTATTCACCGTCCTTTGAGTGCTCTTTTAGCGCATTATAAACAGTATCAGACATAAAAGATTGGTTTCAAGATAAAGGTTAAAAGCATTTTTTTCATCAGTGTCGAACTTTGCAAATCTTATAATAGTTTCCTTTTTCTGGTTAAATAACTTGGCTATAAAATTTTCAAAAGTCTTCCCTTCTTGACAATAATCTACAAAACCATTTCTTTTTAATAAATCGTACAATTTACTATTTACTTTAATAATAACTTCATTTTCAATTAGTAGTTCTTCTCTTATTGCGCCAACAATTGCCAAATAACTTGATTCTAACCAAGTTGTGCCTTCAAAGTTTAATATGATTTTTTCATTTTTAACCTTGTTGAATTTCCAATAAAAATCTAGTAAATTATTAATTCCGTTTAAATCATTATAAATTTGTTCTGGAAAAATATATTCCATAATTATTTACTCTATAAAATTAATTACTACTTAGTTCTATTTATATTTTAAAAGAAACGTAGCTTCAACCTCAAGTAATTAATTTTATGTTAAGTCTTATAATGAAAATTTAACAAGCTAAACCATTATGTTATAACAGTTGTACCTTTCCTTATTGGTTATTATAAACTATTTTTAAAACTTTCCAACCCTTTTTTAAAAACTTTGGTCTTTTGGTAGCCATATGGCTAAAGTTTTTAAAAAATAAATAATGACCTAATAACAAATGTTATGTATAATCGGTTTTTTGAGGGGTTTAGGTCTTATAAGACGGATGGGGATTTTTTAGCAGGCTTTAAATTTGTTCTATACAGACANNTTTTTGCAGATAATGTTTTCTCATCGTTATACAATGATTCACAGTTGCGAAACCTTTACAATCATAATTAGATTGACTGTTTGTGGTATTATCAAAAAAAATTGCTGCAAAAAATTGCAAATACAAATATAAAGTTAAGAGGAAGTTATGAATAAACAGCAACTTGCCACAAAAATTTGGGAATCTGCAAATAAAATGCGTTCCAAAATTGAGGCAAATGAGTATAAAGATTATATTCTGGGTTTTATATTTTATAAATATTTGTCAGATAAAGAAATAAAATTTTTAAAAGAAAATGATTTTACAGACACTGATATAAAAGCACTTTCTGAAGATGATGCGGATACTGTAAAATTTATTCAAGATAATGTCGGATATTTCATAGCTTATAAAGACCTTTTTTCAACCTGGCTTAAAATGGGAAAAGATTTTGACGTGTCTAATGTCAGAGATGCATTATCTGCTTTCAGCCGATTAATCAACTCCTCACACAAAAAAGTTTTTGAAAGAATTTTTGATACATTACAAACAGGATTAAGTAAGCTGGGTGAAAGCTCTGGCAGTCAAACAAAATCTATCAGTGAGCTTATTCAACTGATTAAAGATATTCCTATGGATGGCAAGCAAGATTATGATGTGCTTGGTTTTATCTATGAATATTTAATAAGCATGTTTGCGGCAAACGCAGGCAAAAAGGCTGGAGAATTCTATACTCCTCATGAAGTTTCTCTTTTAATGTCTGAAATCGTGGCAGATCATTTAAAAGAGAAAAATGAAATCAAAATTTACGATCCAACAAGCGGCTCAGGGTCTTTACTTATTAACATTGGACGTTCTGTTGCGAAACATATTGATGATGAAAATAACATAAAATACTATGCGCAAGAATTAAAGCAAAACACATATAACCTTACTCGTATGAACTTAGTAATGCGCGGATTATTACCTGATAATATTGTGACTCGCAACGGTGATACGCTAGAGGAAGATTGGCCTTTCTTTGATGAGAGTGACCCTATTAGCACTTATAACCCTTTGTATGTAGATGCGGTGGTTTCAAATCCGCCATATTCTCAACCTTGGGATTCAGCTAATAAAGAAACAGATCCTCGTTATTCTCGTTTTGGACTTGCTCCAAAAACGAAGGCAGATTATGCATTTTTACTTCATGACTTGTATCATATTAAGCCCGATGCAATAATGACAATTGTTTTGCCTCATGGTGTCTTGTTCCGCGGTGGTGAAGAGGGCGAAATCCGCAAAAACCTAATTGAGGGTAATCATATTGATGCTATTATCGGACTCCCTGCAAATATATTCTTTGGCACAGGAATTCCTACAATTGTTATGGTGTTAAGGCAAAAGCGAAAAAATACCGATGTATTGATTGTTGACGCTTCAAAAGGTTTTGTTAAAGTCGGTAAAAATAACAAGTTAAGAGCTTCGGATATAAAAAAGATTGCAGATACTGTTATTGCAAGACAAAATATAGATAAATATTCTAAAGTTGTTATAAGAGAAAATATTCGTGAAAACGAATACAATTTGAACATTCCACGATACGTTGATTCTTCTGAGAATGCAGAAACTTGGGATATTTACGCATCAATGTTTGGTGGTATTCCTGAAACTGAAATTGATGAGCTTCATGCATTTTGGCAGGCATTTCCTGAGTTAAGAAAAGATTTATTTACAGATATTTCAAGCAATTATTCTAAAGTAGCTGTAGAAGATGTTAAAAAAGCTATTAGGGAACACCATAATATCAAAGAATTTATACAGCTCTTTAATAAATCCTTTGGCGATTTCCATTCTTACCTAAAAAAAGAATTGCTGAGTGAAATGGAAGCTATAAATACATCAAAAGAAGAAGCGGTGCTTAGTGAGAATATATTCAAGCGACTTGAACCTATTCCTTTGATAGATAAATACGCAGCATATCAGTTACTTGATGATGACTGGACAAAAATATCAATTGATTTAGAAATCATACAAACAGAAGGATTTGGTGCGACAAAAACAGTTGACCCTAATATGGTTCTCAAGAAAAAAGACGGCAAGGAGCAAGAAGTTCAAGATGGTTGGGTTGGGCGCGTGCTTCCGTTTGAACTAGTGCAAGAAACCTTATTAAAAGACAAACTTGTAAAGTTAAAAGAAAAAGAAAACAGACTTTTAGAGATTTCTTCTGAATACGGAGAAATTATCGACTCACTTTCTGAAGAAGAAAAAGAATCGAGCGTTATTAACGATGCAAACGATGCTTTTGTCACAAAAGAAGTTGAAAAAAAAGCAAAGGAGATTGTGGCAGAATTTAAAGCTTCAAAGCAAACATTACCAAAATACACAGGTACAGAAGATTCATTTGAAACAAAAATCGTGTATGTATCTAACCTGATAGAAGAAGACAAAAACTTAAAGAGAGAGATTAAAAAAGAAGCGGCTGAATTACACCTTTTGACTAAAAAGACAATAGAAAATCTAACCGATGAACAGGTTTTGGAATTGTTGGAAGATAAATGGATTAAGCCGTTTGTTTTCAATATAAACAATCTTCCTGACTCGATTATTGGGTATTTGGCAACAAAAATCCAAGCCCTTTCAGAAAAATACGCAACTACTTATTCAGAAGTCGAATCGCAAATAAGTAAAACAGAAGTACAGCTTGCTTCTTTAATCGGTGAACTTGAAGGCGATGAGTTCGATATGCAAGGACTAAATGAATTAAAAGCATTGCTGGCAGGGGAGTGCAATGGCGGAAAATAATCTAAAACCCAAAATTCGTTTCAAAGGCTTCTCTGACGATTGGAAACAATATAATTTGGGCGAAATATATAAATTTCAATATGGGCAATTTAATAATAACCCTAGTAATGGTGGCATATATCCAGTATATGGTGCGAATGGTATTATTGGTGGATATTCTGGCTTTAATGCAGAAAACTCCGTTATAATTGGTCATATGGGCGAATATGCAGGTTCGGTCTTATGGGGTAAAGGAAGGCATTTTGTTACATATAATGGCACCATTTCAGTACCAAAGCTTGAAAACATTAATTCCAAATATGGATATTATATGCTATATCAATTGAATATCAATAAAATTTGCGGAGGAAGTGGGTTACCATTTTTAGCATATGATAAATTACAAAAAATAAATTGTTTTGTACCTTCACTAGATGAACAAATTAAGATTAGCAAGGTACTTTCAGTATTAGACAGCCTTATCAAATTACACCAACTCAAATACGACAAATTAGTAAACATAAAAAAAGCTATGCTCGAAAAAATGTTTCCAAAAAACGGTAGCAAAGTTCCTGAAATTCGTTTTAAAGGTTTTACCGATGATTGGGAACAGTATGAGTTCTTGAATGTATTTACAATGCTTCAAAACAACACTCTTTCACGTGCTGATCTGAACTACGAACAAGGTTCTGCTAAGTGTGTACATTACGGCGATGTATTGATTAAATTTGGAGAATGCTTGGATGTAAAACGTGAAGAACTTCCATTTATTTCTGATGATACTATTGTCACAAAATATAAGGCTTCTTTTTTACAAAATGGTGATGTGATTATGGCTGATGCTGCTGAAGATGAGACAGTTGGAAAATGCTGTGAAATCGTTGGACTAGACACTCAAATACTAATTTCAGGATTACATACAATTCCGTTTAGACATATTGAAGCTTTTGCTACAGGTTATCTTGGATATTATATGAATTCTAGTGCATACCATAACCAACTTTTGCCACTAATGCAAGGAACAAAGGTTTCTTCTGTTTCAAAATCTGCTTTACGAAATACGACAATAACCTATCCAAAATCCGTGGAAGAACAGAAAAAAATTGGGAAATATTTCACTCAACTTGATAATCTTATTAAGCTCCATCAGCGTAAATATAACAAATTGGTAAATATAAAAAAAGCAATGTTCGAAAAAATGTTCGTATAATTTTTTCAGACTTTAACATTAAGGAGTAAAGAATATGGCTCTCAAAAACAAATTTGGAATTACCGACCCTGCTGAACTTGCCAGAACTGAAGAAAAAATCAGCAAAAAAAAAGCTGTAGAATTATTTGTATATGGGATTTTGGACAAATTAGAGGCAGGAAAATTTTCTGCGCTGGCAGAAATTCACAAATATCTTTTTGGTGAAATATATGATTTTGCAGGTATAGTGCGTGATGTCAATATTGCTAAAAGTAATTTTAGATTTGCTCCCGTTATGTATTTAAATGCAGCATTAAGTCATATTGATGAAATGCCTCAATCAACATTTGATGAAATAATAGAAAAATACGTAGAAATGAATGTAGCACACCCATTTCGTGAAGGTAACGGGCGTAGTACAAGGATTTGGCTGGATGTAATTCTAAAAAAAGAACTTGGACAGGTAATAGATTGGAGCTTGATTGATAAAAATGATTATCTTTTAGCTATGGAGAGAAGTCCTATAAAAGATGTTGAAATAAAGCATCTTTTAAAAAATGCCTTAACCGATAAAATTAACGATAGAGAAATTTATATGAAAGGCATTGATACAAGTTACTATTATGAAGGATACACTATTTTTAAAGCAGAAGAATTGGATTAGCAATTTTAATATTTCACGATAAGGAGCATTAATCACTATGGCATTTCATAAAGAATCAGATTTTGAACAAGCTCTGATAGAATTGCTTTCTAAAAAAGGCTGGGAATTAGATGTTTTAAAAAATCCTACCGAAGAGGATTTGATAAATAACTGGGCGAATATTCTTTTTGAAAATAACAGAGACATTGACCGCTTGAATGATTTTCCCTTAACAGACGGAGAAATGCAGCAAATCATCGAGCAGATTACAATGCTTAGAACTCCTTTAAAACTTAACGGTTTTATTAACGGAAAAACAGTTGCAATTACTCGGGATAATCCTGATGATAAATTACATTTTGGCAAAGAAATAAGTCTTAAAATATATGACCGCAGAGAAATTGCCGCAGGTCAAAGCCGCTATCAAATTATCCAACAACCTGAATTTAAAAGTAAATCAAAGATATTAAATGACCGTCGTGGTGATTTGATGCTTTTAATCAACGGTATGCCTGTTCTTCATATTGAATTAAAGCGTTGCGGCGTTTCAGTAAGTCAAGCGCATAATCAAATAGAAAAATACGCTCATGAAGGAATATTTACAGGTTTATTTTCGCTAATTCAGATTTTTGTTGCTATGGAACCAAATGAAACCGTATATTTTGCTAACCCCGGACCGGACGGCAAATTTAATAAGGATTTTTACTTCCACTGGGCTGATTTTAACAACGAACCGATAAAAGACTGGAAAGGCATAGCATCTTCTCTTTTATCAATTCCTATGGCACACCAATTAATCGGCTTTTATACTGTTGCAGATGACGCTGACGGAGTTCTTAAAGTTATGCGCAGTTATCAATATTATGCCGCCAACGCTATTTCTGACAAAGTTGCAAAAATAAAGTGGGACGCAAACAATTTACTTGGCGGACATATTTGGCATACAACCGGCTCAGGAAAAACTATGACAAGTTTCAAATCCGCACAATTGATTGCCAACTCAAAAGATGCCGATAAAGTTATCTTCTTAATGGATAGAATAGAACTTGGAACTCAATCATTAAAAGAATATCGGGCTTTTGCAGAAGATAATGAATCTGTTCAAGCAACCGAAAATACAGGAGTTTTGATTACAAAATTAAAAAGCCCTGATCCAGCAGATACTTTGATTGTTACATCTATTCAAAAAATGAGTAATATTAAAGATGAAGAAGGTGGGCTAAATTCTCACGATATTGAGCTAATGAATTCAAAAAGAATAGTTTTTATTATTGATGAAGCACACAGGTCAACTTTCGGGGATATGCTAATAGCAATAAAAGATACTTTTGATAAGGCTGTCTTTTTTGGTTTTACAGGAACCCCAATTCATGAAGAAAACCAAAAGAAAATGAATACAACATCAACTGTATTTGGTGATGAATTGCACCGTTACAGTATAGCTGACGGTATTCGTGACAAAAATGTTCTTGGTTTTGACCCTTATAAAGTTTCAACTTATAAAGATAAAGATTTAAGAAGAGCCGTAGCTTTGGAAAAAGCAAAAGCCCAAAGCGAAGAAGAAGCAATTAATGACCCCAAAAAAAGTGCAATATATTACAAATATATGGACTCTTCTCAAGTTAAGATGGCAGGATATTTTGACCATAGCGGACGCTATATTAAAGGAATTGAAGACGAGTTGTCAAATTCTCAATATGAGCGAATTGAGCATCAACAAATGGTCGTAAAAGACATATTAGAGAATTGGGTAAGACTTAGCCATAACAATAAATTTCATGCGATTTTTGCAACAAGCAGCATACCGGAAGCAATTGATTATTATAGGCTTTTGAAAGAATCAATGCCCCAATTGAAAGTTACTTGTCTTTTCGATCCCAATATAAGTAATGAAGACGGTGATTTTAAAGAATATAAAGGAATGAAAATCGCATTGTTCAAAGAACAAGGGCTTATTGAAATAATTGAAGATTATAATAAAAAGTATGGACAAGATTTTACTATTCCTAACCATGCTAAGTTCAAAAAAGATATTGCTGCAAGACTCGCTCACAAAGAGCAATATAAACGAATAGAAAAAGAACCTGAAAAACAAATAGAATTATTGATTGTTGTTGCCCAAATGCTTACAGGCTTTGACTCTAAATGGATTAATACCTTGTACATGGACAAAATGCTCCAATATGAAAATATTATTCAAGCATTTTCTCGTACTAACCGTTTGTTTGGTCCTGATAAACCTTTTGGAACCATTAGGTATTACAGAAAACCACATATTATGGAGCAAAATATAGAAATTGCTGTAAAATTGTATTCCGGTGACAAGCCTATCGGATTGTTCGTTGAAAAACTGGAATATAATTTGAATAAAATGAATTCAATATATGACGATATTTTTCAGTTATTTAACAGTTCTGGTATTCAAAACTTTGAAAAATTACCGGAAGGCACTTCTGAACGGGGTAAGTTCGCATCTTTATTTAAAGAATTTAATTCATATTTGGAAGCAGCAAAAATTCAGGGCTTTAAGTGGAATCCACCTTCAATCGTAAATATGAAGCTTGATGAAAATACCTATTTGATTTTGGCACTCCGATATAAAGAATTATTCAATGGTACTGGAGCTGGTGGGTTTGATGATGTTCCATTTGAAATTGATGGTTACTTAACAGAAATTGATACAGGTGTTATTGATGCAAATTATATGAATTCTCGATTTGAGAAATACTTAAAAAATCTTCAACAAGAGAACATCGATGAAGAACAAATGCAAAAAACATTGGATGATTTGCACAAATCATTTGCTATATTAACTCAAGAAGAACAAAAATACGCTAATATCTTTTTGCATGATGTACAAAGTGGTAATACTATTGTTGAAGACGGTAAAACAATAAGAGATTATATCAGTCAATATCTATTTGAAGCTAAAAATGACCAAATTTATCGCATATCAGATGTTTTAGGGTTAGATGAAACTAAGCTTCGAAGTATAATGAATTCGGGAGTTAAAGAATTAAATATAAACGAGTTTGGACGCTTTGATGATTTAAAAGATTCTGTAGATAAAGTCAAAGCAAAGGAATATTTTGAAAAATTTGAAAAAACAAAAATTCCACCTTTTAAAATAAATATAAAAATACACAACCTTCTTCAGTCGTTTATCACAAAAGGAGGATTTGAATTAGAACTCCCAAAATCAGATGAATAAGATAGAGCTTTGTAAATGCCATATTTGATCTATGTTAAATTTACGTTATGTTTGTATCTTTGGAAATTTGTTTACAAATAATATATTTTGCAAATTTATCGAAACAATCTCAGACTATTAGTTGTTATCCTACAAATACATTAATATTTTTATAAAATCGTTGGGCTGAAAACCCAACATCAAAAGAAAACCTCAAAAACAAATTTTTACTTTATAAAAATATCAAATAAAAGTCAGTCCTTTTCGTTTTATAAATTCGACAAATAAAAACGACCGTTTTTATTTGTAATGGGCATACTTTAAAACCGCAAAAAATATCTAAAACACATACACTTGACAAGTTAATAGTTGAATGGTAAAGTAATAATATTATGATTTTTAATATTACTTTATTTTTT
>DNRP01000149.1 GCA_003499955.1 Cyanobacteria bacterium UBA9971
GCATAAACCCTGTCTGCTAAAAATTTCCTGGTTTCATACCTGTTAATTTTGTCGTATAAAATTCGCAGCCCGAGATTAGAAATCCCGATTTCATATAAATCAGGAAAAGCAAGCGCCGCCCTGACTTCTGCCGAATCCCAGTCTTTGTTAAAACTCCCGATTTCCTTGCCTGTATATCTCGAAGGTTTATTTATTCTTTTTAAAATTCTTTGTATTTTTTCTCTCATCACTTATAAATTTTAGCATACTCGAATTTATNNTAGGTGTCAATAATTCATCTAAAACTTTTTTGAACTCTACAAAAAAGCGAATCATTTAAATGACTCGCTTTTCTTTTAAATTTATTTACCTTTTATAAATTACAGAAGTGATTCAAGCAAAGCTGCGTGTCTTGTAGCTGTAGCAGCCGTTCTGATTCTTCTTTTATTTACATAAGTTCTTAAAGCTTCTCTGATGAGTTCGCTTCTTGAGCGTTGTTCATCGTCAGCTACTCCGTCGATTGTGTTTAAAAACTCGTCAGGCATTGAAATAAGTACTCTTGCCATAATTAATCTCCTCCTATTTAATTTTTACCCCGATATAATAATGAATGTTTATTATTTGTTCCTCTAATATATAAAAAACATATAACATCTAGAAATTGCCCAATATTATTCTTTTGTTACAAAAGTTAATATACTATGTATATACTTGAGTTATAAAAATACACTTTTCCCTTTATAGAAGGGGTTGCACCCCTTCACCCGCCTTCATTTTCTTTAATCGTAAAGAAAACGAAGCAAAAGAAAGCTCGCCCAATACTTCGATTTCCAGAATGAGTTCACCCTCCAGACGGGCAGAGCCCGATCTTCGGGTTTAACTCCCGCTTCGCACTATATTTCTACCCTGCTTACGCTGGAAAAATTTTGTTGTTCAAGCTCGCAAACTCGCCTGCTTTGGCAGGCTCAAACAGTGCTCGCATGTATTTATACGCAGTGTGAAATATAACGAAACCTTCGTAAAGGGCAACTGACTTAAAACAATAAAAAGAAAAGAGCATAAAAAAAAGCCGTGCCCTACACTTCGACCTGACTAATAAAGTAGTGCAACATTACTACCCTCCATCTGGCAATCTGACGACACCCGAAAGTTACGACTTATGGCTGCTGCGTTCCCGCCCTGACCAGGTTCACCGGCTTCCGCCGTGTCAGACCAAACTTCACTGGACAATAATATTGTCGATCTTTACCAGCCAAGCCTCACGGTAGGCTGTCCACCCCGCTAAAGCGATTGCGGGCAAAGGGCATCGCTAGTTCCCCGTGTAGCACGACTTATAAATATATTATCATAAAATAATTAATTTTGATTTTTTTAGTACCCTCCCCCGCTTTCTTCATTTAAATTACCTCCTTAAATCATAAAATTTAAACCTCATGAACAACTTTATTTAAACCCTCGGATTGATTCATTTTCTCGCAACAAAACCTAAAATGAATTTAACCGGATGTGATTTGCTTAAGGGGGAGTGTTTATGGAAATCGTCACAGACGATTTAATGTCAGAAAAAGTTAAAGCTTTTGTCAAAAGATTAGATATTAAAGTTGATACGCCTGAAGAACTTGCATACAGGCATCTTGTTAAAGCAGATGCGTTAAGAATGAAAAATTATTTCTGGGAATCTATAGATGAATACTTACTCACGCTAAAACACGATAAAAACAATGTNNGATAAAACTTTATATTACGAAATCGGCTGCTGCTACTGCATGGACAAAAAATACGATAACGCAATTAAAGAATTTAAAAAAGCTATAAAAATTTGTCCTGAATATATAGAAGCAAAGATAAATCTTGCCCTTGCACTGGAACTTAATAACCAATTTGATTTAGCTATTAAAAATTATCTGAAAATCATAGAAGTTCATCCTGAAAATGTTGCAGCGAGAAATGCCCTTGCAAGTTTGTACATAAAACTGGAAATGCATAATAAAGCAATAAAAACATTCAGGCAGCTTTTAAAAATTAATAAAACATATTCAAGAGCTTATCTTGGAATTGCTATAGCCTTTGATAAAATGAACTGCAACACCGATTCCATGCGATATTACAAGAAATATATGGAACTTAAACCTAATTGCGGAAACTTGCCGTTTATTCTTGACAGGCTAAAAGAACTAAGAAGCATAACAATTCCAAGAAAAAAATCTCATTTGCAACTTGTATCATAAATAACCCGAGTCGCTAAATAAATATAATTTTCAATAATTATATTTAACATGAAGTGTCATCCCGAACTTGATTCGGGATCTATCCGGTAAACAATTGAAAGCTTTAATCCCAAAATAGATAGATGCTGAAACAAGTTCAGCATGACAATTTTCGCTAATTGGTGACTCGGATTAAATAAAAAATTTTATTTTGATTTTTCTTTTTCAGTTTCGGTTAATGTAGTCAATTCTCGTAAATTTTCCGCCACTTGAGCCAGATTACTAATGCTTTCAATTTCGTGCATATCAAGAAAATTGTCAGGATCAAGAAGAATTATTAATCTTTCTTGAAATTTTCCGATACCGAGAATAAAATCCTGCGACTTGTCAGCATTTACAGGAGAAGCCTGAACATCTTTTGTCTGCATGTGTATGACTTCCGAAACAGAATCTACGGTAAGACCTACAGTATTTCTTTCAAGCTCAAGAACCATAATTCTGGTTTCAGTGGTTTCTTTTGCTAATTCAAGACCAAAACGTTTTCTTCCGTCTATAACAGGAATTATACTTCCTCTAAGATTAATAACACCTTCAACAAATTCGGGAGAACGAGGGATTTTGGTTTTTTCCTGAGG
>DNRP01000019.1 GCA_003499955.1 Cyanobacteria bacterium UBA9971
CCCGAAATGTCCCAGAGTTGCGATTTTGCAATATGCGGAGTGTAAACTATTTCATAGTCCCTTTTTCTATGCTCGTAACGCCAGTAATCTTCAATCATCTGTCTTACTACGCTAAGATTAGGATGCCATAAAACGAGCCCTGCGCCGACTTCTTCTCTTATGCTGAATAAATCAAGCTGTGTACCGAGCTTTCTATGGTCACGTTTTTCTGCTTCTTCAATTCTTGTAAGATGTTCATTGAGTTCATCTTTTGTCCAAAAAGCAGTAGCATAAATTCTTTGAAGCATTTTGTTTTTTTCATCGCCACGCCAATAAGCACCGGCTACGCTTAAAAGTTTAAATGCTTTTATAAATTTGGTGNNTATTCCATAAGCAATTCAAGCTTATAAATCTCGCCTTTTTCTCTAAATTCAGTTATTTTTTCCTGAACATTTGTTATTTCATGACGTTCAAAAGTCTGGTTTTCTTTAATAATAATATTCATCTGCTCTTCGATCTTTAAAAGGTCATCTACGCTGAGAGAAGTGTCGGGAATATCAAAATCATAATAAAAACCGTTTTCAATTGTAGGTCCGATAGCAATCTTTGCGTTCGGATAAATTCTTTGAACAGCCTGCGCCATCACATGAGCCGTACTATGTCTTAAAATATCAAGAGTTTCAGCATCTTTTGACGTTAATATTTTTACATTGTCATTGTTTTTCAAAACTGTGTTTAAATCAACAATATTTTCATTAATTTTTGCAGCAATGGCAACTCTTCCAAGTCCTTCACTAATTTTGTTAGCCAGATCAGCTACAGTAAAATTTTGAGGAACTTCCATTGAAGATCCGTCAGGAAGATTGATTTTAATTAAACTTGAAATTTCTGACATATTTTATTTCCTTTTTTATCTGGATTATCGCTTTTTATTTTAATTTCTATATTTAATTTATGTTTTATACCGCTTCAAAAATAAATTTGGGATTTTAACAACCAATAAAAAAGCGGTATTCGCTAGTAGGAGCGTTATTTTCGGAAACGATGAGTTTTCGAAAATATAAACTCATTTTAGTATAATAAATTATTTTCAAGTCTATTTTCGTACTATTGATTAATAAAATCAATCGACAATAAATATTATTTAAAATTTAAGTCGGACAAATATACTATTTTTAATTCAAGTCAATATAAAAACTAAAGTTTTGTAAAAATAATCCGACTAACTATACAAGGAGTTAGAGATATTTGAGACAAGGGTGTGAAATAAATGGCGCGCTCAAAAAAAAATCAAAAAAAAATGATAATTGCTATTTCTCTTGGATTAGTAGCAACTGTTGGTGTTTTTAGCATGGTTAACGGACAAAAAGCTCAAGTTGCACAGCTTAGTCAGCAATTGGCAGCACAACAAGCAACAGCACTTGCAACTATGCAAACTCAAACGGTAGCACCCGCAGAAGATACAACTAACACGATTTTAGCTAAAACAGACATAAAATCCGGTGAAATTATTACAATTAATAAAATTGAAAAAAGAGAATATAAAAAAAGTGAATTACCTCCTAATTTCTTTTTTAATGAAAATTTTGTTCTCGGGAAAACTGCTTCTCAAGATATTCTCATGGGAAAAATTATAACCGGAGATGATATTCTTGCCGCTGGCGAAAGTTCTTTAAATATTCCTCCGGGAATGAGGGCGATTACTATTCCTACTTCCACAATTCAGGGATTGGCTTCATATATATATGTAGGGTCAAAAATTGACCTTCTTGCCGTAAAATCGCCTCCTGAATTTATTGTACAAAACATAAAAATAATAGCACTTGAAACAACTCCTGAAGTACAAGCAGCTGCAGCAACACCACCTCCTGTAGACCCGGCTGCAACACCGCCTGCTGCACCGGATCAACCGGTTGCTCCTGCTGCAACTCCCACTTCACCGTCAATTCCTGCAGGTAAAAAGAATATAAGTGCTGATAAAGCTACAGGTATAACTGTATTAGTTCCTATATCCGTTGCGCAAAAAGTAATAGATGCAATGATGGCGGGAAAATTACAAGTTTTAACAAGAGGCAATAGTGATGATAAAATATATAGACAACATTCCTCTGTTCATATAAATTCTGTAAAAACCGCTTCAATACTTCCGCCTCCTCCATCAGGGACGGGAAAACTTCCTTCATTACCCGGAGTTATCAGTCCCGATGATATTCCTGAACAACCTAAATTTGAAATAGAAGTTATTAGCGGAAATAGTAAATCCAAACAAAGCTTTGATGATACAAGTGACACCCAGGCAAATGTTTCATCAAAAAATCTGAAAGACCTTCTTAAACCATTAAATTAAGCCCTTGAGGCTGTCATTGCGAGGAGCCTCGCAGAGGTGACGTGGCAATCTAACCAACAAACTCATACAAGTTATAAAGGATTAAAAAATTTGAAAAAATTATTCAATAAATTTAATATTAAAAAGTTTATTGACTTAAATACCAAAACGGTTAGATTGCCACGTTGGTGCTTTGCACCTGCTTGGTTGTCGACGATAAACGGCGTTTCGAGCCAGCCAAGCTGGCTCTCCAGCCTCTGTCGACAATCCGCTCCTCGCAATGACATCAGTATTTTATTAACCACCCTGATATTAATAGTATTAAGCATAAGTTCTGCCGTTTTTGCAGCGGAAATACCTAAAATAAGAGAACTTCCTTCCAATCCTGTTTCTATTAACAATCAAATGTTCACAAATGACAGGAATAATATTTATAAATCAAAAGATATTACAAAAAAACTCGAAAAAAATCTTTCTATAACCGAAACAAATACACCTACCCGTTTAAAAGGAGGTATTTCAGAATTAAAAGCAATTGTCGGCAAGTCACAATTAATAAAATTTGATGAGCCTATTAAAAGAATTTCTATAACAGATCCCAGTATGGCTGATCTTGTTTTTATATCTCCTAAAGAAATGCTTATTAACGGTAAAACAGGCGGCGAAACTTCTCTTATAATATGGGGAGGCTCTGGCGATCCTGTTATGTTCAACCTTTTTGTTCAAGGTAAATCTATTTATAATTATGATAATTTTGTTAAAGAAGTAAGAAAACTCGTACCTAATGATGATATAAAAATTGAGCTTTTTAATTCAGGAGACAAATCCAGCACACAAGTTGCACTTTCGGGGCGCATTTCCTCTACTATAAAGATGGAAAAAATTAAAAAACTTTTTACTGCATACGGATATACTCTTGTTGATAATACTGAAACATTGACGCCTCAAATTATGCTGGAAGTAAAA
>DNRP01000103.1:0-5066 GCA_003499955.1 Cyanobacteria bacterium UBA9971
ATTTTAATTTCTTTACCTGTTTGAGGATTTCTACCGGTTCTAGCTGCTCTTTTGCGAGCTTCAAATGTACCGAATCCTACTAATGTAACTTTTTTACCTTTTGAAACTGTTTTTTCAACTACTTCGATAAGTGTTGATAAAACTTCTGCAGCTTCTTTTTGGGTAACTTTAGCTTTTTTAGCTACTTCTTGTACTAATTCCTCTTTATTCACGAAGAATCTCCTTTCGTAAATTTACCTATAACCCACACATATATTATATTTAAGATGCAAAAAATTGCAATACCCTTTTTGAATGTTTATTTATAATTTTTTAAAAGTTATATTTGGTAACTATGTTTGGATGGATGGGTAGGCAATACTCCTAAAAGTCGAAAATAGCAATATACACTAGATTTTTCTGAAAAATCGTTTAAAATAAACATGGATTGAAATTGGTTGGGCTAGTTTACATAATGAAACATTATCAAAAAAAATTGATAATAATTCTTAACCTTGTGTGTGTAATAAATATTATCACGCCGGGGATACCAACCTTGGCTGTTTCTGCAAGCAAGCTCCTTTCAAACGAACAATTTAATATAAGAGTTACGCGGGAAAATTTTGCAGAATTTTGTGATTCTCTGATAATTCCCGATGAAAAGCAAAAATTAAAGCTTGATCCATTATTTTTTGAAAACTTTAACTTATTAACAGGTAATTACGAATACAAAGAAATTTTTTCCGTTCATAATGAAAAATTTCAGCCTAATGTTTTAAAAGCTTTAAGACAAAAACAAGCTGAAGAAGAAATTATAAGTGATTCCCGAAATTCAACGGGCATCTATAATATTAATCTTTCAAATCGAGGACAAAATCCTCAGATAATTAGCGTTAATAACGGTCCCAAGATTAGCGCGGATTCTTTTATGTATTCAATGATGGGCGTTGATGATAAAAATACCAAATTTGATTTTGAAAAAGCTGTTGAAAAAATTAAATTACTCATAAGTCAAAAAGATTTTTCAAGAACTACAGAAGCTTTAAACTTTTTAAGAGCGAAATCTAAAGGAAATAATGTACGCCTTTTCACTCTTGCCGGTCTTTATGAAAAAATAAACAGACCTGATGAAGCTTGCGGCATATACAAAGAAATTTCCGATGCTGAACCTGCAAAGGTTGAGTATCTTTACAGTTATGCAGTATGTCTTTATAAAAATGACAAGATAGATTTAGCTGAAAAAACTTTTCTCAAAACAATCGAAACAAAACCTGATTTTATGTATGCATATTATAATCTGGGCAATTTATATTACAAAAAAGCTGATTATTACAAAGCTCTTGATTATTTTAACAAGGCAATGGAAATAAATTCTTCAAATGCGGATGTTTGTTTCAATATTGCGGTTACCCTTGAGCAATTAGACCATAAAACACTTGCGAAAAAGTTTTATACAAAGTGTCTTGAGTTAAATCCTCAAGATGCGCAAGCAGAAAAAGCCGTTGAAAGACTGGAATAGCAATTAATTTTCAGGCATAATCCAGAGAGGAATTCTTGAATACATGCCGTTAATTCCTGCTTTTTCAAGAATTTCAGACATATTTGCGCCTGTAATTTTCTGTAAAAGACTTTTTTTCGGCTCAATATCAATTATCACAGGTTCGCCTTTTATTTCTGCAAGTTCAGCCGCAAGGTCAATCGCGTCAGATTGTGAACCTATTAAATCAACAAGACCGTATTTTTTCGCCTGTTCACCCGTAAATATACGTCCGTCCGCAAATTTTTTGACTTCTTCTATGTCTATATTTCTGTTTTCGGAAATAGTTCCGATAAATTGCTTGTATGTAGANNTCTATTCCTATTTTTTTATATAAATCCTTGATTACGCTTGATTTTATTATTACACCGATTGAACCTGTGACAGTTCCCGGATTGCTTACAACTTTATCTCCCGCTACTGCAACATATAAGCCTCCACTTGCTGCCACATCGCCAAGTGAAACAACAATTTTAATGCCGTCTTTCTGAAGTTTTTTTATTTCTGTATAAATTTCTTGTGATGCGCCAACAGTGCCGCCAGGGCTGTTTATTCTAAGCACAATCGTTTTTATGCCAAGCTTCTTAACATCTTTCAAAGACTCAATTACTTTTGAAGAGCCGGGTAAATAGCCTGAATCTAAAATGACTCCCTCTAACTTAATAAGAGCAATTCTCTTATCTTTGAATATAGTATATTTAATTTTGTTTATTTTTTCTTTTAATTTTTTACACATAAAAAACTTCTATTCTTTTTGCTATTTCAATTATTCCGCTTCCGGTTCAACAACTTTTTTTGCCTGATTTTTAAATTCTGCCGGAGCATCTGCTCTGTCAGGATTCCAACGAGGAAGATCCATCTGCTTTCTGATAATTCCAATTCCCACATGAACCCGCCATTCATCCATTTTAAGCTGTTTTGAAATGAATTTATGACAGCCTATAGGAGGAAGAGGCAACAATGGAGTATATAAATTCTGTATTGCTGTTAATTGATCGGGAGAAACTGCCAGTTTTCTTTTCGGATAAGGAAGTTTCGGCAAAAACATTTTTTGTCTGATAAGATTTATGCCAAAGAAAACTTTATTCGGCTCGAGCTGCATTTTTTCCCCGATTACTTCATGACAATCGGGATTTGGAAGCGGGAGCATTGCTTTGTAGAGCATTTCTATTTCGGCAACCTGTTCTCTGCTAATTAATAACGGTTTTTGAGCAGCCATTGGTCTGCGAGGACCGCCTCTGTTGAATCCGCCCGGGCCTGCCGGTCTGTTAAAACCGCCTTGCATTGGAGGTCTTCTGAATCCCCCACCCTGTGGAGCAAATCCGCCTTGTTGAGGTCTTGGGGCAAAACCGCCTTGCATTGGAGGTCTTCTGAATCCCCCACCCTGTGGAGCAAATCCACTTTGTTGGGGTCTTGGAGCAAATCCGCCGCCCTGATTTCCATAACCGCCCTGTTGTGGTCTTTGTCCGCCAAATCCGCCTTGTTGCGGTCTTGGAGCAAATCCGCCGCCTTGATTTCCGTAACCGCCCTGTTGTGGTCTTTGTCCGCCAAATCCACCTTGTTGCGGTCTTGGAGCGAAACCGCCGCCCTGATTTCCATAACCGCCCTGTTGTGGTCTTTGTCCGCCAAATCCACCTTGACCGCCTTGTTGCGGATAAGGTCTTCTTTGCGGTGAGTTATAATTTTGGTTTCCACCTGCCGAATATCCGCCACCCGCTGAATAACCACCTTGTTGCGGTCTTTGCGGAAACTGATCCGGTGCTTTTTCCGGTTGTTTTTCAGGATTATCTTCAGGCTGTTTTAAAACATTATTATAAGAACTTAATGGCGCGTCTTGTCTATCAGGATACAAACAATTAGGACAGATAACTCTTTTCGGATTTTTTGTTTCAAATTCTGCGCCGCATTTAGTGCATTTGTTTACATACATCTCTTAATTTAGCCCCTCATTACCTTTCAGCAAGGATTTTTCTCCTATTAATACCCTATCTTACTACAATTTCTTCCTTGCGAACACTTCATCCATTTAATTTACTTTGATTTAGAATAAAATATTACGTTAACATTTCACCCCGAGACTCAATACAATATAACATGAATAGCTAATTAAAGTCATTAATATATTTAAATTAATTTTCTTAATATATATTAAAGCTTTAATTATATATATTTTACTTTATTTATATTCAAGTTAACAATAAATTTTAATTTGTAACAAAACTTAATGATTTAATAAGAATTAATTATTTGGAAAGAATAAAGGTTACAGGTCCATCATTTATAAGTCCTACATCCATCATAGAGCCAAATTGCCCTGTTTTTACAGGTATATTATGATTTTCAAGAAACTCAACAAATTTTTCATATAAAGGTACTGCTGTATCAGGTTTTGCGGCATTATCAAAGCTTGGCCTTTTGCCTTTTTTACAATCTGCTGCCAGTGTAAATTGAGAAACCACAAGAATTTCCCCTTTTTTATCGAATAAAGACAAATTCATTTTTTCATTTTCATCTTCGAAAATTCTGAGATTTGCAATTTTATCCGCCAGAAATTCCGCCTGTTCAAAAGTATCGCCTTTTTCAATTCCTAAAAGAACAAGGATTCCTTGACCAATTTCCGAATAAAGTTCGTTATTTATAGTGACTGAAGCCTTTTTTACACGCTGGATTACTGCTTTCATTTTCTTTCCCTTTATAATTCGATTTCAACAACTTCTTTTGTAATTTTTTTGTTAAGAAGCGGATAGTTTTCGATATTATCATTTTTTACAAGATTAAATGATGCTTCTCGTGCAATCTCAAGGATATTTGCGTCTTTTACAAGGTCAGCAAGTATTAAATCAGGAATTCCGCTTTGTTTTATTCCCATAAGTTCGCCCGGACCTCTTATTTTTAAATCACTTTCAGCAATAACAAACCCGTCATTGGTTTTTGTCATAACTTCAAGACGTTTTAAAGTTTCTTGAGAGTTTGTTTCAGAAACAAGAATACAATAAGCCTGCTTGGAATCTCTTCCTACGCGACCTCTTAGCTGATGCAACTGCGAAAGACCAAATCTTTCGGTATTTTCTATCATCATAACCGTTGCGTTGGGAACATCAACACCAACTTCGATTACCGTTGTGCTAACAAGTATATGAAATTTGCCTGCTCTAAACTCTTCCATAACGCTGTCTTTTTCGGAGGAAGATAATTTCCCGTGAACAAGTCCTATTTTTAAATCAGGGAAAACATTTTTCTGAAGCCGTTCTGCCTCTTTTGTCGCAGCTTTTGCTGACAGGGTTTCGGATTCTTCTATCAATGGGAACACTATATAAGCCTGATGACCTTTTTCGATTTCTTTGGCTATTAGTTGATAAGATTTTTTTCTGTCTTTTTGACCTACCAGAGCGGTTTTTACAGGCTTTCTTCCAGGCGGAAGTTCGTTGATTATCGTTAAATCCATATCCCCATGTAAAGTCAGCGCAAGTGTTCTCGGAATTGGCGTGGCTGTCATGGCAAGCAGTTCAGGATTTGCTCCTTTATTTTTCAGCTCTGATCTTTGTCTTAC
>DNRP01000103.1:5120-7941 GCA_003499955.1 Cyanobacteria bacterium UBA9971
TGCTGTTCGGCAAGGATTTCTGTCGGAGCCATAATAGCTCCCTGATAACCGTTTTCCACAGCAGCAAGCAACGCCATTCCGGCAACAACGGTTTTTCCGCATCCAACATCGCCTTGAAGAAGTCTTCTCATTGGTTCAGGTTTTGAAATATCGGCAAGAATTTCATCGAAGGCATCTTTTTGCCCACCGGTCAACTTGAACGGCAGTGAATCAACGAATTTATCAACAAGACCGCCTTTTATATAATTCAGTGTCAGCCCTTGCGCCTCCGTTTTTTGTTTTTTTCTTATCAGAGCAAGTTTTAGCTGCATTATAAAAAATTCTTCAAAAACAAGCCTTTTTCGAGCTTCATCAAGTTTTTGAAGCGAATCAGGGAAATGTATCTGCCTTATTGCGATTACTTTATCAGTAAGTTCGTATTTTTTTCGGATTTCTTCAGGAATTAACTCATCAAGATGGTCGGCATGAGTTTCTAAAGCATTATTTATAGCTCGTCTTAACGTTTTTATATTTAAATTTTCAGTTACAGGATAAACAGGAACAATTCTATTCAGGTGAAGTGAGTCGCATTCTTCGATATCTCCGCTTACTGCTTCCATTTCCGGCTTATCGACTGTAAATCCCCTCTTGTAATCATCGACTTTTACCACTCCGGAAATTATTATATTTGCACCTTTAGGGAACTGGGCTTTCACTCTTTCTATCATATATCTGTTTGATTTGCCCATAAAGCGGGTTATGGAAATTACGCCTGTTTCATCTGCAACAGTTATAGTTATTATGGTTAAATTAGGACGCTTTGGACTTGTAAAATAAGTTAAAGAAAGAATTTTTCCGATAATAGTAACTTCTTCACCGACTTTTAAGTTACAAATCGGGGTTTTTGCCGCATAATCAAGATGTTTTCGCGGAAAATAATGAAGAAGATCATAAGCTGTAAAAATTCCTATTTTATTCAAAAGCGCGCCAACTTTTGGACCAACGCCTTTTACATACATTACATCAGTTTCTTCGGGGTCACTATTATTAAAACCACCATTGTCATTGTGAGNNTTTCATCCTTGTCGAAAGGTCTGTTGTCGGATAAGTTTCAAAGACAGCGTAAAGATTTTTCCATCTCGGGTCTTCAGGAAAATTTTTACTTATCAAATATAATTCTCCGAGAATATATTTGGAAAATTTGCACTTTTTCCCTGTAATATCCGTATAATTATGCTTAATCTCGGCTGATATAGCCTTTTTTAAGATTTCAATGTTTTCTATTTCTTTTGTTTTAGTCATTTTTAATTTATTAAGGCTTTTACTTCGTAAATTTTAATAGGCTCGGAATTTTGTGTTATACAAACCGAATCAACCTCGTCCGCTTTTATTATATCCTTAACTATTTCATAAGTTTGCTCGCTGATTAAAATATTTGTTTTATAAAGCTTATTGAAAGATTCCAGCCTGTTTGCCGTATTTACGGTATTTCCAATAGCGCTGTATTCATGTCTTTCGTCAGAGCCTATATTTCCAACAAACGCAATCCCTGAACTTATTCCTATTCCTATATCAATAAGATGTTTTCCTTCTTTTTGCCACTTTTCCTGAAGTTCATTAGTTTTTTCAAGCATTTCAACAGCACATTTAACAGCCATTTTTGAGTGATTTAAATTTTCTATCGGAGCTCCAAAAATAACTAAAAGGGCATCCCCGATAAATTTGTTTACAGTGCCTTTATACTTGAAAATTATAGGAATCATTTCGCTAAAATATTCATTAAGTATGGAACTTACTTTTTCGGGAGGAAGAGTATCGGAAATAGAAGTAAAATTTCTGATGTCAGCGAATAAAACGCTTATATCCGCTCGTTTTCCACCGAGTTTGGAACTGTCTACATCAGAAAGAATCACATCTAATATTTCTTTTGAAACATATTTTGCAATTAAATTCTTGATTTCACGTTTTCTTCGGTTTTCAATAAAATAATTGTAGCCGTAGCCAATCAACATGCTGCAAAATATGAAAATTATCGGCGTTATGGCATCTAATGCATAATTTTTGGGGTAAGCAACAAAAAGACAAAATGAAAAATAGGATAAAGCCAGTATTGTCGATAATATAGCACTGTATAAAGCAGGCAAACTCAAAACTATCAGAACCGTTAACAGGGTTATACTAAAAAGTACAAGTATTTTTACAGATTTGGCGGGTATTTTGATAAATTCATTATTTAAAAAATTATCAATTATTGTTGCCTGAATATAAACTCCGGGGTAATCCGCAGCCATCGGAGTGGATTTTACATCTTTCAAAGCGGTTGCAGTCACTCCAATAATGACAATTTTGTCTTTCAAATCTTCTTGTGTAATTACAGGCTGCTTTCCGTTTTTTAAACTGTTATAAGAATCAATTATTTTCGATGCGCTTATAGTTTTATAAGGATAAACATTAGACTTATCATCTGTTTTACACCATTTAATATAGCTAAAGCTGCCGGTTTTATTTGAATATAAAGGAATATTAACGGGATTTTTGCCATAATAGTGTGATGCAAAAGATTTTTCGGAAAGTTTATATTGCGAGTGCGGATATAATTTATTGAAAACAGCAAGTGCTAAAGATGGATAATAAGCGTTTTTATAGTAAAAAACAGGTTCTGCTTTTCTTATAACTCCGTCTTTATCAGGATTTGACAATACAGAACCTAAGCCTGATAAAGAATTCATGATTTCATTAAGCGTATAACTGCTGTTATAATACTCTGAATTTGTAATAAATTCTGTATTTCGGGTATCATCGATTTTTATAGAGAATTTCTCTTTGAAAAGCCTTTCTGTTT
>DNRP01000103.1:7979-13738 GCA_003499955.1 Cyanobacteria bacterium UBA9971
TGTATAATTAGTTCTTTTCCATGGCCATCTTCCAATTTTGTTAATTGACTGATCATCAATGGCGACTACAACTATATCCTTTGAAGGATTGGTTTTAGCTGTTATTTTAACTAAAAAGTCGTATGCTTTATCTTCCAGAAAGTTTTTTGAAAGGTTATATGCCGACCAGAACAATATAAAGCTAAATACAATAAGGACAATAACATTATAAATGTTGCCGAATTTATATCGCGGATTCAATTTAGCTTACTCCGGTTTCTGTACACACTATCTTTTCTTTATTCAAACTTAATTCACTGTCATCTTCATCTGATTCAGAATCCGAATCATCTTCAAATTCGTCAGGAGCAGGAGATAATTGACCTTTCAGGTAGAATATTCCACCAAATATACTTGATGATAAAATTATTCCAAACCAGAAAATACTGAAAATTAAAGCATCTGACTCTTTTACGCCGGCAAACGACAGAAAATAGATATAAGCCCACTCTCTCGGCCCTATACCGTTAAATGCAACAGGCAAGAAACCTGCCATTGCCGCCATTGAATACGCCATAATATAGTAACCCACAGGAACTTTAATTCCCATTGCGCTGCCAATAATCATGTGGATTGCTAAAACAAGAATATGATACATTAAAGACCAGTAAATCGCTTTTACAACAAGCCTCGGGTTTGACCAATAAGCCCTTATGTCCCTCAGCATAGTTCTTACCCATTTTTTTCTCTTAAAAAACTTCATCCAGAAAGCAGGGAAAGCAGGAGTAACTATAAAAATCAAAACCGTTAGAGCGCTCATTAATATTTTAAAAATAGCGGGAACAGGGTTTCCTATAGGTGTGAATAACGCAATAGTTCCTATCCAGACTATAATTACAACACCAGAATATCTTTCTGCGAGTACTGAATATATTGCAGGGGCTTTTCTGCTTTGAAGATCGTGTTTGGAAAGATAATAAGCCTTTGAAATATCTCCGCCAACCGTTGTCGGCAAAAACAAATTAAAGAACAAACCGACAAAATAATAATCTATATATTCTTTTAATTTATTGTTAAAACCAGCGTTGTTAGCTATTAATTTCCATTTATAAGCATTTAAAACCTGACTGACTGTATAAATTACCACGCCAATAATTAAAACAGTATGATCTGTATTGACTAGTGAGTTTATAATTTCATGAAAATCAATCCTCGTGAAAAGAACTGATAAAATTGTTATGCTTATCGCTATTCTTACAAATAAATTTAGTAATTTATTCCTTGTTTTTATAGTCATCTTCTATATTTATCTTATTTTTTTTATTAAATTCTTACCGAGCAAAAACCCTGCTTACAATATTACATGAAAAAATAATTTTGGGGAACTTAGTTAGTTTTTCGTTACTTTTTCTCTTTATACTTTTTTAAACAAATATTCGTTAAATCATTATTTACACCCACCCCCAACCCCCTCCTTATTAGGGAGGGGGCTAGAATTAGTTTTTTGGCTCGCTACGGTCGCATTAACCAAAAGCTAACTGCTCGCCATTTTTGTTTTTCAGATCCCATTTCTCATTTTTTTAAATTTGTATAATTATCTTATTTCAATAACTTCTTTGATAGCCGCAGGGATGTAATTTAATAATTTTGAAGCTGTAAGTGAATATTCCGTTAGTTCTTTCACTGCTATATCAGCGGTTAATCCATGCAAATAAACTCCGACAATAGCCGCATTCTTTAAATCAAGCCCCTGCGCAACAAATCCGGCTATCATTCCGGCAAGCACATCGCCGCTTCCAGCTGTTGCCAATCCCGAATTTCCTGTCTGGTTTATATAAATATTACCGTTGGGTTCTGCTATAACTGTCTTTGCGCCTTTCAAAACTACTATTGTATTGAATTTTTGAGATGCATCGCGGGCAAATTTTATTCTATCCTTAAGTATTTCTTCGACAGGAACTTTCATTAACCGCGAAAGTTCTTTTACATGAGGAGTTATGATTGAATTTATCGGGAGAAAAACATCCTGTTTTATAGCAAGGCAATTTAAAGCGTCCGCGTCGACTATCAGGTTTTCTCCCCTGTCTGTAAGCTGTTGTGTAAACTGTAACACAAATTCAACAGTGGATTCTTCCGTTCCAAGTCCCGGACCTATAAGAAAAACATCGGCATCTTTGCTTTTATCGAGGGCTTTAGCCAGCGCTTTTTGGGAAATAGCTTTTTCTTCTGTTTCTTCAAGAGGAACACACACTATTTCCGGAGCCATAGAAGAAATTACGGGAACAGAGCTTTGTGGAGTTGCAAGAATCGAATAGCCTGCGCCAACTTTCAAAGACGCTACAGAACTCATATAAGCGGCTCCAGTCATTCCTATACTGCCTGCAACATTAAATACCTTGCCAAAAGTTCCTTTATGGCTGTTTTCCTGTCTTATGGGCATAGAAACATGAACATAATGTTCTGTTATCAGGTAAGTATTATAATCATTTCCGTCTGTTAAAGATTCGGGAATCCCTATGGGAACGATGATGACCTCTCCTGCATAATCTGCACCAGGGTAATTTATCAGTCCATGCTTTAGAGCATGAAAAGTGACGGTATAGTCAGCAACTGCCGCTGTGCCTAATATTTCGCCTGTATCCGCATTTACACCGGAAGGGACATCTACCGATACTACAAAACCTTCTGTATATTCGTTAATCGAGTTAATTATATCTTTAACATTGCCTTTAACTGGCGAATTCAAGCCTGTCCCAAAGATTGCGTCAACTATTATTGTAGATGCGGAAATCATTTGTCTTAATTTATCAAGGTCAATTTCATCCATATAAACAATCTCAGTAAAATTTTCCAGAATATCGTGGTTTATAAGAGCTGAACCTGATAAATTATCCTTTCTGAACAAAGAAACTGCTGTTGTTTGAATATCATTTTCTATTAAATGCCTTGCCGCAACAAAACCATCGCCGCCATTGTTTCCTTTTCCGCAAATTACAAGAACACTTGCTGATTCATCTTCTATTGTGTCCATTATTTCAATAACCTGATCATATACAGCCCTTCCGGCGTTTTCCATAAGCAAAATCCCGGGAATTTTAAGCTCTTCTATAGCTTTTTTGTCAACTTCCCTCATTTGGTTTCCTGAAAGGATTTTCAGCATAATTTATCTCCTGAATTGGTTGCATTAACAGTAAATTATTCTTGTTTAAGTTGTCATTGCGAGGAGCAAAGCGACGAAGCAATCTAACCATTTGGGAATGAAGTTTTTAATTGTTAATTGGATAGATTGCCACGTCGGGGTTTTAGCCCCTCCTCGCAATGACATCCCGTAAATTAATGGGGTAAGGGGCGAAGCCCCTTCTTGTGCGCTCCCCCGCCCTCAAGGGAGGGGGCAGGGGGTGGGTGTATAAAAAACCTTAAAAAAGAGGAAAAAACTTTATTTTCCTCTTTCTATAATATTAAGTTTTATGAATTTTTTAAAGGTACTTTTCGATACTACTAATTAAGGTGGATTTTTGCATAAGCCCGACTAATCTTTCGACAGCTTCGCCGTTTTTGAAAATCAATACACTCGGAATTCCACTTATGCTGTATTCTTGAGCTGTGCGGACATTTTCATCCGTATTAACTTTAACAACTTTAAGACGTCCTTTATATTCTTCCGAAATTTCGTCTATTACAGGTGCAATTTTTCTGCAAGGCCCGCACCATGGAGCCCAAAAATCAACAAGAACAGGGGTTTCTGACTTCTTCACATCTTGTTCAAAATTTGCATCATTTACTTCTAACGCATTTGACATAATTATCTCCTTAAAAAATTTAATTTTTGTTATTATATTTATAGACTAAACAGGTAGTTTTTTAATTTTGTAAATTCACAAGTACTTAGATAAAAACTATTTTATAATAAGAAAATAAAATCGCAATTAATCTGGTTTATAAAATGAAAAAAATAAATTTAACTTTAACTGATAAATATATTACAAAACAGCTTATAGAAACTTTTTTGCTTGGCGTAGTAGTTTTTACATCACTTATGTTTGCATCAGATCAGTTTTTATATCTGGTAAAACAAATTTCGGCATACGGAATCCCTTTTAGCACAGCTATAAAAACAGTTATACTTCAGCTTCCTTATATTATTGTCTTTACTATTCCAATGGGCATACTGCTTGCGACAATATTAACCTTTAATAAACTCAGCACAAACAGCGAACTTACAATAATGAGAGCTTGCGGAATAAGTTTAATGAGGCTTGCATTACCTGTTTTGATAATCAGTTTTTCACTGGCGATATTTAGCTTTGTCGTAAACGAATTTATAGTTCCCGCAGCAAACATGAAAGCTAAAAACCTGATGATGGAAGCATTAGCGCAAAAAAATCTTCCCGACGGAAAATCAAACTTTTCATTTCAGGAACTTGACGAAAATAAACAAATTAAAAGACTTTTTTACATAAATAATTACGAACATAAAAAATTGGAAGGTGTTACGGTTTTAGACCTGTCAAAACCTGATGTAATACAGGTTGTTCAGTCAAAATACGGATCTACAAATCCTTCTTATTGGGGTTTTGATGAAGGTGCCATTTATACAATTTCTTCGTCAGGCAAGGTTATGAACACTGCTGTCTTTAATAATTTAAAGCTATATAACAATTTAAACCTTTCTGAGATGCAAAAAGACCATAAAGCAAGGGAACTTAATTTCTTTGATCTGGCTAAGTACATAAAAACTAAAGCTAAAGAGATTGAACCTCAACAAGTCGCTTTGCTCAAGGTAATGCTTTATGAAAAAATTGCCCTGCCTATAACTTCTTTTCTGATAGTAATAATCGGAATCCCGTTAGCCATAAGTCCTCCGCGCGCAAAAGTCAACAGGGGATTGTTATTCAGCATTATTGTAATTTTCTGTTATTACATTATAAGAGCAGTATCATCTTCTCTTGGCGAAGCTCAAATACTTGAACCATTTATTGCGGCATGGCTGCCTAATTTTATAGTTTTAGCGCTTGGCACTTTTTTATTTTACAGAAAAGCTTATCTGGTTTAATAAGTCTTTTGTATTAAAAATATCAAATTGTTTATACTTTTTATCTGCCTACTTATGTCGAAATAAATAGATAGAAAGGGTATTTATTTTATTGAAAATTAAGTGTATTTTATTAAATTCCAGACTTATTTTAATATAAATTTTGAAAGGAAAATAAGAGAAATGTCAGAACAATTTAGTCATGACGAATCTTGTAAATGCGGAGAACATTGCCAGTGCGGTGATAAAATAAGACAACACCACCATGAAGAGCATTGTCACTGTGAAGAAAAATTTCTAAAACTGGCTGATGAAGCGTGGATGGAAATTTTAAAAGAAAAAATTAAAGCTAAAGTTGAAAATGAACAGGGCGAAAGTCTTGAAAAACTGGCTGAAATAATCGCAAAAACAAATTGTGAAAAATGGAAACACAAAATTATGATTAAATCGAAATGCGAAGATTACAAAAATACTCTTAAAGATTTCTTTTCATCAAAATATTAATTTTTAAGTTACAAAAGGAGGTTTTTTATGAAAGTACAAATTATTCCGGGATGTATCGCATGTGGCGCATGTGTTTCCATAAATCCTGATATTTTTGATATGGATGAAGTTGCACATGTAAACCAGTCAAAAGTTGCAGGTCATGAAGATGATTGCAGAGCTGCAGCTGAAGCATGTCCTGTTCATGTAATTAAAATTATGGAATAAAAAACAATAAATCTAAAAAAATAGCAAAAACAATTGT
>DNRP01000187.1:0-7287 GCA_003499955.1 Cyanobacteria bacterium UBA9971
TTTTCTTTCTTTTGGTTCGTTTTCATTTCTTTTTGCGTTCAAAAAGAAAGAAAATGAACATCTAATAATTTTGAGATAAAAAAGAAATGTCACTCGCCTGCTTTAGCTGGCGAAACTATTATTTGACAGGCAATTCTATAATAAAAGTAGAACCCTGATCAGGGTTGTTTTCTGCCTTAATTGTACCCTTGTGCTTTTGTATTATCTGATAGCATATTGAAAGCCCTAGTCCTGTACCGATTCCAACGCCTTTTGTCGTAAAACCGGGATCAAAAATATGTTCCAGATGCTTTTCAGGAATTCCTTTGCCGGTGTCTGAAATAAGTATTTTAATTTTGTCTGCAAATTTTTCTGTTTTTATTTTTATTGCGCCGTCCTTTTTAATACTTTGACAGGCATTTATAAGAATATTCATAAATACCTGATTTAACTGGTTCGGATAGCAATTTATGAACGGTAAATTATCGAACTCTTCAATTACTTGGATTCTTCCTTTAATTTCGTGATTAATAAGCATCAAAGTACTTTTTATGCCTTCGTGAATATCTGTTTCTTTGTACTCTGCTTCATCAAGGCGGGCAAAATTTTTCAGGGCTTTCACGATGGAATTTATCCTTTTTATGGCTTCAGAGTTTACTTTTAGCGTATCATCGAGGATTTCCGAATAATTTTTCATTTCTTCTTCTGTAGGAGAAGTTTGAATTTTTTGAATGCATTTTATAAAAATATCGTTATTACTTTTTATTGAACCTATTGGTGTATTTATTTCATGGGCAACACCGGCTACCAGTTGACCGAGAGAAGCCATTTTTTCTGACTGAATAAGCTGTGTTTGGGCTTGTTTTAATTCTAAAAGAGCTTTTTCAAGATCTGATTTTTGTTCTTCAAGTTCATTAAACAATTTTGCCTGATTAATTGCAGATGCAAGCTGGGAAGCTATACCTTCAATCAAACTTATTTCTTCTGTATGCCAGTGTTTTTTTGAGGCGGCGTGAAGAAATGACAGGATCCCCAGAACTTCATTATTATAAATAATGGGAGTTATAAGTTTTGGTCTGGAATCTCCTGTATTATTGTCTATTATTACTGTTGAAGTACCGGAAACTTTGTTTTCTAAAGAATTTTTCAGCAAAGCATCCTTGTCAGGATAAATTTTATTTACTTTTATATATTCTTTTTTTTCCGCAGCCCAGACATGTTTAACAGAGAGTTCTTTATTGTTTAAAATTTCAGCATAAAATCCCTGACTTACGCCTAGCGTTTTAGAAATTTCTTCGACAGCGGTTTGTATAATCTCTTCTATATCAAACCCATCCCTGATTTTATTTGATACTTTGTTGATTAAACCTGTTCTTATCGCGAGAGTTTGCGCTTTTTCTTTTAATTCGGAAAACTCTTTGTTTTCTTTTTCAAGCTTTTCAATAGCTTTTTCAGTTTCTGCCAGAAGGCTTTTCAAGGATATATTTTGAATTTTTTCCGTAACGTCTGATAAAATTATTATTTTTTTATTTTGAACGCTAAAACTTCTTATGTTTAAATTTCTGTATAAGTTGCTGTCAAGCTGAAACAGTGTTTCCGCGCTGAATAAAGTATTAAAATTTAAGATTTCCTGAATGGGGTTATAGTCAAAAAACTTTTCTCTGTCTAAAATACAAACATTAAAGGAGAAAAAATGTTCAATTTCTGTAATTTTTTTAATATCCCCGAACAAATTTTTTGCGCTTTTATTGAGAAAAATCGGATTTTTTTCAGCATCAAGCACCAGAAGAAGTTCTTCAGAGGTTTTGTACAGGTTTATTATTGATTCTATGGGTAGGTTTTTAAGTGTTTCCGGCATGTTTCATTTATTCTATTTAAATTAAAACAAGTATAGCATTTTCGTTAATTATTGTGTGATTGTTAAGACTGTTGCATAACTTCAATTTTATTGACTTTTTGTCCTCCTGACCAAAGTGAAGGATCTATCCAAATATCAATGATAGACAGATACCCCCTTCTTTTTTGATAATCAATCAAAAAAGTGGGTTCCCTGAGCTAAAACCCTCAGAATGACATCATGGTAAAAAAGATGTTTTTGATAGTTGTGTATTTCTAATTCATACAGTGTAAAAAACTAAAAACACTTGAGTTTATAAAAACAAGCACATATAATTTTCTCAAAAGCAAATGACTTTTGTTTATGCTCCGTTATGGAAATTAAAGAAAGCCTATAATCCTTCGGTATAGATCCCGACAGAAATTTTTGAATTTCTGTCGTTTTTATTTGAAAATATTCATTAAAAAATAGAGGTTTTAAAACCTCTATTTTTTTAATTTATAAAATATATTCTTTTAAATGCTTCATTGCATTGGAATCTCTAAGTTTTCTAAGAGCAATATCTTCTATTTGCCTGATTCTTTCTTTTGAAAACCCGAAGATCTTGCCTAATTGTTCAAGAGTTTTACTTCGACCATCGTTTAGTCCGAATCTTTCTCTTAGAATAGCCTGTTCTCTTTCTGTGAGGATAGATAAAGCTTGCATTACGTTTTCATGAAGAAGATTATCCATTGCTCTGACGTGAGGGGAAACAGCTTCTGCATCGGGAACATAATCCTCAAGATAAAGATCTTCACCTATAGGCAAGTCAAGACTCATTGGTTCTCTTGACATGGCTTTTTTAACACACGCAACTTTATCAGGCGTGAGTTTCATGGTATTTCCTATTTCTTGAACTGTCGGCTCTCTGCCTAATTCAAGAGTTAATATTGTTTTAACTTTTTTGTATTGTCTTATCTTATCGGACATGTGAACGGGAATACGTATAGTTCTTGAAGTATTGGCAATACAACGAATTATAGTTTGTCTTATCCACCATGTCGCATAAGTGCTGAACTTGAAACCGCGTCTATAGTCAAATCTTTCAGCCGCGCGGATTAATCCAAGGCTTCCTTCCTGTACTAAATCCATAAAAAGTACGCCCTGTCCGACATATTTCTTGCAAATACTAACCACAAGCCTTAAATTTGCCTGAACCAGTTTCCCTTTAGCAATTTCAGCTTCTTCTTTCTTTCCTTCCCTGATTTTTCTGCCAAGCTCAATCTCTTCTGCCGCGTTAATCATGGATTTTCTGCCAACATCTCTTAAATACATTTGCAGAATATCATTTGCCCTGAATTCCTGATTAAAAATCTTTTTATGCTTGGGTACATCTTTTAAATCAGCAGCTTCCGGTTTAATATCCTCGTCAATTTCCGTAAAATCTTCATCTTCTAAATCATCTTCCATTTTGGCAAGATATTCAAAATCTATGTCGCTGCTCGTTTTGGTATTTAATTTTGCTAAATCTAAACCTGTCATTCCTAACCGCCTTTTTAATTTTGCCTCTTCTAAATTCAAAAAAGAGTATAAATTTGTACTAATTAATACGTATAGTATTAGGGACGAAAATCGGGACTATTTGTTTCAAAAAAGTAATTATTTAATCCGATTTTTTATAAAAAATTAAACAATCGGATAATAGATATAGAGATAACGGAAATAGGTTTTTTATGTATTGAAACACTTCAAAATCCCATATAAAGAAATGTTACAAGGTTCGAGATTTTTAATGAAAAATGTTACAAAACTAAATAATTGTCGTGACTCAATCCCCTCATCATACTCAAAGTTATTGTTTTTTTTGGGTTATATAATATTAGTGATTTTTAATGAAATTTAAATGCAAATGTTAAAAAAATATCCGAATAACTCTGGTAAATTTACTAAAAACTTAATAGAATAAAGGATAAACAAAGAGTAGTTTGAAGAGTTAAGGTTCCATAAAATACAAAGGGCTTGAAGTTTGAGTCATAATCAAGAGTTGTCAGTTTCTAACATCTCGAAGTTTAATTCGCAGAGGGTTAACGTGCATCTTAATGCACGTAAAGCTTTGAGTACTTTTTATGCGAGTTATGGCGGCAAGTCGCAAAGGTTTTTATATCAACAAGCTTTAGATCCTTTAGAGGTCATAACAGAATTTTATAATTCTGCAATGGCGGATAATTCTATAGAAGAAATTTATAACAGGCTTCATTTTACGGCTGTTAAATTAGGTTATAGTTTTACAGCGTTAGGGATTCCTGATTCAACAAATACAGAATTAAGTATTACTTTAACAGATTTCACGAAAAATATTCATTTATTAAAACAGTCTCTTGAAGATCCCGAAAATATTATTGCAAAAAGCTTTAATGATAGGACAAGAAGACATTCAGGTCATATAAGTTATCCTGAAGTTAGTCATCTTGAAAATAATCAATGCGTAATTATTCCACTCGTATCTTTGGATGAAAGCAAAGGTGTTTTTGTTGCGGGAGCGGCTTTAAGAGATCATAAAAATGATGAAATTATGAATACGCTGTGTACTTATGCCACTCTTTTAATTGTAAACATTCAATTAAAGCAAAGAATGTCTTTTAATAGCGGTATAGATAACCTGACAGGGCTTCATACTCATAAGGTATTTCAAGAAAACTTATGTCAATCAATTAAAAAAGCGGAAAAAACAGGTGAAAGTGTTTCTGTAATAATATTTGACATTAATAATATTGCAAGAATAAATAGAGAGTTCGGTCATGCTAAAGGTGATGAAATTATTTTACTTATAGCGGAAAAAATCAGAAAAAATATCAGGGCAAGAGATATTGCAGGTCGTTTTGGCGGAGATGAAGTTGCGGTTATACTTCCGGGTGCTGATAATACAAAAGCATGTTATGTGGCAAAACATATAAATAACGCCTTATCCTCATGTTGCATTGAAGGGGTCGGGCATGTTAAAGCCAGCATAGGTGTTGCGACTTATCCCGAATGCGCTAAAGAACAGGAAAAATTATTGATACTTGCAGAGCAGGCAATGCTTATTTCAAAACATGACAGTCATAAAAACGGCATGGCTGCTGTAGTTAGCGCTCAGGATATGAATTTCTGGAATAAAATAGCGTTAGATACTTTAGCGCGCGTTATTGCTAAAAGGCACTCTCAATGGGGTGTGAATTTTGAAGATGAGCTTGTAAAAAGATTCCTTAAATCTAAAAAAATGCCTAAAATTCCTCTTGATGTGGTATCTTCTCTTGCGGGAGCAATTGATGCGAAAGATACATACACCAGAGGTCACTCTCAGGCTGTTTCAATGTATGCTGAAGCTCTTGCAAGGGCTATAAATCTTCCTGAAAAAACTGTTCAAAGGATTAAACTTGCCGCATTGCTTCATGATGTCGGCAAAATAGGTATAACTGAATCAATCTTAAGAAAACCGGGCGCATTAACAGATCATGAATGGGAAATTATGAAACAGCACCCTGTAATTGGCGCTAAAAAAGTTTTAGAACCGATTAAATCATTAAAAGATTTGATTCCGATAGTTAAACACCATCATGAAAGAATCGACGGATGCGGTTATCCCGACAGATTAAAGGATGATGAAATTCCTGTAGGTGCTAAAATAGTGGCAATTGCAGATGCATTTCACGCTTTGATCAGTCACAGACCTTACAGAAAATCATTAACTCTTGATAGATCAATAGAAATTCTTAGATCAGGTGCTGGAACTCAATGGGATGGAGAGTTGGTAAGAAAATTTGTTACAATTGCTCCGTCTTTATGCACAAAGCCGTAGTTCTGTAATAAATTAAAATAGATTAATAATCCAATAGTCTTAGTACTGCACTTTGTGTCATACGGGTATCAATTTTTTTATTTATAAAAAGAAAACTTTAAAAGACTAATTTTATAAGTTAAAATAAAAATGTATAAATAAGGTGTAAATTTATGGGAATTCCTGAAGAAAAACTGATTGATGTCTTTAAATCCCTTCTTGAAAAAGATAAAGAAGAGGTTTTGGACTTTGCCGAATATTTAAAACAAAAAAGAAGCAAAAAAATAGAAAATTTTATAAAAAGCATTCCCGAAGGCTCAGAAAAGTTAACCGAAGAGGATTTAAAGTCTATCGAAGAAGCAAGAGAAGATTATAAAGCCGGACATGTTTATTCTATTGAAGAAATTGAAAAGAAATACAATATAGAATGATTATAAAATTTTCCAAAAAAGCCGATAAAGATTTATCAAATATAGATAAACAAAATATTAAAAGAATAATTCAAAAATTAAAAGATTTTGCTTCGGGTGAAAGTGCTGATGTGATCCTTTTAAAAGGATATTTAAATCTTTATCGCTTAAGAGTTGGCGATTACCGGATTATTTTTGAATTTATAGACGGTGAAATTAGAATAATACACGTTTTAAGAATTTAGCACCGAAGTGAAGTGTATAAAGACTTATAATTCAGGAAAAATAATGGACAAACTTTTATTCGGGACAGCCGGAATACCCAACAAAACTAATCCGCGGACTTATGAAAACGCTTTTGATGACCTTGTTGAAATGAAACTTGGCTGTATGGAAATTGAATTTGTCCGCGGTGTTAATATGAATGCCAAAACTATACCTGTTGTTAAACAGATTTCGCAGGAAAAAGGATTAATTTTAACGGCGCATGGTCCTTATTTTATTAATTTAGCTTCTCCTGAACAAGATAAAGTTGATGCCAGCGTTAAAAGAATTCTTGATACGGCACGTGTTGCCTATGCCTGCGGTGGATACAGCATAACTTTTCATGCCGCTTTTTATATGGGGCAGGACAAAAAATTCGTTCATAATCAAGTTAAATCAAAAATGACTGAAATTATAAGTACTTTAAAATCTGAAAACATCAAAATATGGGTACGTCCTGAGCTTACAGGAAAAGCTTCGCAATGGGGGGATTTAGACGAATTAATTCAGCTTTCCAATGAAGTTGAAATGGTTCTGCCCTGCATAGATTTTGCGCATCTTCATGCCAGAAGCGGCGGAAATTGGAATACTTATGACGAGTTTGCAAGGGTTTTTGAAAGAATGGGAAACGAAATTGGTCAACACGCGCTGGAAAATTTTCACGCGCATATTGCAGGAATAGAATATACCGCCAAAGGCGAGCGGAAACATCTTAATCTCGAAGAATCAGACCTTAAATATAAAGAATTAATGAAGGCTTTCAAAGATTTTAATGTAAAGGGTACTATAATATGCGAAAGTCCCGACATCGAAGATGATGCTATACTTTTACAAAAGACTTATAAAGCTTTAAAATAAAGAAAGGTATTTATGAAAAAAAATTTAATATCATTTTCTTTTGCTATGTTGTTATTTTTGCAGATCGGTTGTGTGTTTGCAGAGAATTTAATAAGCTGGCAGGAAATTTGTCCAACTACATATCAAAATGTTAAATACCATAA
>DNRP01000187.1:7479-22309 GCA_003499955.1 Cyanobacteria bacterium UBA9971
TCCGAGTTGGAAATCACTGAAATTACCGACAGGGCGAGCAAAGGCAAAGATTTTCCTAATAAAGCGCTTTTGTTTAAAAACGTGGAAGGTTATGAAATGCCTGTTTTGACAAACGCGTTCGGGTCTTTTGAGAGAATGGCACTTTCTCTGGGAGTTGATAACGTAAAAGAAATAGCCGAGCGGATAGAAGAGTTAATTAAGCCCGAGATTCCCGATTCTTTGTGGGGAAAGGCTGCATTAATTCCTAAACTTACTGAAATGAGCCAATTTTTTCCGCAGGGGTGTTTCAGTGCAGCCTGTCAGGAAGTTGTAATCAAGGATTTAAGTCAGCCTATTCTTGACAAATTGCCGATTTTAAAATGCTGGCCGGAAGATGGAGGAGCTTTTATTACGCTTCCGTTAGTCATTACAAAGAATCCTCATACAAGAAACAGAAATATGGGGATGTACAGGCTTCAGAAGTTTGATAATACTACCACAGGAATGCATTGGCATAAGCATCATGACGGTGCTAAGAATTTTCAAGAGTTTAAGCGGCTTCATTCTCGTCATTGCGAGTGCAGCGAAGCAATCCAAAATCAAAACAATGAGTGGATTGCTTCGTCGCAAGCTCCTCGCAATGACGGAGATACAAAGAAATTTGAAATTGCTGTTGCGTTAGGCTGCGACCCTGCTATTACTTATGCGGCGACTGCTCCTGTTCCGTCGGGGATTGATGAGATGATTTTTGCGGGATTTCTCCGTAAAAAGCCCGTAAAACTTGTGAAATGCAAAACCGTTGACATCGAAGTTCCTGCTGATGCGGAAATTATTCTTGAAGGGTATGTGGATTTAGAAGAGGAACGAACAGAAGGACCTTTTGGCGACCATACGGGCTATTATAGTTTGGCTGACAGGTATCCTGTTTTTCGTATTACCTGTATGACTCACAAAAAAAATCCTGTTTATCCTGCGACAATCGTTGGAAAGCCTCCGCAGGAAGATTGTTATATGGGAAAAGCTACAGAACAGATTTTTCTGCCTGTTTTACGCTTAATTTTGCCGGAAATAGTAGATATGAACCTGCCTTTTGAAGGAGTTTTTCATAATTGCGCGATTATCAGTATCGACAAAAAATTTCCCGGTCATGCGAATAAAATTATTAACGCTGTTTGGGGTTTGGGGCAGCTTATGTTCACAAAATTCGTCATTATAGTTGATTCTGACGTTGATGTGCATGATATTTCGGCTGTGAGTTGGAAAATCTTTAACAACACCGATCCTTCCAGAGATTGTGTTATTACAAAAGGTCCTCTCGATGTGCTTGATCATTCCTGTGATTTGTCAGGTTTTGGCGGGAAGATGGGGATAGATGCCACAAAGAAATGGGCTGAAGAAGGTTTTACTCGCGAGTGGCCTGATGAGATTGTAATGTCAAAAGACATCAAGAAAAAAGTTGATGAGAAATTAAAAGATCATACTATATTTATACTAAAATAATTTTAAATTTCAGATTTAATTCTTAATAAGCAGGCAGCAAATGGAGTTTATTGCCTACAAATTTACTTAATTCTTTTTTACATTGATTAATAAGTTTTCTAAAATTTATTTTTTAACGAGTATAACGGACTTGCAGGGTGAGTTAAACCGATTGGATTGTTTGTATTTAGTAAAGAGCCGTTACCTGAGCCACCGGCAGCTAAAAAACCCAAAATAAAATTTTTTGTTTTTGCCAAAAAGCCGGGTTCTTCATCATTTACATATTCTTTATCAAGAAGAACTTTGTCATTTTTTTCTAAACCGTCTATTTTGGAATCTTTACTGTAAATATCAAAATTATCTTGTTTTGGCGTTGCATAGATACTGCCTCTATTACCAAAAAACTCTAAATTCGGTGTATTTTTAACCGTACAATCATTGCCGGAAAGTTTTACATTTTTATTTGTATCTCCAGTTCCTGTGACAGTTACACCATTTCCTCGTATGATATCAACGTTGCGATATTCTGTACGCGGTTCAATTTGTGGTGCTTTATCTGAGGAAAAACGATTATATTTAACCGTTACACCTGAAGGAAGTTTTGTTTCTTTGTATATTATTGAATCTAAAATACCCATACCCTTTTTTCCTCATATTATTTTATCCAAAAAATCGAAATTCTTTCCTTACGCCTTATCTATATAAAAACAAAAACAAATTTAAATTGCTCTTTTTTTTAAAATTTTTGATATTATTATAAAAAATAGGATAATAAATGACTAAAGCACGAGTAATTGGAATACAAATTCAGCCGGAAATCGGCGATAAAAAGGCGAATCTCGATAAAGTCCAAAAACTTATCGAAAAAAATGCATGGTTTAAACCTGACTTAATCGTGCTGCCGGAAGTTTTTACTTCGGGAGTTGACCATAAATTTTTGCACAAACTGGCGGAAAATATACCTAATGGCGAAACGACAGAATTTTTCTCTAAAATAGCTAAAAAATATGAAACAAATATAGTCGCAGGAAGCTTTATAGAAAAATGCGAAGGTGAGGAATATAAAAATACTTCACTTGTTTTTGACAGACAAGGCGAGATTATAGGCAAATATCAGAAAATTCACATGTTTAATTACTATGGCAGCAATGAAAGTGATTATGTTTCTTCAGGGGACAAGGCTGTAGTGGTACAAACAGACATCGGAAAAATAGGTTTAAGTATTTGCTATGATTTAAGATTCCCCGAGTTATACAGGGCTTTGACTTATGTGGGCGCGGAAATTATTACATGTGTTGCGGCATGGCCTTATCCGAGGCTTGACCACTGGCTTACGCTTAATAAAGCCAGAGCTGTCGAGAATACTGCTTATATAGTCGCTGTTAATCAATGCGGTAGAGTTAATCCAAAAAGACAAAATGTGGGAATATCTATGCTTGTTAATCCGTGGGGCGATGTTGTTGCTTCTGCCGGCGGTGATGAAGGAGTTTTTCTCGGGGAAATAGATTTTGATTACTTGCGCAAGATTCGCGAAGAATTTCCCGTTTTGAATGACAGAAATCTTGAAGCATATAAAATTTTATAAATTATTTGACTTAATAAAAATTTTTTTTATTATTAAATTGGATGAGTTTATCGGGATACAATTTAGATTTTGTTCGTCTTACTTAAATGTAAGTTTAAATTTTTGAGGAGCGCGGGTTAAAATGAATTTAGTACAAAAATTAAAGTCTTATGAAAGAAAAATTGTTTTCATGCGGTGGGAAGACACCGAAGAATACGGACGAATTAAGTATGTCGGACGTGATTTTATTGAATTTGAAATTATTGACAGAGAAGACCTTGATTATCATGAAGTGGTTCTTCTTAATCCAAATTTGATTATTGAAGTAATAATTGCCAGTCCTGATTTAGACAGGGTAGTCGTGGAAGTATGTTCAAATCTTCCTTCTCTCGAAAACAAAAGAAATATAGAGATAATTGAAAGCGAGAAATCCGAATAAAATAGTATTGTTTGTTTTGGCTTCGCTACGCCACCTTCGGCGGCTAGCGCAGCCTTATTTTTTTAAATTGCTATAATATGAATTTCACCTTATCTGAACAAATTCCCCCCTAGCCTAAATGCGATTTTTATGGTTTACTAATTAAAAATATATTAATTAAAATTTAAAATATTGTTTGATATTTGGCTGGAGCAATATAAAGAGTTGGAAATAAAAGTAGGCGAACACTGGATAGTTAATTTTTGGCAATTTCCGGTAAATATGGATACTGTTCTAACAGCGTGGATTGCGATGATTGCAATTATGTTGTTGACTTTTGTTATAACAAGGAAGCTCGACATATTTCCTGACGGTATTCAGACTATTGCCGAACAGTTTATGGGCTTTATAGAAGGTATTATCAAAAGCTATATGGATAAAGAGGGNNTTCCATGGAGGTTGTTTCCTCTTCCCGGCGAGCCTGCTTCCCCGACAAATGACATAAATACCACGTTAGGATTGGCTCTTGTGGTTTCTGTTTATTATATAGGTGCGGGTATTATGGAAAAAGGCTTCGGTTATTTTAAACATTATTTGCAGCCGATGTGGTTTTTATTCCCGTTTAACCTTTTGGAAGATTTTACAAGACCTTTATCCCTCTCTTTGAGGCTTTTTGGTAATATACTTGCGGGAGAGCTGATTATAGTTATTTTAGTCAGTATGGTTCCGTACTTAGCACCTGTTCCTATGATGCTTTTTGAATTATTTGTCGCATTTTTGCAGGCTTATATTTTTGCGGTGCTTGCGACAAATTACATCGCGGCAGCTACATCAAAGGAGCATCATTAAGTATTCGGTTAAGTAAAGATAACAACAGTTTATAAAAATAATAGTTTATGGAGGAAAATTAAAATGGATGCACAAGGTATTTCAACATTAGCAATAATTGCAGGTTTAGGACTTGCTGCTGTAGGCCCCGGAATCGGAATGGGAATCGCCACCGCTGCCGCTATTAATGCTGTAGCCCGTCAGCCGGAAGTTGAAGGCAGAGCCAGAAATATGCTCCTTTTAGGTATCGTATTTATGGAAGTGCTTGTAATTTACGCAATTTTAGGCGTATTACTCTGCAAATACGTATTCAAATTATTCTAGGAAGACATTTTTTAGAATAAGAGGATTGTCTTTGCGAAATGTTATAAATTATTGCATTGTCATCCTGAGGAAGCCCAAAGGGCTGACGTGAGGATCTATCCATTTGAGAATAAAGTACTTTAATTGTTTTCTTAATAGATTGCCACGTCGGAGCTAAAGTTCCTTCTCGCAATGACAAAGGAAGTTAATAAATGAATTCAGAAACTCAAAATTTACATTTGAACACAACAGGCACAGTTGCGCAGCCTGATAATGGCCACAAAGAAAATTCAAGTAAAGAACAGAATGGTTGTGTCCTTATAAAAAGTGGCTCCAGCCACCCTGAAAAACAGGAAGAAGGAGGGCTTTTAACGATTAACGGCACTCTGGTTGTTATTGTTATTAGTTTTATAGTCTTTGTTATTTTGATGCAGAAGATTTTCTACGGTCCGATTACTGAAATCAGACGCAAAAGACACGAGTACATCAAAAAAATGAAAGACGAAGCTAACGAAGCTTTTCGGGAGACCGAAAAGCTTAACAAAGACTATCAGGAAAACATTAAAGATGCCCGTAAAAAAGTTTTTGAAAAAACCGCAGAGTTGTTGAATGAAGCAAATGAAGAAAAAAATAAAGTTCTGGAAGACAAAAAACAGCAAAATTCAGAGTATTTAGATGAACAGAAACAAATCATTCAGAATGATAAAACACAGGCGATTGAAGAACTTAAAGGACAAGTAATGGATTATGCATATAATATTTCCAGAAAAATCCTTGGAGAAGACATATCAATGGCAGGATTAAGCCCTGAAATTGTAGAAAAAGCAATTAATAAAGCAGAAGTAAGGTAAATTTATGGCGGAAACAGCACTCAATTCAAAACATATTCAAAATCAGACAAAAGAAATGACTCTGGTTAAAAATCATGCTGAAGCTTCGGATGAAAGTGCCATAAATATTATTCTTCACTCTAATTTGCTGAACTTCATTATAGTAATTATATTTTTGATCTGGGTAATCAGAAAAGCAAATTTGTCCGAACTTATCGCTAAAAAACAGGCTGAAATTGCAGAAATGATTAAAAATGCCATAGAAGAGAAAAATATTAAACAAAATCAGCTTTTGGTCACTAAAACCAAAGTCGGTAATGTTAAACAGGAAGCGCTGAAAATCATTGATGAAGGCGAACAGGTAGCTAATAATCTTTCGGAAAGCATTATGAATGATGCTGAAAAACAGGCGGAAGATATGTATAAAAAAGCTGTAATGTCTGTAAATAATCAAAAACAAATAGTTTCAGGCGAGGTTAGAGCAAAAATCACAGGCGCGGCTTTTTATATAGCTGAAGAACACATTAAACAGGCAATCGATGAAAGACTTCACAGAAAATATATCGATGAATTTATAAATAATCTTGATACGATACAAAATTAGAATTTGGAATAGCAAACAATGAGTGATACAAATACATTTGGATTATCAATAATAGCGGACAGATATGCGCTTGCTTTTATGGACCTTGCGCAAAGGCAGGATATGTTTGACAAATTCGACTCTGATCTGGCTCTTGTTAAAGAAACTGTTGCTGTAAATAAAGATCTGAAGGATTTTGTTGAACATCCTTTGATTCAGGCTAGTGACAAAAAGGAAGTTATAGACAAGATTTTCAGGGAGCATGTTTCTGTATATACCTTGAATTTAATTAAATTGCTGATTGATAAAAACAGGCTTCATATATTAGCAATTTTGGCGGATCATTATAAAGCTCTTCTTAATAAAAAACGCAATATTTCAACTGCTCAAATAATTACAGCTATTGAAATAGATGAAGAAACTAAAAACAGGGTTAAAGAAAAACTTCAAAAAGTCTTTAGCAAGACAATAGAAGTAGAAACATCTATTGATAAAGAAATAATCGCCGGCATGATTGTAAAAGTAGGCGATAAAATCATTGACGGCAGCATAAAAACAAAGTTTGAAAATATGAAAAAACAAGTGGTATAAAGGAAATATTTAACGCTTATTAGCCAAGAACGATAAACCAAGGTAAAAGAGGGAAAAAAGAATGCCAAGCATTAGACCTGATGAAATAAGTTCAATTATCAGAAGTAAAATAGAACAATATGAAAGTACGCTTGATGTTGCGGATACCGGAACTGTTATAGAAGTAGGCGACGGTATCGCAAGGATTTATGGTTTAAGAAAAGCCATGTCCGGTGAGCTTGTAGAGTTTGAAGACGGGCATGAAACTTACGGAATGGTTTTAAACCTTGAAGAAGATAATGTCGGCGTAGTAATTATGGGTGAATACATCCATATTAAAGAAGGAATGGTTGTAAAAACCACAGGTAAAATTGCTTCCGTTCCGGTCGGCGATGGGCTTATAGGCAGGGTAGTAAATCCTCTTGGCGAGCCTTTAGACGGTAAAGGCGCAATAAATTCCAATAAAACAATGCCTATTGAAAAAGTTGCTCCCGGTATCGTCAGCAGAAAATCGGTTCACCAGCCTCTTCAAACAGGATTAACGGCTATTGACGCATTGACTCCGATAGGAAGAGGACAAAGAGAATTAATTATCGGTGACAGACAAACAGGAAAATCTGCTATCGCAATTGATACAATAATAAATCAGAAAAATTTTGGTGTAATCTGTATATATGTTGCGATAGGACAAAAAACAAGCACTATTGCGCAAACAATTAAAACGCTTGAAGAACACAAAGCAATGGATTATACAATTGTAGTTGCTGCTTCTGCTAACGAAACTGCTCCTTTGCAGTATATTGCTCCTTTTGCCGGAACAACTATCGGCGAAGAATTTATGGCGCAAGGAAAAGATGTTCTTATAATTTATGATGATCTTACAAGACACGCCTGGGCGTACAGAACAATGAGTCTTTTGCTTAGAAGACCGCCGGGAAGGGAAGCATATCCCGGAGACGTTTTCTATCTTCACTCAAGACTGCTTGAAAGATCGGCAAAGCTTAATGACAAATTAGGAGCCGGAAGTTTGACTTCGCTTCCTATTATTGAAACACAGGCGGGCGATGTCAGCGCGTATATTCCGACAAACGTAATTAGTATTACTGACGGACAAATATTTCTTGAATCCGATTTGTTTAACGCTGGTATCAGACCTGCAATCAACGCCGGTATTTCAGTATCAAGGGTAGGCGGCGCGGCGCAAACACCCGGAATTAAGTCTGTTGCGGGAAAATTAAGACTCGACCTTGCTCAATACAGAGAATTGGAAGCTTTTTCACAGTTTGCGAGCGATCTTGATAAATCCACTCAGGATCAATTAAGACGTGGACAAAAACTTATTGAAGTCTTAAAACAACCTCAATATGAGCCTCTTTCAGTTCCCGAACAGTATACAATTCTTTATGCGGTTAACAAAGGCATACTTGATGATGTTGATACAGACAAAATAGTTGATTTTAAAAAAGATTGGTTTGCTTATCTCAAGGGAATTATTCCCGAAATTCAGCATAAATTGGCATCTGCTCAAAAACCGACCGATGAAGATATGAAAACAATTGAAAACGAACTTAAAAAGTTCAAAGAAACACTTTTTGCAGCGGTTGTTTAACTGTCATTTTGAGCGACCAACGGAAGCGTGGNNCAATGACATCTTATAAAAGGAAACAAAATGGCTAATTTAAAAATTATAAAAAACAGAATAAAAAGTGTTAAAAACACTCAAAAAATAACACAGGCAATGAAAATGGTTGCGGCTGCAAAAGTAAAAAAAGCCGAAAATCAGGTTAAGTCTTCAAGGCCGTTTTCCAACGAGCTGGCAAGGTGTTTTATAAAATTAATTGCTTCAAAACCTGAAATCGACAAGGAAAAAGTANNAAAGGACTTGCGGGTGCTTATAATGCCAACGTTGTAAGAAAAGCCGTTTCCCGGGCAAGAGAAATTTTAAGAGAAGGTCTGAATGTAAAGCTTTTTATCCTTGGAACAAAAGGTGTTCAGTCATTAAAAAAATACCATTTTGAAACGTTGAAAACATATACCAAACTTCCCGCTATTCCGACACCGGGCGGTTGCGCGATTATAGCGGAAGATCTTGCTGAAAGTTATATAAATAAAGAAATTGATAAGATTGAAATAATAACAACGCACTTTAAATCGACTTTATCGTATCAAGTCCAGCTCTGGCAGCTCTTACCTGTTATAATTGCACCTGAGAAACAAGAGCAGGAACAGCAGCAGAAAATCGAGCCGGAAATGCTTTTTGAGCCTAATATAGAAACAGTTTTACAAAAAATTGTTCCTCTTTATTTTACAAACAGGATTTTTCAGGCAATGACAGAAGCCTCGGCAAGTGAGCTTGCGGCTAGAATGCAGGCAATGTCAGCGGCTACAAATAATGCCAGAGATATGATTAAAATACTTACAATTGATTATAACAAAGCAAGACAGGCTTCTATTACACAGGAGCTACTTGAAGTTGTCAGCGGAGCGCAGGCTCTCGAAGGCTAGTTTTTAGTTGATTTGGGCATTGGTCCGTTAAGTTTTTTATATATATCCATAATTTGGGATTTGTATATTTTGCCGTCTAATAATCCTGCAAATATTTCCGCAACGGCATCTAATCCCAGCTTATCATCGTTTGTTGCGAATTCTGAAACATTTTTCTTTAGTAATTGTTCCATATCTTTTGTTAAAACTGTGTTGCTTTCCCGCGAGGATGCTATTCCCGAAAAATATTGCAGGTATAAGCTTTTTAAACCCTTTTGACTGTGGTTATAATGTCCAACTTCATGTTTTATAATGTGTTTTGGATTTTCTGTAGAAAAAATGCCGTTTAAATATTTCCCTACCATATAATTTTCGATAGATTTAAGAGTTTTTTCTATGAAAGTGGGATTGAAAAATATAGCTTTTGCAGTATTATTGGGTTTCATCATAACCACAGCCTTAGTAGTTATTCCAAGAAATGGAGAAGTATAAATTCTTTTTGGCAGGTCATACCCCTGTTTGTTTATCTCTTGCAATGTTTCCTGTGTTAATTTAGCAAAATCAAGACTGGATCTGTCGGAAAATTTAGCTTTTATTCCTTCTTTACTCAAATTTTGTTCAATTTTTAAAATATCAGGATGTGTTGAAGGTTTATATACAATATTGCTAAAAAATCTAAGGACTTTTTCTTTATAATTAGTAATTTTATCGCTAATATCGGCTGCTCTTTCAGGTGTAATTAAAAGTTTTTTTCTTTCAGTACTTAATCTTGTAAAAAACCCCGGGATAATCTTACCATTCGCTCGTGTTTTTCCGTATTCAAATATAGTATAAGAAGTATTTTGTATATTTTCGTATTTTCTCCCAAGAAAATCTGTCAGATGTTTAAAACCATCGGCAATATTAAGATTTTTGCTTATTGTTTTAATCTCTTGTTTTTCTTCTTCAGTAAAACGCACTAGTTTCTGCCTGAGAAGTCTATTACATCTTCTTTGAAATTGAGTCTTTGTAAGCTCTTTTCTTGCAAAATTGGGGATTTTAATTGATACCATCTGTTTTTCCGTTTATGTCTTTCTCTGAATATGTAAAAACAAAACACAGAAAAAATTGCCTTTATAAAAAAAAAGAGCAAAAAAAAACCCCTTTTGAGGGTTGTATTCTTTTTACAGAAAGGGAAAGGAAAGGGAAAGGGAAAGGAATTTGAAGTTTGAAGTTTAGGAATTTATGTTGAAATTTATATAAAATATTTAAGAACTTTTGTTTTGTTTTGGGGTTCGATGCATCTCTTATATATATAAAGTATTGAAGAAGTAAATAATTGCCAAATGGTTCAATTTAATTTACAAAACGTAATAAATAATTTTTAAATAATTTTGCTCTTTTCAAACAACTGTCTTGTTAAAATCTTATAAAAATAAATTTTGACAATAGGGTCTTATGTCAATTATAATTATAAGATTAAATTTTAGAGGTTATATTTAAAAAGTGGAAATTACGCCTTACAATTACAGTTATGCTAATTTCATCCCCAAGCCTGATAGACGTCGGCAAAATCTTAGTGTTGATGTAGACAGAAGATCAGGTGTTGACAGAAGAGAAGTCCCAAGATATATTTTAGCGCCCGGACAGGATTTAACGGGAGTTGATCCGAACACGCAATTTGTGCAGCAGATTGACAGACGTCAGCAAAATCTTTCTGTTGATGCAGAAAAAAGAGCGGGAGTTGACAGAAGACAGGAAGCCAGATTTGTTCCGCTTTCTTTCGGTGTTTCAAATGTACCCGAAAATACTGTTTTTATTGGAAATATACTTCCTGAAAATATACCTGCTTTAAAAGATTTTCGTTCAAGTTTTAACAGTAATGCTGCCAGTAAATTAAAACAGCCGGTGTTTGATTCGTTTAATTATTCAGGCAAAACTAAAAATATAATTACAAATTTGAATCAGCCGCCAACTGTTAATAAATCGGGTGTTGAGGAAATAAAGCAAAATGTTATCACCTTTTTATCAGATCCCCGCCCTGCTCTTAAAAAAACAGCAGAAGTTTTTGCTGCAATAACAACTATAATTGCAGGAACTGAGGCGATAAACAGATTGGTTTCCACGATTACAAAGAAAAAATAATATAATATGAGTTTGAAAAATTCGAAATATTTTGAATTAATTAAACAAAATATTGATACGTTTAAGTTGAATTTAAACAATTATAATGTTTTGTTGCCGGATTCGCCCAAAGAACCTGCTCTTTTGGCAGTTATTGCAGCAGCGGCAGGTGCTAAAAACATTTATGTAAAGACAAATAAGCTTCCGATAAAAGATAATATCACAAAAACTGTTACAGAGCTTGGCTTTGAAAATATAAAATGTATTGATAGCGCATCACAATCGATTCTTTCAGATGTTAATATCGTTGTAAAAGGCGGCGAAATCGATAAAATTGATAGCGCTTTCATAAATCAGCTTAATAAAAAAGCTGTAATAACTTTGTTTCCCGAAAATCTTGATTTTACGGATACAGAAAATATTGACTTAGAAGCATTCAATAAAGAAACGGCTTCCGTGATAGGGATAAACTCTGAAGATAAAAATTTGAATTTATATAAATATTTTTCTCATATTCTTTTAAAAAGATGCTATGAAGCAGGTTTGGATGTTTATAAGTCCCGTTTGCTTCTGGTAGGGCATGGAGGTTTGCTTGATTCATCCCTGCAACTTTTAAAAGCAGTGGGTGCGATAGTCTATTCGTGTAATATTCAAGTCTCTATAGATCAGGCGTTTCTTCTTAAACGTTTGCCGGAGCTTGATGCAATTATAGTTATAGATTATCCTCAAGCTTCAAAACAGCTTATAGGAAGTAAAGGAGTTATTTCTATCAGCGATATTGTTGATTTATGCCCGCATGTAAAAATCATACATTTTTCAGGAAAACTTGAAGAAAACTCGTTAAACCTTGGTAAGATTAAGTGTTTTCCTGCCAAAATCACTCAAAATTCAATAAATCTTAATATTCGGGAATTGGGCGAAAATGCTCTTGTAGAGGTGGCTACAGCTTGTTTAAAAGTTGCCGACAACTTAATAAAATCAAGGGCAAACTCTATGCAGATAAATGACTCTGTAGTAACATACAAAATAATTAGTAAAACACAATCTGTTTTATTAGGCTGGGATCAAAGAGGACGTTAGTTTAGCGGGTAGGACTATGTATTTAAATTTAGTATTTGATTTTGTCATTTTTTGTACAACTATTGGTCTTGTTTTTATGGGAGTTTCAAATATAACTTCATTTATGAATCAATAAGATTGTAAAAATAAAAACTAAAAGAGCCTTCTCTAATTTAGAGAAGGCTCTTTCTAATTCTATATAATCTTAGAAACCCGGTGAGTGTACAGGTAACCCTTTATATCCGGGATTTGAATATACTAAGTTTCTAATACTGCTTGTGGTGTAATTTGCGCTTGTAAAAAGCCTTGAAAGAGTGTTTAATCTTTCTGTTAACGGACATTGAATTTGTGCAGCCATAGGATTTTTAGCTTTCATTTGAGTCCACACATCTGCCTCATAACCCCATGCGTAAGTTTCTTCTTCAAGGGAACATAATTCATCCTGATGAACCGCTTCATGGCTTAATAAACTGGCAAGGGCTTCTGCAGGAGCATTTTGATGTTTATTGTTTATGTATATATAGAGCTGTCTTTGTTTTTTCCAGCCAAGCGCATCAAAATTCGCATAATCGGGTGAAATTTCAGCAAGATTTTTAAATTGGATTTTCATTGGTAAACCGGAAGCATTATTTCCCAGAATGGCCTTTTTAGCCCAACTTGCAGACGTTCCATCCATAAGATCAAGAGCTTGTATGAGTTTTGGATTATTTGTAACCTTTGAATATGAGCTGATTTTTGAAATATTGCCTGCAAACGCCGGTATAGTGAAAAAAAACACGAAAATAACCGTTAATAAAGTTTTTGGTACACGCATAAGTGATTTTTACCCTCAATTCTTCCTTCTGTAAATTAATATCTAATCTTCCCGGATCCAGATTTATTTGTTTAATTTTTAAAATTTCTCACTTGATCTACATTTTTGCACATGTAAATTATAATTATCCACTTTTAAAAGGAAACCATTTGTTTGAAGGACTTAACAGATTTTTACAATATTTTTTGTCTTTAATAGCGTGTTTACAAACTCTCTTTATTCTCATAATTATGCTAAACTAATCATAAAAGTAATCGTTAAATAAAACTTTTCCTTTTTGTCCGTTCATTTTCTTTCTTTTTGACGGCAAAAAGCAAAGAAAATGAACCAAAAGAAAGAAAAACCTTATCCCAAAGGGTCGACATTGTCAGGAGCTTTGCCCCTGAATTCCCCGCCCCCTGTAAAAGTAATTATTAAAAGGTATAAATTAGAGGCAGTAAAAACAAAGATTTTGCGGAGTTATGAACTTGAAAAAATTTTTATCCATATTTGTCTTATTGATTTTAATATTCGGTGTTGTGTTAGGCATTTCTTCCTGTCAAAAGAAGCCTGATAATACGGGAAAAATAGAAATTACGTTCTGGACGCTCCAGCTTTCGGATTTTTCAGTCTATATAAAAGATGTTATAGCCCAATACGAACAAAAAAATCCTAATATAAAAATTAAATGGATTGANNGTTCCTTATTCTGAAGGGGAAAAAAGAGCGCTTGCTGCTGTTATGAGCAATGATGTGCCTGATCTTATAAACATGAATCCGGGATTTGGCGCTACAATGGCATCAAAAGGCGCTTTACTTGATATAAAAAATTATGTCAGTCAGGAAAAATACAATGATTATCTTCCTGAAAGCTGGCAAGCTTCCAGTGTTTCAGGGATAACTTTCGGTATTCCATGGTATATAACTTCCGCGGTAACAATATACAACAAGCAAATTCTTAATAGTGCAGGAATTAAAGACTATAATTCTATAAAAACTTATGAAGATTTAGGCAAATTAGCTCCTGTAATTAAACAAAAAACAGGCAAATTCGTACTCATGCCAAATCTTACCGAAAGCGGATATATGCTCAAGCTTTTCAACAAGTATGACATTCCTATAGTTGATAAAGAAGGCAAAAAAGCGCTCTTTAACACGTCCGAGGCAGTGAGAGTTTTGTCTTTTTGGACGGATATGTACGAAAATAAATATATTCCCGCAGAATCAATTACAGAAGGACACAGGGCAGCACTTGAAAAATATCAGGCGGGAGAAACCGCTTTTATCATTGCTGGCGCGAATTTCTTGAAAATTATTAAAGAAAATGCTTCTGAAATATATAAAAATTCAGATGTATTTTCTCAGATAGTAGGAAGCAACAAAAAAGTGGATTTTTCACTGATGAATCTTGTAGTTCCTAAAAAAAGCAAAAATCCTGAAATAGCTGTAGATTTTGCTCTTTTTCTTACAAATCATAAAAACCAGCTTGAATTTTGCAAATTAGCGCCTATTCTGCCTTCTACTAAAGAAACTCTTAATGCCGATTTCTTTAAAACGGCTGAAAATAATGATTTGGCTGTAAAGGGCAGAATTATAAGCGCGCAGCAGTTGAAAAATGCTTTGACTCCTGCTCCGCAATTAAGAGATCAGAAAGATTTAAACGAAATAATTGATAATGCTACACAACAAGCTTTGCTAAAAGAAAAAACACCTCAAGAAGCACTAGATCAGTCCGTAAAAGACTGGAACAATATTTTGGCTGAATAAAAAAACTCTTGACGAAGAAAATTTAGCGTAGTACTTTATTCTTACATTAAGGGCGTTTAGCTCAGTTGGT
>DNRP01000008.1 GCA_003499955.1 Cyanobacteria bacterium UBA9971
CCTTCAACGTCTTCAGCTATGATTAAAATGCCTCTGCCTTCTCTTGCAACCTGTTCAAGAACAGGAACGAGGTCGGCAACTATATTGATTTTTTTGTTTACGCAAAGTACAAACACGTCATCAAGAATAGCTTCCATTCTTTCTGCGTCAGTTACGAAATAAGGGCTGATGTAGCCTTTATCAAACTGCATACCTTCTACAACTTTAAGTTCTGTTCCTGTGGTTTTTGATTCTTCAACTGTAATAACGCCTTCGTTACCAACTTTATCCATTGCTTCAGCGATTAAATCACCGATAACTTTGTCATTACCCGCTGAAATTGTAGCAACTTGCGCAATTGATTCTTTTGATTCAATGTTTTTAGCGTTTTTCTTAATTTCTTCAACAGCAATAGCAACTGCTTTATCGATGCCTCTTTTGATTCCGATAGGGTTTGCGCCTGCTGTTACGTTTTTTAATCCTTCTCTAACAATTGATTGGGCTAATACAGCAGCTGTTGTTGTGCCGTCGCCTGCAACATCGTTTGTTTTGCTGGAAACTTCTTTTACTAACTGAGCTCCTAAGTTTTCAAGATTATCAGGAAGTTCGATTTCTTTAGCGATTGTTACGCCGTCGTTTACGATTTGTGGTGCGCCGAATTTTTTATCAATAATTACGTTACGACCTTTAGGTCCTAATGTAACTTTTACTGCGTCAGCAACAGCATCAACGCCTACAACTAAAGCTTTGCGGGCATCTTCATTAAATGCTATTCTCTTTGCCATTTTTATAACTCCTTTTTTTGCTATTTTCTTTTACTAATTTTTATTCGTCATTGCGAGGAGCTTGCGACGAAGCAATCCAAAAAATATTAGTCTTTTTATTTGGATTGCCGCGCTCCCGTTGGTCGCTCGCAATGACAAAAAGGGGACTATTCGATAATTCCTAAAATATCTCTAATGGAAAGAATTTTGTATTCTGTTCCTTCAAATTTAATATCAGATCCGCCGTATTTAGCGAAAAGAACTGTTTCTCCAACTTTAACGTCCATCGGTTCTTTATTTCCGTTATCGAGGGTTCTTCCTGTTCCTACAGCTACAACTTCGCCTTTTTGGGGTTTTTCTCTGGCTGAATCAGGTAAAATGATTCCGCCAAGAGTTGTTTGTGTTTCTTCAAGAACTTTAATTAGTATCTTGTCGCCAAGTGGTCTAATTTTTAATTCGCTAGCCATTTTAAAATTTCCTCCAGTATAAAACTTTAATTACTTTTTCTCTTTAGATTAATAATGATACCTAAAACATGATTTTTATACATGTATAAATTTTTTTGATTCATTTAATAATAAATTTACACAAAAATTTTTTTTACATAAAAAATCTTAATGAAAAATTAATGTTTTCATTAAGATTTTTAAGATAAAAATTTTATTTACTTGATTATACCCTTCTAATTAGTCTAATTATCAGAACTATTAATGCAATAACCAGAATTAGGTGAATTAAACCGCCGCCTATATGGAATAAAAAGCCTCCCAGCCAGAATATTATAAGAAGAAGTATTATAAAATCTAATAATCCCATGATTTAACCTCCCATGAATTTAATTATTTAAGAGATTTTTCTATATCTACAGGTGAATTAAATGTACCCTTTTGAACATAATCTAATACTTCTTTGAGCTTCATTGTTTCACCTTTTTCAATTTCAACCACACAGTTACCGTATCTTCTTACAAGTTGGTTTTTTGTGATTGGAAAATCAACATCTTTCAGGCAATGGGCAATTGCTGCAGCACCATAAACATGTTTCGTTTTTAATTCAGTCTTTTCCATTTCTGATTTTGCTCCGGTGGTCTTTATTGTTGTTTCCCATCTTGTTCTATGATGTTTTTTCATTATATTTTCTCCTTTATTAAATTAATCTTTTTTATGATTAATCATGATATTGGTTTTTTTATGAAAAAACATTATGAAAATAGGCAGTTTTTATGCCCTTTTTTCATTTATATAAGTACTATATTAAAGCTTTGAAACAAATTTGTTCTCTTTGATATAAAACCTCCACGGGAAGTCCGCAGCAAGTTTTATGCCTATACGTGTGGTTGTGATGATTTGTTTTTTGGGAACAATAATTCCTTCTTCTATCCAGAGGTCGGATTCTTTGGAAGTAATGTCAGTTTCGTTAAATTCTTTTGTTATATTCAGAGCTTTGCAGAGTTTTCCCGGGCCGTTTGTGTTTTCTGTAGGAGGAAGAGGCTCTAAGGCTCTGATTAAAACTGCGCCTGCTCTGTCATATTCTTCTGTAACAATATTCATGCAGTGATACATCCCGTAAATAAAATAAACATAGGCGATTCCGGGCTGCTTAAAAAGTGTTATTGCGCGCGGTGTTTTGCCTTTGAAGGCATGACATGCCGGATCTTCCTGTGTGTAGGCTTCGACTTCCACGATAATTCCGCTTAAAATCCCGCTTTCAGTGCGTCTGTTTAATTTGCAGCCGAGAATATCTTTTGCAACTTCGAGAGTATTTCTGTTGTAAAAATCCTGAGAAATTATGGTCATTTTGTTTATTTGTCTACTTTCTGCTGATGAAATGCGGGAAAAGGTTTGTTATTTTTCTATTATAAACCAACATCGTTCTGTCATTGCGAGGAGGGTTAAAAACCCGACGTGGCAATCTATTATAATTTTTGTTAGTTGGGCAGATCCTCACGTCGTCGCTATGCTCCTCCTCAGGATGACAATGTGGCGAATACAAGACTGCTCGCAATGACAATTCCACGAAAAAAACTAAAGGAGGGAAATTATGCAGTTTTATGTAAAGGATATAATGTCCACAGAATTAATAACAATCAAAGAAAACACCCAGATACGGGACGTAATTAAAATATTTGTAAACAATGACGTGTCAGGACTGCCTGTACTTGATCAGGACGGCTATCTTGCAGGAGTTGTAAGTTCTACAGATGTGCTTAAACAGGAAAGTTCACATAGTTTTTATAATACAACGATGACTAAAAACTATGAACTCGAGCTGTTGGAAGATGTAAAGTTTTTTGATCAGCCGGTTTCATCTATTATGTCAGAAGATTTATACACCGTAGAGCCGGATGCAACTATTGCGAAAATGGCAAAAATTATGTATGAAAAGAAAATTCACCGTTTGCTTGTAACGGAATATGATAAACTTGTGGGAATTGTAACAACTTTTGACGTGTTAAAACTTCTGGCAACCAGCGATGAGGAAGTTGTTATATAAATTTACTCTTTTACTGCGCCCTGTGTGGTGCCTTCGATAAAGTATCTTTGAAGTCCCAGAAAAAATACAAGGATAGGAATAGTTGCTATTATTGCTCCTGCTGAAATATAACGCCAGTTTGCACTGAATACGCCTTGTAAATCGTTTATTCCAACAGGCAGTGTGTACATTTCCCGCCTTGTAAGAACGATACTCGGCCAGAGAAATTCGCTCCATGCGCCGACAAACGTGAATATAGCAAGTGTTGCGAGTGCGGGTTTTACTAAAGGCATGAATATTTTTAGCCAGATGTCATAAGTGTTGCAGCCGTCAATAATTGCAGCTTCTTCAAGCTCTTTTGGTATTCCCAGAAAAGCCTGACGCATGAGAAAAATCCCGAAAGCATTCACTGCAAAAGGTAAAATCAGTCCCGCAAATCCTGCAAAATCAGAAGCGGAGTCAACAAGATTGAGTTTTAATACCATTAAATAAATAGGTATCATAATTACCTGAAAAGGAACCATAATTGTTGCCAGTACAGCGTAAAAAACCATGTTTTTTCCTTTAAAACGCATTCTGGCAAGGGGGTATGCGGCAAGCGCGGAAAGCAAAAGATTAAGAAAAACAGTGATTCCTGAAACAATAAAACTGTTTATTATATAGCCCATAAAAGGAATTTGCTTCCAAACTCCCGTAAAGTTTTCTAATGTGAAGTGTTGTGGAATTAAAATTGGCGGATACGCAAAAATATTTTCGTCCGATGCTTTTAAAGCTGTCGATAAAAGCCATAGAAAAGGACCTATAGAAATAATTGCCAAAATTATAAGTGCTGCATAAGCTAAGATTTTTTTGAGGTTCATTTTTCTTCCTTTTTATTTGTTCTTTTGTTTTTCTTTTTTGTCATCCTGAGCAGAGCGAAGGATCTGTCCCGTATAAAATAAAAGCTTTTAATTGTCTATTAGACAGATTCTTCGGGCTAAAGCCCTCAGAATGACAGCGGTGATTAAGCTATTGGCTGTTTGTTATTTTCAAAGAATTTTACATTAATAATTGACATTATCATTACTATAACAAGAAGAACCACGCCTGCCGCAGAAGCATAGCCCATATCTAGGTTTTCAAAAGCTCTCTGGTATATGTAATAAACTATGGTTTTGCTTGCATTTAAAGGTCCGCCTTGAGTCATTACATAGATTTCCACAAAAACTTTCATCGCGGAAATCGAGCTTATAACGCTTACCAGTGTAATTGTCGGCATCAAATGAGGAACAGTAACAGCCAGATGTTTCTGTAAGGTGTTTGCGCCGTCTATATCACAAGCTTCATAAAGATCTTTCGGGACAGAAGTCAAGGCGGCAAGATAAATTACCATATAATACCCCAGCCCTTTCCAGATAGTTACTGCCATTACAGAATACAGGGCAAATCTCGGGTCAGTAAGCCAGCCTATTTTGGAAATATTAAACAGGCTTATTATATAATTAAGAATACCGCTGTCCGCATAAATCCATTTCCAGGCAATTCCTGCAACTACTATTGAAACTATTACGGGAATATAAATCATTACCCTGAATATTTTTATGCCTTGTAATTTCTGATTTACCAGAATTGCAATCACAAGCGACAAAACAACAAGCAGAGGAACAACTCCTATAAGGTATATAAACGTATTCACCAGAGTTTTCCAGAATACAGGAGCGTGAAAAAGATTTATATAGTTTTCCAGTCCCACCCATTGAGGATTATATATGTCATTTCTGTAACTTTGAAAGCTCAATAAAAAGCTTTCCAGAAACGGGATAAAAAAGAACAGTATTAATATAACCGCGGCCGGTGCTAAAAACAGATATGGCGTGAATTGTTTCGAGTATTTGTACAAATTTTTTCTCCTACCTTTTTTAAATACAAGGTCGAGCGAGTCGCCGAAGGCGACGGAAAGCGAGACCAAAATCCCGAACAAGTCCCCCCTTGAGGGGGGATTTAGGGGGGTGGTATAAAAATTTCATAATTTAAATACCTTAATTTCAAATCTTTATTAAACTAATTGTAAACATTTTTTATAAAATATACAAAAAAAATTAATTTTGTACCTTCCTGTGTTTTAATATATAAAAGAACTAATACTTAGAATTGTTGACTAAATTGTACAAACAACTTAATGAGTTAGACAACTTGGGGAAAATTATGGCAGTAAACATCACCGCAGAAGAGAAAGCAAAGCAGTTAGATAAGATTTTAGACCAGAGTATAAAAAAGACATATATGACAAGTCAGCATGGTTCCAATTCGGATATACAAAGCTTAACAATTGAAACAATGAAGCCTAATTTTATGATGAGAAATAATTGTTTCATCAGAAAAGGTGTTCCTGAATCTCATAGAAGAGTAGCGGACAGCTTTATGATAATTAAAAAAGTTTTTGGACATCCCGTTGTTCAGTCAAAAATCAGTGATGAAGAAAAAGCGCTGCTTGTTAAATATGATTTTAATCCGCTGGAATTAAGCACAACAAAGCAAATTGAAGATGAACTGGTTTTTCTTAAAAGATGGAGTTATTCCAGAAACAGAGAACTTCAGGATGCAGCCGATGAAATTATTCAAATAAGAGCAAAAGAGCTTAAATATCTCATAGCTACAAGATATGTAAATACTAATAAAAATTACAACGGCTATCAGGTATTAGAAAAATATCTGGAAGAAATTTCAAAATATTTTAGACAGGGGTGAGCAATCACCTCTTTTTTTATTGAGAAAGCCATGATTTGTAATAACAAGGTGGATTTGGGCATTTATTTCTGTCTATAGCATTATAATCATTGTCATAAACTATTTTATCAGGGATTCCGGATGCATTTATATCATTGCCGACAATTGTATAAAAAATAAATCTGTCTTTTCCGAATTGATTAGGCGTTGTAAGTCCGTTGCTGTCAACAACAAACCAGCCCAAATAAGAAGCTTCGCACCATGAGCGTCCTGAAGAATCAACAAAACAGCGGTCGCCTGAAGAATTGGGGTGTCCTGAAATTACATCGGAGGTTTCGTTTGTTGCCCAGCAA
>DNRP01000039.1 GCA_003499955.1 Cyanobacteria bacterium UBA9971
TGGGATTCTTTCGGACTTCCCGCGGAAAACGCGGCTATCCAAAAAGGAACTCCTCCTGCTGACTGGACTTTTTTAAATATGGACTACATGAAAACCCAGCTCAAAATGCTAGGACTTGCTGTAGATTGGGATAGAGAAATTGCAACCTGTAAAGAAGATTATTATAAATGGACTCAATGGCTTTTTATTGAGTTTTTTAAAGCCGGATTGGCTTATAAAAAAGAATCTCCCGTAAATTGGTGCGAAAAATGCGCAACTGTTCTTGCAAACGAGCAGGTGGAAGACGGAAAATGCTGGAGATGCGAGTCTATAGTCACAAAGAAAAAGCTTTCACAATGGTATTTAAAGATTACCGACTATTCGGAACAGCTTTTGCAGGATTTAGATAAGCTTACCGGTTGGCCGGAAAACGTTAAATTAATGCAAAAAAACTGGATAGGCAAGTCTTACGGGGCTGTGCTGAAATTTAAGCTTGCTGAAAATTCTGATATAGAGATTCCGGTGTTTACAACAAGACCTGATACGGTTTTTGGCGTGACTTATCTTGTTGTTGCTCCTGAATATCCCGATATAGACAGCTTAATCATCCCTGAAAACAAACAAAAAGTTGACGAATACATAGAAAATTCAAAAAAACTTACAGAGATCGAAAGAACTTCTACAGAAAGACCAAAAACAGGAGTTCCTCTCGGAACACATGTCATAAATCCTTTCAACGGCAAAAAAGTTCCGCTCTGGACGGGAGATTATGTTCTCGCTGAATATGGAACAGGCGCAGTCATGGGCGTTCCCGCTCATGACGCAAGAGATTTTGAGTTTGTAAAGAAATTTAATCTTCCGATGATAGCCGTCATTGCGAGGAGCGAAGCGACGAAGCAATCCAAAGAAGCCTTAGATTGCCGCGTCGATGCTGAAGCCTCTCCTCGCAATGACAAAAATCAATTAACTGAAGTTTATACAGATGCCGGAATTATGATAAATTCAGGAGAATTTGACGGTTTGGGCAGCGAAGAAGGCAAGAAAAAAATTACCGAATGGGCGGAAAAAAACAACGCTGGTTACGGAAAAGTCCAATTTAGGCTTAGAGATTGGCTTATAAGTAGGCAGAGATATTGGGGCGCGCCTATTCCTGTAATTTATTGTGATAAATGCGGAATAGTGGTTGATGAAAAACTCCCTGTTTTACTTCCAAAAGATGTTGATTTTAAGGTTCAGGGAATGTCGCCTATCGCAACCTCCAAGACTTTTGTAAATACGACTTGTCCAAAATGCAATTCCCCTGCAACACGCGAAACTGACACAATGGATACCTTTATGTGCAGCAGCTGGTATTATTTAAGATATATTGATCCTAAAAATAGCGAGAAAATATTTGATTCTGAGCTTGTTAACAAGTGGATGAACGTTGACCAGTACGTCGGCGGAATTGAGCATGCTATTCTTCACCTTTTATATTCAAGGTTTTTCGTCAAATTCCTTAGAGATAGAGGACTTATAAACTTTGATGAACCTTTTGAAAATCTTTTAACTCAGGGCATGGTTTTAAAAGACGGCACAAAAATGAGTAAATCAAAAGGCAATACCGTTGACCCTGACGAAATTTTTGCAAATTACGGTGCTGATACCGCAAGATTATTTATTTTAAGCGATTCTCCCCCTGCAAGAGATCTTGACTGGTCAGATGCTGGAGTGGAAGGTTGTTATAAATTCTTAAACAGGGTTTGGCGTTTAGTCAAAACCTGCGAACCAAACCTCTATCATCATTGCGAGCCTCCCTGTCATTTTGAGCCTCCCTGTCATCCTGAGCGAAGCGAAGGATCTGTCCCTGCTGGGATAAAGTCTTTTAGTGCTTGCTTGACAGATTCTTCGGCTATTCTTCAGAATGACAATATGAATACGCTTTCTAAAGAAAATAAAGCTCTTTTAAGAGAAACGCACAAAACAATTAAAGGTATAACTCAGGATATAAACAACGACTTTCAGTTTAATACAGCCATAAGTAAGAGCCGTGAGTTTGTAAACAGTATTTATGACTATGTAAATTCTAAAAACGACTATTCTGACGAAGATAAAGCTGTTTTAAGTCAGGCTGTTTTTACGCTAATAAAACTTATATCGCCTTTAGTACCGCATCTTTCCGAAGAAATCTGGAGTAATTTCGGTGCAAATACTTCTATTCACCAGTCAGAATGGCCTGAATATAAAGAAGAACTTTGTATATCTGATACTGTAACAATAGCTGTTCAAATCAGCGGGAAGCTTAGAGATACATTTGAGATATCTCAAAACGCTTCAAAAGAAGAAATTGAAAAAGTCGCCCTCTCCCAACCTAAGATTCAAGGCTATATAGAAGGAAAACAAATAATTAAAATTATCGTAGTTCCAAATAAATTAATAAATATTGTTGTAAAATAAATAAGTTATTTAATATTTTAAGAGTATTACTTGTAAAATAAAATTAAAATATAATACAATAATCTTAGATTTTTATTCATATTTTAATTATTATTTATTTTAAAGTGTCTAATAAAGAGGTTATATAAAAAAAATGGGAAAATACAGACTGGTTACAAGAAGCGATTTTGATGGGCTTGTGTGTGCGGCGCTTTTAAAAGAACTTGATATGATTGAAGACATATTATTTGTTCATCCTAAGGATATGCAGGATGGTAAAATTGGAATTACAGACGAAGACATAACAACAAACCTTCCTTATGTTAAAGGTGTGTATTTGGCGATAGATCACCATTTGAGTGAAACTGTAAGATTAGAAGGGCAAAGAGAAAATCATATAATTGATCCTGAAGCACCTTCTGCGGCAAGAGTTTTATATAATTATTTCGGCGGAAAAGAAAGATTTTCTTCTAAATGGGATGAAATTCTCGGAGCTGTTGATAAAGCTGATTCAGCGCAGTTTTCAAAAGATGAAATTCTTAATCCACAAGGTTGGGTGCTGCTAAATTACCTGATGGATCCCAGAACAGGACTTGGAAGGTTCAGAGAATTTAGAATTTCTAATTATAATTTGATGATGGAACTCATTGATAAGTGTAAAGATCACTCAATTGATGAAATACTCGAATTTCCCGATGTAAAAGAAAGAGTTGATTTGTATTTTACATTGCAGGAAAAATTTATAGAACAAGTCAGAAAATGCGCAACAGTTCATAAAAATCTTGTTGTGCTTGATTTAAAAAACGAAGAAACAATTTATCCCGGCAACAGGTTTGCTATTTATGCGCTTTATCCTGAATGTAATATATCAATACACGTTTTATGGGGATTAAGACAACAAAATACAGTATTTGCAACAGGTAAATCCATAGTAAACAGAACATCAAAAACAAATATAGGTGAATTAATGCTTCAATACGGCGGCGGTGGTCACCAGAATGCCGGAACATGCCAGATAGAAAACGACAAAGCCGACGAAGTTCTCAAAGTCTTAATTAAAAAAATAAACGCTGATGGCTAATATTTTTTTAAAATAAAAAATTATAAACTTAAAAAGGGGCAATACGCCCTTTTTTTCTAAAAACTTTGATTTTAGAAGGGAAAAAGAATGAAAATACAATACATAGGTCATAGCGCTTTTAAAATAAGCCATGATAACTATTCTATTTTAATAGATCCTTTCATAACAGGAAATCCGATGGCCGCAAAAGTTGATCTTAATCTCAATGACATACTTGTAACGCATGCTCATGGTGATCATTTAGGCGACAGTATAGAAATTTCAAGAAAAACAAAAATTCCCGTAACAGCTATATTTGAACTTGCAAATTATTGCGCTAAACATGGAGCTAATGCGCAGGGGATAAATATGGGTGGAAAAATTCCTTATAGTTGGGGGCATGCGATGTGGCTTCCTGCCTCACACAGCAGCGGAACTCCTGACGGGCAATATGGCGGCGTGCCTTCAAGTATTCTTGTAAATATGGGTGGTGTTTCTGTTTATCATGCCGGGGATACAGGGCTTCATTATGACTTAAAAATGGTTGGAGAACTTTATAAACCTGATATTTCACTACTTCCTATCGGCGGATTTTACACTATGGGTATTGATGAAGCTGTTCAAGCAGCTAAATGGCTTGGAAGTAAAAAGATTATTCCTATGCATTACAATACTTTTCCTTCTATTAAAGTAGATGCAAACGAATTTAAGCAAAAAATCGAAGCAATCGGCGTGGAATGTATAATTTTAAAACCCGGCGAATGGTTTCAATTTTAAAAAAAATCTTTTTATAGAAAATTCAGGGGCAGAAAGCCCCTGATAGTGTTGTCCCCCCGTGTTATAGTTTTTTCTTTTTGGACGCAAAAAAGAAAAAACTGAACATGCTTTTAAATAAATACGTCAAGATAAAGCCTGACATACTAAAAAATCACAAATCATCGTTATGACAGTCTGTACCGCCCGTAATTAAAAGATTCAATTCCTTTGCAATTGCATTAACCTTTTTAATAGTGTGAAATTTAACTATTGCTCTGTGCCTTATATAAGGATAGTAAACTTCTACGCCGTCAAGCCCGAAAGATTTCAATTCAGTAATCATTTTTTTGATATTTATATTCCAACAGCAGCATGGATGAGCAAGAACAGAAATTCCTCCTGCTTCTTTTATTATTTTTATTACTTCAGGAGCTTTTCTGGAGGTAGAAATTCTTATTATATCAAGCTTAGATTCATTTGGGTTTCTGGCGCAAAGATTATTTAATTCTTCGTTATTTAAATCAATTCCATATCCCAGAATATGCATAAAATTTGACTTATACCAGCAGTCAAACTCAACACCTGTAATGATTTGCAGGTTGCACCCCGTCATTTTGAGCAAAGCGTTAGAATCTAAATCAATATGATTATAAGCTTCCAGTGTATTATGGTCTGTAATAGAAATATATTTGAGGTTTTTTTGTTTTGCAAGTTCAATTATCTCTGAAGGGTGCAATTTTCCGTCAGAAAAATTTGTATGAATATGAAGATTAGCGTTTTTATAATAATCCGCTTCTGTCAGGTTTTTTATTATATCAAAGGTTTGATTCATTATATTATTGGTTTTGGGTTACATAAGAATTGTAAGTAATTTTTGAAGCTTCAATTATAAACTCTTTTGCAGCAAAAGAATTCCATGGACGTTTTACCATTATTACGATTACATATTTTCTGCCGTCAGGAAGCGCAACAACTCCGGCATCGCCGAGCATTGTTCCTATATCTCCGGTTTTGTGAATAAATCCTGCATCAGCAGGAAGCCCTGCCTGAATTAAGCGATTGTTTCTTACATGGCTCATTATGTCAACAATTTCCGCACGGGTTTTTATTGAAAGCAAATTTGTATTTCCTATGTTATAAAGCAGCGTTCCCATTTCTCTCGGGGTTGAAACATTAGTCCCGTCAAGATCAGGAAGCCAGTTTGAAAGGCTTGTTGATTTAAGTCCCCAATTTTTTATTTCGCGATCAAGTTCATTCATGCCGCCTACAGAAGATAAAAGCATATTTGTAGCGGTATTGTCGCTTTCCTGAATCATTAAAGCAGCAAGATGCCTATAAGTATGCTTAGTTCCTAAAGGAGAATATTGTAATGAACCTGAACCGCCAGTAATATAATAATTTGTAAGACTTATTTTGTCGTTTAAGTTTATTAAACCTTTTTCAGATCTTCTGAATATTTGAAATAATACCGGAAGTTTAATTATGCTGGCTGTCGGAAAAATTTTATCTCCATTAATATCAACATATCCACCCGTGTTGTAATCCCATATAAAAATCCCTGTTTCAAGCTGCGGATATGCAGCAGCAAGATATTTAAGCTGATTTGTGAGATTATACATCTTCCAGTTAAGAACAGGGGCTTTCATTAGAGAATTTTTAGTGTCTACTTCGTCAATAAACTTTGTATCAAGGAAATCACCATTATTTGCTATTGAATATTCAGCCTGATTAAAGAAAGAGATGTCTTTCGGAATTTGTATATTTTTATTGGCAAGCTTATTAAAGAAAAGATTATTATAATTTTCAATAAATATTTTTGGCATTATTATGCTGAATACAACAAAAAACATAATCAAAAATCTTATTCTTGCAGCCTGCTGTCTTTTTATGTTTTTCCTCATCTTTGCTCTCTGTAAAGAATTGTTACATGATTCTTCAAGCCATTCAGTATTTATTATTTTATTATTTTTTAATTGTTTGCGTCCGCCTGATGTATATAAAGCCAAAATATAACTCTCCTGCACCTGACAACTAGTTTATAACAATTTTCTTTTTTTATTCAACAAACACGCATTATAAATTAAATAATACTACAATTTTATTTTTATGATAAGTTTGCGCAGATAAAAAATACTTTACTTATTTGATTCCAAATTTTATAAAACCTTTAAAATAAAGATGGAAAGGTATATATGGATTTTATTTTAAATAAACTTTTATTAATTTTTATTTTGTCAAATGTTTATTTTGGCACTGATTTTGATTTGCCGCGCCATGATCTGTTAATTCTTGATAATGGCCAGGAGATTAAATGTCAGGTTCAGTCAATAGCAGATGGAATGATTAAAGTAACTACAAATGACGGAGAAAGAACTGTTGTTAGAGAAATTAACGTAGATGCCGCAAGGGACATGGTTGAAGTAGGTATTATAAAAACCACGAGATATTCGGGCAGATTAAATTATCTGGATCCTGAATATTTAGAAATGAGGACTTCTTCGGGGACAATGAAAATTGAAAAAAATATGTTAAGAAAAATTATTATTTCTCAAGAACCGTCTTTTGATTTATAAATTTAATAATGAAAAAAATAAAAGCTTTATAATTTTGTAAAAATTTATTAAAATAATAATTAACACAACTTAAATTAAAGAAACTAAATCAGGAACGATAATAAAATATTAGGTAAGAGTTAATATAGGCGGTATCAAAATGAAAAATATTATAATCTACAATCCGGAAGGAAAATCAAAACTTGAATCGTTGCTTTTAAAGGGAGCTGATTATTCCGTAATTGCCAAAAAAATCGAAGAAATTAAGTTGGCAGAATCATTAAATCCCGATATGATCATTCTTGAAGGCAAGCCCGAAGTAATTGAAGACGTTCTTGTCAGAAACAAAGTCTCTGCTCCTTTACTGATAGTCAGCGATAAAATCCTTGATATCAGGGTTAGAGCCGATGCTTTTGACTATATAATCCAACCGGTAGACAATACCGAGTTGCAGATTCGCGTTAAAAACATGCTTAAAATCAAAGAGTTGAAAGATACTATTAAAACCGTTTCAACAACTGATGAATTAACGGGTTTATATAACAGAAGTTGTCTCCATCAAAGGCTTGAGGAAGAATTATCAAGGGCAAAACGTTATAATCTTCCTTTATCCACTATTTTGTTAGATATTGACTTTTTTAAAGTTGTAAATGATATCTATGGTTATGCCTGGGGCGATGTGCTTCTTAAGCAGATTACGGAAATTCTTAAACGCAGGGCTAGAAAAGAAGATGTGCTTACAAGATACGGCGATGAAGAATTTATTATGGTTCTTCCCAACACGACAGAAGAAAATGCCTATATTTTTGCTGAAAGAATCAGAAAAGACATAGAAGAAATGGAATTTATTCCTGAAGGAGAAGAAGAAAAACACCCTGTTACAGTCAGCAGCGGTATTTCCAGTTATCCTTTCCTTTCTGCGATTGATGAAACAGCAGATACAATCATAAGATATTCTGAGCATGCTCTTTATGCGGCTAAAAAAAGAGGCAAAAATCAGGTTGTACTTTTCTCCCAGATGAATCTGGAAATTTAGAAATTTTATGACTTAAGATTATTTAAAAACCCATATACAAGTATTGATTACCAATAAAACTATATTTAGTAACATGTTAATAGTTACTTTTGGTGCTTCAACAGGTTTATTTATAAAAGCCTTAAATGGAAATGCCAGTATTACGGAAATAGCTTTTGTTGTAATTGGTCTTATATCTAGTGTTATTTTGTTTTCTGTAGTTGCTGATATAAGTGAAAAAATTACTGAATTATTACTTCAAATAAAAGGGGTGAAGAAAAAATGAATCAAATTCTAGGAATTGCTTTAATGATTGTTATATTTGCTGTCTTTATTTATTTTGTCTTAAAAATTCATAAAATATCATTAAAAGGTATGGATATATAAATGAATCAATATTTAGGATTTGCCTTAATGTTTATAATGTTTGCAGCTTTCGCACACTTTCTCTATAGAGAACATAAAATAATGCACAAAATGGATAGATAGAAATTTTTCTTCCAGATGAATCTGGAGATTTAAGAGAAAAAATATACTAAAGAGGTTCTCCGAAGGAGAACCTCTTTTATTTTGGCTGTATTATTCATATTGTTTCCAAACTGTGTTAAAAATTAATTAGTTTATAAAAGATATTTCAGAAAAATGAACACTATAAAACAAACGATAAAAGCCCTTGAATGGAAAACCATACTTGAAGACCTCTCAAAGCATTCAACTTGTGAAATTGGCAAAGAGCGTTGTTTGAATGCAGAGATTTTTTCCGGCATTGAAAAAATTAAGTATGAAATCAAACTTACCACGGAAGGGAAATATTTATTAGATCGCACAATCTACCCCCCTCTTGGCGGGATAAGAAATATTGCGGAATTTATTGCGATTGCCCGAACAGGGAAAACCTTAAGAAGCGAAGAATTAATTGATATAGCAAATACAATGGGAGCTTCGAGGCGATTAAAGTCGTTTTTCGAGAGGTATAAAGAAGAAGTTCCAGAATTATACAAAATTTCAGTTAATTTATATGAAGATAAATCCCTTGAGGAAGACATTCTTGATATTTTTGACGAGTCGGGAATTATGCTCGACACCGCAAGTCCTGAATTAAAAAGGCTTCGCGTGAGTCTTAAAGACCAGACTTATAATCTTAAAAACAAGCTTAATTCCCTCATAAATTCTTCTTCGTTTTCAAAATTTCTTCAGGAAAGTGTTTTTACTTTAAGGGATGACAGGTATGTTGTTCCGGTAAAAGCCGAGCATAAATCGCATGTTCCGGGAATTGTACACGATATTTCCGCAAGCGGCTCGACAATTTTTATTGAACCCCGCGCAATAGTTGAACTTAACAACGCTCTTCGGGAAATAGAACTTAAAATTGACGCGGAAGTTAAGCGAATTTTGGCGGAACTATCAGGCAGGGTGAAAGAAATTTCGCAGGAGTTGACTTTCACGCTTGAAATTCTTGGCGATATAGATTTTATTTTCGCAAAATCCAAATATAGTATATCTATTCATGCGACAGAGCCGGAAATTAACAATGAAAAATATATTTCCCTCAAAAGTGTAAGGCACCCCGTTCTTTTGAGGGTGGTTGAAAAAGTTATTCCGAATGATATCGAAATCGGAAAAAGTTTTAATATGATGATAATTACCGGTCCTAATACAGGCGGAAAAACTGTAGTTCTGAAAACAGTCGGAATTTGTACGCTTATGGCAAAGGCAGGTTTGCATATTCCCGCTGTAGAAGCCAGTATTTATCCCTTCAAAAACATTTTTGCGGATATTGGGGATGAACAAAGCATTATCCAGAGCTTATCCACATTTTCAGGTCATATCAAAAACATCATTAATATTCTTGAAAATACCGACGAAGACACCCTTATTCTGATTGATGAAATAGGGGCAGGCACCGATCCTCTTGAGGGAACGGCACTGGCTGAATCAATCTTGCAGGATATTTCCAAGAAAGGAGCTAGAGCTATTGTTACTACGCACTTTAGTGAACTTAAAGCCCTTGCTTATACGAAAGAAAGATTTTATAATGCAAGTGTAGAATTTGATACAGAAAGCCTCGCGCCGACTTACAAGCTTTTAATGGGCATGCCGGGTAAGAGTAACGCCATTTATATAGCAGGAAAGTTGGGACTTGATAAAAATATCGCAGAAAAAGCACGGGAAATATATTTAACAAAAAAAGACCCGACAGGACAGGTGCTTGAAGGGCTTCAAAATACACAGCAAGAGCTTTCCAGAAACGCCCAAAAAGTTGAGGAAACAAAAGATAATCTTGAAATTCTCGAAAAAGATTTCAACGAAAGACTTGAAAATATAAAAGACGAGAAGAAAAAGATTATTAGTGTTTACAAGAAAAAATTTGACTCGGAACTGCTGAAAGCAAAGGAAGAAATAAAAGATATTCTCGAAGAAATTACGCGTACAAAGAGTGAAAAGGTTTTAAGGCGTTCTCTTTCAAGAATAGGCAATACAGAAGCTGAACTAAGAAAATTCAGTCAGGAAGAAAAAGAACTCCTTGAGCCTGAATTTCAGCCTATAGATTGGGGAAATATTAAAATCGGCGATACTGTTGTTATAAAACATCTGGATCAAGAAGCAGTACTAACCTCCCTGCCTGATAAAAACACTAATGTTCAGGTGGAAATCGGTTTGCTTAAAACAACAGTCAAGGCTGAGGAGCTGGTTAAATCTAAATCAGGCAAGTTCGCTAAATTTAAGCCGATAATTCAAAAACCAAAAGATTTTCATTTAAAAAGACATGAATTAAGTAATACGCTTGATTTGAGAGGATTAAATGCCGAAGATGCTATAGAAAAAGTTGAATTTTTCCTCGATGAAGCCAGTCTTGCAAATATTTCGCCTGTTTATTTGATTCACGGGCATGGGACAGGGATTTTAAGAAAAGCAGTCAGGGAATATCTTAAAACTTCGCCGTATGTGAGCAAGTTCAGGGCGGGAGAACAGGCTGAAGGCGGTGATGGGGTTTCCGTCGTGGAGTTGGTTTAAAGAGTTTTGTTTTTAGGAATCTTCAAAATTTTTCAATAATTCAGAAACTTTTATATCAAATCCGGCAGCTATTTTAATTAGCATAGAATATTTGGGATCTATTATTCCTGTTTCAATACGGCTTAATGTAGATGGTTCTATACTATTTTTATACGCAAAAGAATTAAGAGAAAGATTTTTATTTTCTCTTAATTTTCTTATATAACTACCTAATTTTTTAGTCTCTTGCATATATGCAATTATAATGTTAGAATTAAATTGTGTTATTGCAATTTTGCAATAACACAATTTATAAAATACTGAAAAAGGGTTTATTATGGCAGAAGAAAAAACCTTAACACTCACTAATTTGCAAAAAGGCTTAATAATAAAACATTTGAATGATATGAATGTTAAATTAATTTTTATTACAGAGGAAACAAGTTATTTAACGGCTAATATTAAAGCTGTGAAAATGATTTTGGGTGAAAAAATATAAAGGTATTTTCCTTTTAATCAAACTAAAGTTTTGTCTTTAATACCTGAAAGGATAAAATCAGAAATTTCTCTTACAGCGCCTCTGCCGCCTTCTTTTGAAGAAATAAAATGGCAGATTTTCTTCACTTCTTCCGCGGCATCATTAGGACAAAAAGCAAGCCCGGCTCTCTCAAGAATACAAACATCAGGCATATCATCGCCCACATAAGCAATTTCAGAATAATCCAGATTGTACTTTCCCATTAAATCTTGTAAAGCAACTAATTTGTTTTTTGCTCCCTGATAAACATGCGTTATACCAAGATCTTTTGCTCTTCTGTCAACTATTGGGGTTTGTCTGGCTGTAATTATAGCTGTTATAAAACCTTTATGGTTTAACATAACAACGCCATGCCCATCTTTTGCGTTGAAAATCTTTATTTCTTCGCCACTTTCGGAATAAATTATTTCTCCATTAGTCAGCACACCGTCAACATCAAAGGCTACCAGCTTTATTTTTGAGATTCTTTCTTCAAGGTTATCTATTTTTTGGTTTTGAATCATTGTTATTTTTTACCTTTTTAAATAAGTATTTGTTAAATCATTATTTACACCCACCCCCAACCC
>DNRP01000030.1:0-4802 GCA_003499955.1 Cyanobacteria bacterium UBA9971
TTGAAAATACTTGATAAAAAAATAATAGGACTTTTTATAGGTGTAATTTTTATTGCGCTTATTTTAAAAAACATAGATATCCACAAATCTTTTGAAGCAGTAAAACATTTTAATTTCTTTTATCTGCTTTTAATGATACCTGTTTATTACTGTGCTTTTTTGTTCAGGGCTTTAAGATGGCGAACTATTTTGTCAGAAAAAACCGGAATAAAAATCTCTTCTTTTTTAAATTCAATATTTAGAGGCTGGTTTGTAAACAACTTTGTCCCTGCAAGAGGCGGGGAACTTTACAGAGCGCATTACTTCGGTAAAAAAGAAGGCATAAGCAGAGTAACTGTTCTGGCATCAATAGTTCTGGAAAGAATTTTTGACGGGCTGGTTTTATTTTTAATTTTATTGCTTCTGGCTTCCTTTGTTTATTCAAGCAAAAAGTTTTTCGGGGTTGCTGTTGCAGCAGGAATTCTTTTTATAGGAACTTTTTCAGTTTTATTATTAACTTCAAAATTTTATAAAAATGCTTTTATTCAAAAACGTTTTAATGTTTTGATTTTAAAAATTAAAGAAAAAAACTTCATTAAAAAATTCTTAAATGAAAAAATTTGTGAAATTTTAAGCAAACTTTTTAATAAAATAACTTCTGCTGTTATTTCTTTTATGAACGGTATTGGAATTTTTAATTCACCTGTTTTAATTTTAAAAACTTTTTTATTTACAGTTCCCGTATGGCTTTGCGAAGGACTATCCCTGCTTCTTTTAATTAAAGGCTTTGGCTATTCTATAGGGATTTTAGGGGCTTTATTTGTTTTATCAATCATAGCTTTTATTTCTTTAATACCTGGAGGGCCGGCGGGTTTAGGACCTGTACAATGGGGTTATATACTTGCATTGGGATTTTTTAATATTCCACGGGAAACAGCTTTTATTCTTTCACTGGTAGGTCAACTTTTTTCAATAATTCTTGTTTCTTCAGGATGTTTATTTTTTATAATAAACGAGCGAATGAATTTAAAAGAAAAAGAATATATAAACTTAGAAAATTAAAAAAAAATATTATACTTTCGGCAGCTAAAAAAATTTTTGTACTTTGTTATGCTTTTTTATATTAAGTATGACATTTCAAAAAAATAACCATTAAATCGTTTTATTTTCAGCCTGTTCATTTTCTTTCTTTTTGAACGCAAAAAGAAAAGAAAACGAACCAAAAGAAAGAAAAACTTTATCCCAAAGGGTCTATACAATCAGGGGCAAAGCCCCCGAACCCCCTTACCATAAGGAGAAAAAATCATGACACTTTATTTTTCTGAAAAAGCTATAAGTAAAGAGCTTTTTTCTGAATTAAGAAAAATTTTTCCACGGGGAGAAATAAGTTCAAACCGCCTAAACATAAGAAGAGCAAACACTATTGATTATAAAATGCTTTTGACTCATTTTGACTGCGCTGTTGCAAAAACAAAAAGTGTTTATAACGTTGCAATAACGCTTCCTGTTGATCTCGGATACAAAATTCCGTCATGGATAGTTCAGGGCGACGGCGAATTATGGGTAAATCCAAAACCTGACTTAAACGGTCTTAATTCCGAAAGCAAAGAACTTTTTATAACAGAATTTCACTTTTATGTAGACGAAAAACAAATGCATAAATTCCCTGAAACAGCTAAAATTTCCGTTGAAGAAGCTTTACTGGAAGAATTTATCGAAGTTCGGCATGCTCTTATTCATGGAAACGAAGAGCCTATTGATATTTTCAGAAAAACTTATGCCCGAGGTGCATATATAATACCAAAAACCAAGGTAGCAAAGTACCTTGATTCTATTTTAAAATTTGAGAAAAAGAACTGAGATTGCCACGTCGATGCTAAAGCTGCCCCCTCCTTTTTTGATAATTAATCAAAAAAGCGGGTACCCTTCGCAATGACAATACTATACAGGCAATAAAACTTTGATAGAACCTTCACCGGAAAGAGTAATTGTTTCCTGTCTTTTTACGCCGTTTTCAGAAGTTTCAAACAATATCTCTACCTGTTTTTCAAAATCATTTAAAAATTTTTCATCTACTCTCTTGATTAAAGAAGAATTCAATAGCCTGACCTCCGAGTTTAAAACGATTAATAGTTAATAAATTCCTGTGTAATAATAATATAACCCATTGTAAAAATTTTTCAACCCCAAAGTATCAATATTCTTTAGATTTTTAAAAAATTTTCTTCTAATTTATTTTAAAAAAACATATAATGTATTTATATTTTAAATAATACAATCCGGTTTATTGATTATTTGGTCGTAAACTTTTGTAATATTTAAAACCTTTTTGTTTAATATACTTACAATTTCGGAATTTTTATAATGACTTTTAGAAAAAAAATTAAAGAAGCAAAAAGAATCGTCTTTAAACTCGGGACAAGCACTATTGCAAACAAAGACGGGAATATTGCCCTGTCAAGAATTTACTCTTTTATAGAATCAATTTCCGACTTAAAAAAAGAAGGCAAAGAAATTATTATTGTAACCTCCGGCGCAGTCGGAATGGGAGCAAAATTTTTACCAAACACGGAAAAATTCGACCCTGTAAGCGTAAAACAAGCCTGTGCCGCAGTGGGACAGGGAAAATTAATGCATTTTTATGAAGAAGCTCTGGAAAAATTTAATATAATAACGGCTCAAATTCTTCTTACTGCTGATGATTTTGCCAACAGAAAAAAATATTTAAGCCTTAGAAACACTTTAAACACTCTTCTTGAGCTTGGTGTAATTCCTATAATCAACGAAAACGATACTGTATCAACAAGTGAACTTGAATGTTACAAAGAAAACGACATTGAAGTTTGTTTTGGAGATAATGACAAACTTTCAGCCCTTGTTACAAGCAAACTTGATGCTGATTTGCTTGTGATTTTNNGAGGCGGAATGAAAACAAAAATCGAAGCCGCAAAAGTTGTAATGCACTCAGGAGGCATGCTTTTAATTGCAAACGGCAAAGAATCCGGCATTATAAACAAAATTTTTAACGGAGAAAAAGTAGGAACTTTATTTTTACCTGTAGAAAATCTGTCAGGAAGAAAAAAATGGATTGCTTACGCCACAAATATAAACAGCTATATAAAAGTCAATAACCGCGCCAAAACAGCTCTTATCGAAAAAAAAGCAAGCCTTATGCCTGTGGGTATTATCGAAATAATAAATTCTTTTAAAAAAGGAGAGGTTGTAAGTATTCTTGACGAAGAAGGAAAAGAATTTGCAAAAGGCATGACTAATTACTCTTGCAGCGAATGTGAAAAAGTAATCGGCAAACACTCGGATGAAATCGAAAAAATTCTTGGTTTTAAAAACTATGACACAATAATAACAAGGGATAATATGGTTATTCTTTAGATATTACAACAAGGAGAGTCTCTTAAATGGAAAAAACAGCACAAAGTGCTAAACTAGCTTCATATAAACTGGCTTCTTTAAGCGAAGAAACCAAAAATAAAGCTCTTTTAAGTATTGCAGAACATATAAAAAACAACGTTGATACCATTTTGAAGGAAAATAAAAAAGATTTAGCCGCCGCAGAAATTTTATTAAAAGACGGGTCTTTATCAAAACCCTTATATGACAGGCTTAAACTTGATGAAGAAAAAATAAACGTTATTATAAAAGGAATTGAAGATGTTGTAAAACTTGAAGATCCTGTAAATAAAACTTTATGGGGAATGGAACTTGATAAAGACCTTGAACTTTATAGAGTAAGCTGTCCTATAGGCGTAATAGGGGTTATTTTTGAGTCAAGACCTGATGTTGTTCCACAGATAGTTTCTCTTGCAATAAAATCTGCTAATTCCGTCATTCTAAAAGGCGGTGTTGAAGCTTTAAATTCAAACCAAATATTTGTTAAATTAATAAATGAAGCCCTTAAAACTATTCCTGAATTTCCGGAAAATTCCATAAACCTTATAAAAACTCGTGAAGACGTTAAAGAACTTCTTAAAATGGACAAATATATTGACCTTTTAATTCCTCGAGGAAGCAATAATCTTGTTAAATATATTCAGGAAAACACAAAAATACCTGTACTCGGGCATACCGAAGGAATTTGCCATATTTACATAGACAAAGAAGCTGCTTTAAACAAAGCCATAAAAGTTTCAATAGATTCAAAAATCCAGTATCCTGCCGCTTGTAACGCTGTTGAAACCCTGCTTGTACACAAAGATATAGCTGATAAACTTTTGCCCCTTTTAATTTCTGAATTTAAAAAAGAAGACGTCTTTGTGAAAGGAGAAGAATTAACCCGGAGAATCGTCCCTGACATAGAACCTGCCACAGAAAAAGACTGGGAAACAGAATACAGCGACAAAATTATTTCAATAAAACTTGTTGAAGACATTAATGAAGCTATAAACCATATAAATCTTTACGGCTCGGGACATACTGACTGCATAATTACAGAAAACACCCAAAACAGGGATTTATTCATGAATCTTGTAGATTCAGCCGGAGTCTACTGCAACACTTCTACAAGGTTTGCCGACGGATTTAGATACGGTCTGGGAGCAGAAGTCGGAATTAGTACAAACAAAACACATGCTCGCGGTCCTGTAGGTCTGGAAGGGCTTACGATTTATAAATACAAACTTTACGGCAACGGACAAATCGTCGCCGAATACTCCGGCAAAGATGCTAAAAAGTACACACATAAGTTTTTAAACAATGATAATTAAAGCTTTTTCTGAATATATAAAACCTTTTAACTCCGAAATTCCGTCTTTGCTGCTTTTAACAAGATGGTTAAAAGAAAATTTATCGAAAAATCCTGAAAATAA
>DNRP01000030.1:4829-14723 GCA_003499955.1 Cyanobacteria bacterium UBA9971
AATAAAAAATTACAAAACTTAACCAAACATACCCCCTGTTCAAAACTTATTCAAAACTTGTTTAAAACCCCTCCATGCCTGTATAAAAAACATGTTCAAAACTTTACCTCCTGTTCAAAAATTACTTTTTTACCACCGACTCATGACAAGTTTTCTACAACCATTTTCCAATCTCCTACTATATTTAAACCCCTTTTCTACAGAATTTCGACTCCTCTACTACTACTAAATTTATAAATTAATATATTTTATTTAGTAAGTAAAATATAAATAGAGCTAAAAATTAACCTTCAAAAAAAACACTTTAGATGGAGATAAAAATATTATGCAATTTACAGTTCAAAAAGATGTTATTTACAATGGATTAAATGTTGTTGGAAAAGCAGCAGCTTCTCGCGGAATTCAGCCTGTTCTGTCAAACGTTCTAATAGAAACAATTGAAGATAATTCCTTAAAACTATGCGCAACAGACCTCGATATTTCAATAGAAATAAATATTCCTTCAATTATTGTAAAAAAAGGCAGCATTACTTTGCCTTCCAAAAAACTTTTTGAAATAATATCAAAATTGCCCAGCGAAGCAGTTATCTTCAACCTTAACGAAGAAAACAACTTAATGGAAATTAAATGCGGCAAATCAAAATTTGATATTAAAGGCATATCAGCAAGCGAATTTCCTCAAATTGAATACCCCGAATCAGACGAATTCATAAACATAGACATAAATCCGCTGTTAAAAGCAATAAAACAAACCACTTTCGCTACCGCAACCTATGATACAAACAATGTATTAAGCGGCGTACTCTTTAAAATAAAAGAAAATAATCTTGAAATGGCTGCTACAGATGGAAATAGACTTACAAGAGTTAAAGAAAAAATTGAAAATAAAGAGAAAAAAGATTATTCAGTAGTTATTCCATGTAGAACATTAAAAGAATTTGCGGGAATTTTATCCGGTGTTGAAGATAAGACAGTTTCTATAACTGTTAAAAATAGCCAGATACTATTTAAATTAAAAGATAGATACATAACATCAAGACTTATAGAAGGACAATATCCTGCTTATGAGCAATTAATTCCTAAAAACTACGAAATAAAAGCAGTTGCAGAGAAAAATTCATTAAATCAGGCTATAGAAAGAGCTTCTACAATGGTTAATGAAAGAACAAATATTGTTAAAATGAATTTTAACGATAATAAACTTAAATTAACCGCTGACACCCCTGACTTAGGAGATTCCTGCGATGAAATAGAAGTTGAATACACAGCCGAAGATTTAAATATAGCTTTTAACCATAAATATATTCAGGATTTCTTAAAAGTAGTGGATTCAGATAAAGTTGTAATAGAACTTAACGGAGCTTTAGCAGGTACTTTATTTAAACCTGCAAGCGAAGATGATTTCCTTTGCCTCATAATGCCTGTTCAGGTTAATTAAAAGTAATTAATGTTCTTAAAAAAATTAAAACTAATAAATTTTAGAAATTATGACTCCTGTGAAATAGATTTTACGGGAAATAAAATCATACTCTTGGGCAAAAATGCCCAGGGTAAAACAAATTTGCTGGAAAGCATTTATTATTTAGCCACACTTTCTTCTTTCAGGGCAAATAATGACTCAGAAGTCATAAAAAAGGGCTGTAATTCGGCTTTTTTAAGCGCAGAATTAATCAAAAACGATACCGATATAGAAATAAGCATTGCCATAAACCCGCCAAAACAAAAGCTTATAAAAGTTAACGGATTGAAAAAATCTTCTTATTCCCAGTATTTAGGGCATCTTGCAGTTGTAAATTTCGGGGTGTCAGATTTGCTTTTATTAAGAGGAGCACCGTCTGACAGAAGAAGATGGCTGGATGACGCTATAAGCCAAATTTATCCCGCTTATAAAGACAGATTAAATAAATATAACAAGATTAGAACGCAGAGAAATAACTTATTAAAAGAATTTAAAGGAAATTTTCATTTAAATAAAGTTCAAAAGGATACTTTGTCTGTTTTTGACGAGCAAATTTCTATCTCAGGAAGCAATATTATTCATTTAAGACAAAAATATCTTAAAGAAGTGCAGATTATAGCTAATTTAAAACATAAAAAAATTTCCCTCGAAGAAGAAGACCTTGTTTTAGAGTATAATTCAACGATAACAGGGAATTTTAACGCCAGAGAAAGTGAAATAATCAACCCCGAAAAAATACTTGAATCCTATCAGGAAGCTTTTAAAGAAAAAATAAATGAAGAAATAGCGAGAATCCAAACAGTTATAGGTCCTCACAGAGACGATGTGTCTTTTTATATAAACAATATAGAAGCTAAAAGTTTTGCTTCGCAAGGGCAGCAAAGGACAATAGTGCTTGCATTAAAACTTTCCGAGCTTGATTTTATAGAAAATATTATAGGTGAAAGCCCTGTTTTGCTGCTGGATGATGTTCTGGCGGAACTTGACAAAACAAGACAAAATTATTTGCTAAATTCAATAAAAAAAGACACCCAGACAATAATAACCACAACAGATATTTCAGGTTTTAATGAAAAATTTCTTGAAGATGTGACCGTTTATAATATAGAATCAGGAAAGATAATTTAATTAAAGAGTTTATAAAATGGCTGATATTATTCCAATAGAAATAATTGAAAATAAAATTTTTGTAATTCGCGGCTTAAAAGTTATGCTGGATAGTGATTTAGCTGAACTTTACGGAGTTGAAACTTTTAATCTTAATAAAGCAGTAAAACGTAATATAGAAAGATTTCCAGAAGATTTTATGTTTCAACTGACAGAAACAGAGTGGGAATCTTTGAGGTTACAAATTGTGACCTCAAAAGAAGAAAACAATGCTTTGATATTCCAATTTGGAATATCAAAGCATAAAAAAGGAGGCAGGCGTTATAATCCTTATGTTTTTACAGAACAGGGAGTGGCAATGCTTTCAAGCGTTCTTAAAAGTAAAAGAGCTGCTATTGTTAATGTTCAAATTATGAGAATTTTTGTTAAATTAAGACAAATGGCCTTAACTCATAATGAACTTGCAAAACAATTAAATGAATTGGAACAAAAATTTATAAATTATGCAAAAGATACAAACCTTGAATTAAAAGAGCATGACCAAAAATTTGATGAAATTTTTAAATGTTTGCAATATTTAGTGGATATTAATAAACCCGGACAAATTGGTTTTTAAAGTCGATAATGAATAAAAAAAATAACAATTTTAATAATTTAGACAGTGTGTTAAATACTGTAATGGTTAACTTAGGACTTGATAAAGGTCTTAAACAGCAGGAATTTGCTAAATTATGGTCAAAAATAGTCGGACCCAAATTCCAAAATTCTTCAAAAGTCGTTTATCTTCAATCAAGACAGGGAGAGGATATATTGACTGTTGCTGTTTCTTCTCCTGCTGTAGCACAGGAATTAAGCTTTTTTAAAGAAGATATTATAAAAAAAATAAAAGTTGTCGCAAAAGATTTTAACTACAACATAAAAGATATTTTATTTAACTCAAAAGTCTGGGAAGAATTAAAACAAGAATCAAAACAAAAAATTGAAGAAGAAAATAAAAATTTTTATAAAATAGAAAAGAATTTTTCGGAAGAAGAATTAAACAGGGTGGAGCTTCCGGAAGAAGTTGTTGAATCAATAAAAGAGTCTTTAAAAGAACAAAAATTCAGTTCTGAAGAAATGAAAGAAAAAATGTTTAATACAATAATAAAAGATTTAAAAAAACAACAATGGCGGAAAAACAACGGATTCCCCGTATGCTTAAATTGCGGAATTGCTATAAATTATTATTCTCCCGAATCCGAAAATCTTTGCCCTGCCTGTAAATATTAAAGAAAAAAATTTATTGTCTGTTACAAAAACTTAATACTTTCTCCTTTTTTAGCAATTTTTTTTAGTCAGGAACATTAAATAATTAATTATTAAAACAAGGAGAGTAAAATGTATGGAATTGGAACCACGGGAAGAACAGTAGTAAATTTAATTGAGACAAAAGCAAAAACAGGCTGTTCGAAGTTACGAGATCATAATTTAAACCTAAGAGAAATAACATATGAATCACTTAATAAAAGTGTTGCAAAACAGTTGCTTGAAAAAAAAGAAATGTTAAGACAAATGAGAGAAGAAGCTGTTCAAACGGAAGAAGCATTGAGACTATATGTATTTGCTTAAATAATAGATCAAAAACTCTTCTAATAAAACTTGATTAAGATTAAAAAATAAGTTTTTGAAAAATACAAAAAATACACCGAGAGGTGTATTTTTTTGTGAGGTTTATTTACACCTCTGGATTGATGTGAAAGTCTACAGCATGTTGTAACTTTATATAGGTGGGATATTATGACCTTTTAAAGAAGAAAAAAGGATGATCGGGTAGGATGGATACAACTAGTATTGATACAACTATAAGACGTGTTCAGGAAATAGAAAGCCGTTTAAATTCGCTCTTTGGAATAAACGAAGCGGTTAATAATCCTACAGAAGCTTCTTTTGGAGATATTCTCGATAATAAAATTAATATTCAGGAAAAATATTTTAACAATAACAGCTTAAATCTTCCAAATACAACAACATTGCCTGATATTCCTGAAATACAAGGCGCGCCAAAAGGAGAAATATTAAATTTAATTGATAAATATTCCCAAAAATACAATATAGATAAAAATCTCGTAAAAGCAGTAGTGCAACAAGAATCAGGGTTTAATTCAAAAGCTGTATCGTCAGCGGGGGCAATGGGTTTAATGCAGTTAATGCCTTCAACAGCAAAAGGTTTGGGAGTTAGAAATCCCTTTGATGCTGAACAAAATATAGCCGGAGGAACAAAATATCTTAAAAACCTTATAAATAAATACGATTCGGTAAAATTAGGCTTAGCGGCTTACAATGCAGGATCAGGGGCGGTTCAAAAATACGGCGGAGTCCCTCCTTACAAAGAAACCCAAAATTATGTGAAAAATATCCTAAACAACGCAGGAGTTCAATAAAATGGTAAGTGGTATAAACGCGGCAGCATCAGGAATGATGGCACAACAATTAAATATAGACGTTATTTCCAATAATCTTGCTAACGTTAATACACCGGGCTTTAAAGAGCTTATACCTGTGTTTAAAAGAGTAAGTGATATAGCATTACAAGAAAAAAGCAAAGAAGAGGGTTTTAATCAGGATAAAAACCTCGGATCTTTAAGCACCGGCAGTACTCTTGATTCTACAATAATTGATTTAAAACAGGGAGCGATGAGAAAAACAGATAATAAACTTGATTTTGCCATTAACGGCAACGGGTTTTTTGTTGTTGGGACAGAAAATGGCGATAATTATACAAGAAATGGAAGTTTTACGCTTAACGAAGAGGGAACTCTTGTTACAAAAGACGGATACCCTGTTTTAGATGAAAGCGGATCAGCTATAAAAATTGGTCAGGGGAATACAAATACAGGCATCAGTTTTAATAAATTAAACGTTGCTCCGGACGGAAAAATCTTTTTGGATAAACAACCGGTAGGCAAATTAAAAATAGTGGATTTTGAAAAACCTGCTGATTTAATAACAACAGGAAATGCTTTATTTAAAACAGCAAATAGTGATATAAAACCCGTAGAAGCTAAAAACGGCAAAGTAGAACAGGGTTTTGTAGAAGGTTCAAATTCTAATGTAATAGAAACAATGATTAATACAATTTCTGCGACAAGAACATATGAATCACTGTCAAAAGTAGTAAAAACAACAGAAATGACTTTAGGTAAAGCTGTAAATGAAGTTGGTCGTGTAATACAGTAATAATGAATCAGATTGCCACGGGCAGGCGATAAAAGCCAATTCACAATGATAAACAAGGGGAGATAAAAAATGTTAAGGTCTTTAACAACAGCAGCAACAGGGATGATGGCGCAGCAGGTAAATATTGATGTCATTTCCAATAATATAGCAAACGTTAACACTACAGGGTATAAAAAAGTAAGAACAGAGTTTCAAGATTTGCTTTCTCAAACGATAAAAGCACCCGGAGCTCAAATTGCGCAGGGAACAAACCAGCCGGTGGGAATCCAAATAGGACTTGGTACAAGAACTTCTGCTACGGCAAGAGATTTTGCAGAAGGCGCGTTCAAATCAACAGGCGGAAAACTGGACGTTGCGATAGAAGGCGACGGTTTTCTGGAGGTTCAAAGAGATGACGGAACCATAGCCTATACAAGAGACGGAAGTTTAAAAATGGACGGCAATGGTCAATTGTGTACAAGCGATGGTTTTATTATTCAGCCGCAGGTAACAATTCCGACAAACGCTCTGGATATAACAATTACGCCTGACGGAAAAATTTCTGTTACAACACCGGGTACAACAGATCAAACAGAAGTGGGTACTTTAAGATTGGCAAAATTTGCGAACGCAGGCGGTTTATCTGCTATAGGCAAAAACCTTTACGCTGAAACATCAGCTTCGGGAAAAGCTATAGAAGGAACGGCAAATCAGGAAGGATTCGGTTCTATCCAGCAAGGGTTTGTTGAAAATTCAAACGTTCAGGTTGTTGAAGAATTAATTAATCTTATTCAGGCGGAAAGAGCTTTTGAGGCAAACTCAAAAATAATTAAATCATCAGATACAATCTTGCAAATAGCGAACAATTTAAGTTAATAGCCTTTAACCAGTGTAATAAAAAGGAAAAAACTTTGAAAAAAACATTAAAAACAGCAATAATAATCTTAATTTTTTTGGCTTTCTCTTGTAAAGCCGGCGCCGCTGTTTTAGATGCAAAGTTTTTAAAAGAAAAAATAAAAAAAGATGTTGAAGAACAAATAAAAGCAAACGCAAGCGTAAAAGGGATTATTAAAGTTGAAATAACTGATTTACCTTATGACAAAATAGAAACAAGCGAAGGAAAAAACGGAAAAGTTGAAATAGAAACAAAAATAAACCTTAGATTTTTTAATCCGGTAACAATAGTAAGAGTCAACATCCTTGTTAACGGCGAAGAATACAAATCTTTTATCACTCAGGCAAAAATAAGTGTTTATGACAAAGTATGGGTGGCACAAGATTATATTAAAAGAGGAGAAATCTTAACAAAAGTTGCTCTTGAAGAAAAAGAAATAACTTATTTACCTAAAACACTTATAAGAAAAGATTTTGATCCTTATACACACCAGACAAAAAAGAATTATAAACCGGGAGATGTTATAGATTCTAACTATATAGAAAATATTCCGGCAATAGTTAAAGACAGCCCTGTTTCAGTAATCTTTAAAACACCGTCGGTTTCGATAACTATACCGGCAATAGCTCTTGATAGGGGAAGCATCGGGGATTATATAAAAGTAAGAAGTAAAAATTACAGAAAAGATTATATGGGGAAAATTATAGGAGAAAACACAGTTCTGGTTAATATTTGATAATAATGTCATTGCGAGGAGGTGCAAAGCACCGACGCGGCAATCTAAAATAAACAACAATAATAAAATAAATTATGGATTGCTTNNGCTGAATCTCTATTCAGAACAGGAATTTCTCAGGGTGTTTATTATACACAGCCAAGATCTTTGTTTAATACGGTAAAAGCTAAAAGTGTAGGCGATGTTGTAACGGTATTAATTGAAGAAGATTCATCTGCAACCAGTGAAGTTAAGCTTGATATTGCAAACACTTCATCTGCTGAAGACGCGTTTACTCCTATTTTAAATACTCTGTTCAAAACGGATAAATTTAAAAGCCTCGATGGTTATGGAGGAAATACAACAACAGCAAATCAGGCAAAAGTAGTAAGAACGACAAAATCAACAGATACTATAACAGCGCAGGTTATACAGCTTTTACCCAACGGAAATCTTGTGATTCAAGGTAAAAAAGTAGCAATAAATTCGGGAGAAAAAGCAGAGGTTTTGATTAGCGGAATTGTGGATCCGAGATTTATTACAAACAGCGGAGAAGTAAGTTCAAAATATATAGCAAACTTCCAGTTTGCGGTTGTAGGAAAAGGAACAACCTCTTCTTCGGATTCAGAAGGCATAATGAACAAATTTATGAACGTTTTATTTTAAAAGTAAATCAAAAAAACAAATAAAAAACGGGAGATGGTATATGGTAGTTGGGAAAAATAAAAAAATATTAATAGTAATCGCGTTAATGGCAATCAGCTTTATTTGTTGCGGCTTAAAAGCAAACGCCTATAGCGTAAGAATTAAAGACGTTACCCATATTGACGGAATCAGAGAAAATCAGCTGGTTGGCTATGGCGTGGTTGTGGGTCTTCCGGGAACAGGCGACAACAGTAAATCCACACAGATTACAAACGTTTCTTTGTTAAAAAACCTTGGAACGGTTGTTGATAAACCGGATGATATTAAAAAAGGAAACACAGCAGCCGTAATAGTTACTGCAATAGTTCCTCCTTTTGTGAGAAGCGGGGATAAAATCGATGTTCTTGTTTCATCAATGGCTGATGCCAAAAGCTTGGAAGGGGGCGTTTTGATTCAAACCCAACTTTTAGCGCCTAACGGCGAAGTTGTGGCTGTAGCTCAAGGAGCTATAAGCACAGGAGGAACGGATGTATCCGCCAACGGAAGCTCTGCTAGAACAAGTATTACAACTTCGGGAAGAATCCCGAGCGGTGGAATTATAGAAAGAGATATCACTTCAGAAATAGGCGATGAAGCAGGACTTAAGTTGGTTCTTAATAAAACAGATTTTACAATGGCTGCAAGAGTTGCAAAAGTTGTAACTTCAACCATTGCTCCGGCAAAAGCAATAGACGGAAGCACAATACAAATAACCATTCCTGATAAATTTTATGATGACAGGATTAGTTTTATTTCTATTCTTGAAAATCTAACATTATCAACGGCAGATTCTGTGGCAAAAGTTGTAATTAATGAAAGAACAGGAACTATCGTTATAGGAAATAACGTAAAACTTCTTCCTGCAGCAGTAGCACACGGAAATTTAACCGTAACGGTAAGCACAACAAACGAAGTTTCTCAACCTACAGCTCTTTCAAGCGGAGGAACAACGCAAGGAGTTTCAAACAGCCAGATTAGCATAAATAAAGAAGCGGGAAGAGTAATAGAAATGCCTTCAAATGCAAATCTTAGCGACCTCGTAAGGGCATTAAATTCGATAGGCGTTACACCTTATGACCTAATTTCAATTCTCCAGGCTTTAAAAGAAGCAGGAAGCTTGCAGGCAACATTAGAGATTATTTAGTACGCTGTCATTGCGAGCGACCAACGGGAGCAGGGAACCCACTTTTTTGACTAAATGTCAAAAAAGAAGGGGGACAATCCAAAAAATTGAATATTTTTATTTTGGATTGCCGCGTCGAAGCTAAAGCTTCTCCTCGCAATGACAAATAAACAAAATAAAGAAACTAAACCTAAAAAGGAAAAAATAAAATGATAAATCCAACAGATATAAGCGCATCAATGTTCAATCTTCAGGGTAAAAAACTGGAAGAACTTTCAGGCGCCGATAAAAATAAAATGGATGACGAAAAACTGAAAAAAACAGCGCAGGACTTTGAAGCGGTGTTTTTAAACAAATTTCTTGAAACCATTAATTCAACTGTAGAAAGAAGTGAAGAATTTTCCGGAGGAAGAGGGGAAGAAATGTTCAGATCAATGATGAATGAAGAAATCGCAAAAAATATTGCATCAACTCCTCAAACCTCGCTTGGTTTTGCGCAGCAAATTTATGAACAAATGAAAGACAGGATTTAAAAAAGGGTAATGAGTATGGAAGTAGGCAGCATAAATTCAGGCATAAGCAGTATTCAGCTTTTAAGAGCCAGACAGGCTTTTGAAAATACAAATAAATTGTCTAAAGAAAATGAAATCTTAAAAAACGGGTTTAGCGAGGAAGATGTAAAACTTTCCATCTCATCACAGGATATAACCGTTAAA
>DNRP01000161.1 GCA_003499955.1 Cyanobacteria bacterium UBA9971
AGTTATTTAAATTTATTTTTACCAGCCGCCAAATACATCACCTAATATTGCGCCACCAATAGGATCTGCTACGGTTGCGGCAACAACAGCGCCTTTTTCTAAATCTGAAGCTCCATCTTTTTTTCCGCCCTTATCGGCAACGATATCTTCATCCTCTATAATCGTTTCTTCTGTTGTGGTAGAAGATTGATTTCTATTTTGTAGAGCATAAGATAAAAGCATTAAAACTAATTGCTGCATAAATGTTTCATTACTATTCTGTTGTTGAGGTGCCATGCACTGTTGAGAATAGTATCCGGTGTTCATGCTCTGTCCGCCGAAAATTGAAGTTGTATCAGTATAGTTTGACAGAGAAAATCCGGTGCTTAATCCAGTATTATAGTTAGATTGATAAGACTGGTTGTAATAATTACTTGGTTGATACATAGATGTGTTTGCATAACTAAGCATAACAATGACTCCTCCACTATATAATCTAATTACTCAAAGACCCAATAATTAAATTTTCAGAAATAAATCCGCATAAATATTTTGTTGTTTAAATCTTTTTAAATCTCCTCCACGATTTTTATATAAGACCCTCTATGCATGTAAAAACAATAAAAAACCCTAAAATTCAAAAAACAAAAATAAGTTAACATTTTGTAATATTTTTTGAATTCAATATTTTAAGGAGTCTTAAATAGAGAGTTAATCTGAAAAGATTTATTAACTTGAATTGCTAAATAGCCAAAACTGTCATTGCGAGCAAATCAGGGTATCCATTTTTTTTGACTAAATGTCAAAAAAGAAGGGGGACAATCTCATAATTTTACAAAACCTTGCGATTGCTTCGTCGTTTCTCTCCTCGCAATGACAATGCAAAATTAATTAGCAATTCGAGTTTTATATCTAATAAATTTAAAACTTAATTAACTGTAGGTTTAATACCTGTAACTTTTGTAAGAAAGGCTCTTAATTTATCAGGAGCTTCAGGATTATCAACAACCTTTTGAAGTTGATCTGTAATTTCCGGAATTTTTGCACTAGCTAAAAGTCCTCTTAAAGTCCCTGTTGTATCTGATTTCAGACGACCGTCTTTAATAGTATCATTACATAATTGTATAACTGCCGAATTATGATTAAAAACCGCAGTAGCATCACCAAAAGCAACTTTAGGTTTGTTATTATTATTAAATTTATTATTAGGAATAGAATTAAAATTAAAATTATTAAATCTTATATTCATAATAAATTTCCTTTTCCTTAACATCTTCTCTTATTAATATAATAATAAAACATAAAAAAAATTGACACAAGCTTTGCAAAAATTTACATTTGTTATCAGTTTTCCATTACGGAAACACTGGCGACTCCTGCCGTTTGGGCAGCGTCCATAACTTTCACTACTGCTTCATGAGTGGATTCCTGAGCTGCTTTAATAAGAAGACCGTCCTTTTTTTCACGATAAGCAGTCTTGATAGCATTTAATAAGCTATCAGAGGAAATATCTTGACCGTCAATAGAATATTGACCTGCTTGTGATACATCTATTGTAATAATTTTTGATTCTTTTTGCTGTTTTTCTGCTTCATGCTGGCTTGGAACAGTCAGATTCAATCCCTGTTGATCAAGCATAGGCGCAATTACCATCATTATGATAAGCAAAACAAGAAAAATATCCGTTAAAGGCGTTATATTTATTTCTGTAAAAGCATCACGCTGTTTTCTTTTTTTGGTACTCATGAATCTATTATCCTTTACTCGGGAAGGTTTACGGCAGTTCTGTCTTCCACAGGCTGACTATTTGAACTTATATTATTATCAACTTGTTTTTCTTCAAGATCACTTTGCTGTTTTTTAGAGAGAGGTTCGCCCGCAACGGTTAGTTTTTCATAACCTGCTTCCTGCGCAGCTTTCATTACGACCATAATATATTTTGTTTTTGTTTGCCCATCAGCTTTTACAACAACTTTTTTATCTTTAGCCTTATCAATCAATGCTAACAATTTTTCAGAAAGCTGATTTTCACTAACTGCTTCGGTATTTACAAAAAATTCGGCATTTTTCGTAATGGCTACTGTAACTTCTTTTTCATCAACACTTAGCCCGCTGTTTATTGACGGCAGCGTAATGTTTTTATCCACTTTTTGAAACATCGGAGCTATTACCATCATTATGATTAACAGTACCAAAAAGATATCTGTTAAAGGCGTAATGTTGATTTCGGTGAATAATCCTTTGTTTCCTGAAGATTGTATAGCCATTTTAGTTTTTACCTCTCATTGTCATTGCGAGGGCTTTAGCCCGAAGCAATCCAATTACATTTTAGATTGCTTCGTCGAGCCTTTGGCTCTTCTCGCAATGATGAAAAAAATTATATTTTAGGAACGAATGCGCCCTGAATTGTTTGTTGAACTTGTTGCTGAGGCTGATTCTGTTGCGCAATTACCGCATCTTCGTCTTTATCAACGAAACTGAGGAATAAAAGCTTGATTAACTGGAAATCATCTTCATATCTTCTAACTATAGACTGGAATGAATTGTAAGCAATAACAGCTACAATAGCTACACCAAGACCAAATGCCGTTGCGATAAGAGCGGAACCGATACCAAGAGCAACCGCAGCACTTTGATTCCCTTGGGTAGCAAGATCCCCAAAGGTGTATAGAATTCTTACAACTGTTGCGAATAATCCCAAGAAAGGAGCTACGCCGCCAATTGTTCCAAGAATTGTTAAATGTTTTTCAAGCTTTCTAACAGCAAGACTTGTTGAAATATCAAAAGACTTTTCAAAACCTTTCTTTTGAACAGCAAGAACTCTGATTCCTTCTTCTGCAACTTCACCTACAACCCCGCCAAGCTGTGCGCTAAGACTTTGAGCCGCATCAAGATTATTTTTTTGCAATTCTCTTTGTAATCTCTGGATAAATTGAATCACATCCCTTTTATTTGCGTTATAAAAGGAAATTCTGTTGATAATTACCGCCACTACCAGAATTGAAGTTAATACAATCGGTAAAAGTACCAACCAGTCTTGTTGAATCGCATAAGTCATTACATTCATTTTATTAAACCCTCTTTTATCTAAATAAATTATTTTTTACAGTAGTTTTAATATCGAGATCCTCCGACAGAAAATACATTATAGTCAAAGGTAAATTGAATATCTATGTCATTGCCTTGATATTCAGGCGGCAAAGGTCTGAAAGGCGCACTCATTTTTACAGCTTCCAATGCTGCTTCATCCGCATCACTAAGACCCGAAGATTTACTAATGTTTAATCTTAATAATCTGCCATCCCTGCTTACTTTAAAGAGTAAAACAACCTTCTTACTTTCATTTCCTCTAGGCGGATGCCAGTTTCTTTTAATTCTTCTTTGAAGCTCCCTCATATAAGGACCAAAATCAGGTTCTTTAATAGCATCTATTCCCGGAGAACCGTTAGGATTTCCAGGACCGGGATTTCCAGGATCACCGCTGCCTGCAGAATAACCGGAACCTCTTGAACCTTTTGATTTTCCGCTTTTTCCTCCATTAGACATCATAGGGGAAGGATCGCCACTTGGCGATGAACTTCCTATCGGGCCTGTAGTAACAGGTCCACCCATTGGCGTAACTGCTCTCGGTGCCTTAACTTTTGGCGCAGGTATAGAAAACGGGTTCTGTGTTGTTAATCTTGGAGGTGATGCAGGCTTAGGCTGAAGCACAGGTCTTGGCGGAACTTTTGGAGCTTTAGGAGCCGCGCTGGGCATAGCTGTTTTACGCGGCGCTGTTTTTGGAACAGGCTTTTGCTCAACAGCAGAACGCTGAGGCGCACTCGGTCTTGAAACTTTTTCAGGCTCGGAAATTCTCTTAGTCGGATCATGTTTTCCGCCTGCTCTGGTATTTCTGTCTGATCTTAATTTTGTATTTTTATTTATCGGTGTTTGTTCTTTATTATTTACTATTACAAATTCAATATCTCTGGGCTTAATCTCAGGTTTTTGAAACAATGTAAGATTAAGTCCAAAAAATGCAAGAATAGCTATTAAAAGCCATACAAGAAAAGGAATCAAAGGATGCGCAACAGCAGAAATAGCTAATGCCTTCTCGAGAGGAAATTTTTCTTTATCTTCCCTTAATACTGCCGAAATTTTTTCTTTCGGATTTTTCAGCTCATCCTGATCGGTTTTATTTTCTAAAATGATTCCCATTAAAACTTCTCGCTAATCTTGTAGAGCTCAAGCTTAAGTCTTTCAATCAAACAAAGTTGCGATTTCGACTTTTTCTTCAGCTTCTCGTGGTTCCCCATCTCCGCTAAAATTCATTTTTTTCGCTAAACATGCAAAGTTTAACATAATACAAATTTTAACCACAATTGACCAACAGGTTAAGTAAATTTGTTAAAACAATAAAATGTCAGGCTACGCCCGACATTTTATTGTTAATTTTTTAATAATTGTAATTATTGTCATTTGCAGGTTGACCACCGCCAACAGTTAAAGGCTGATCGAGAATAATATCAACAGGTTGACCTGCTTCAAGATAAACATCATTTCCTTTTTGGACACCACTGCCTAAAAGACCTGCACCTGCACCAATCCCGGTCATAATTGCAGTTCCTTTACCTTTTTTTCCGCCGGAAACGGCGCTTCCGATTAATCCAAGAAGAGCACCCGCGCCCGCACCGATAGCTGTATTTTTAGCTACTGTTCCGGCACGATTCAAACCTGTTCCGCCCATCAAAATCCCTGTTCCGTCATTTGTAACAAGCTTGCCGGAAACAGGAACTCTTTGTCCGTTTGGAAGATTTGCATTATTAAACATAATTTTTAATTTACCATAACTGCCGGCATATCCTGCTTTTTGAGCAATAACCGCATTTCCCTGAATACTTGTTCCTGCGGGAAGAACAGCTATTCCATTAAAATAATAAGGCTGATTTAAAGTAAATACTACAGGATCACCTGCTGTTAAATACTGTGTACTGATAGTTGTAGTAGGAGCAACGCCGTTAATAACCGACCCTGCGGGAACTGTAGTAACTCTACCCTGTAATGGCGGTAAATTATAACCATTTTGGTAATTCGGAGCCGAATAACCGTTATTGGCATTATAATTGTAATTATAACTCGGAGTTGTTTTTTGAGCTGCAGGTTTTGTGTAACTGTAATTTTGTGCAAACACAGGACTGATTGCTGAAACAAGCACTAAACTTGCTAAACATTTTGCTGTTGCTGATTTGAATCCTCTTTTCATAAAATTCTCCTTTCCCTTTTTAAGTCATTTAAGACTTTTTGTTTTTCTATTTTATATAACGATTAATTCAAAATAAAAGTTCATTTACTATTTATAAATTTCAATTCTATTATACACATTTAATAGTTTTAGTATAGCTTAAAGTCAAAATTTCATACAAGTGGTTTTACAATAAACATAGGATTAATTCTGTTTTTAAACACAAATTTCTATTCAAGACATTATATGCATATTTTTCTATAAATTTTCCATATCAA
>DNRP01000139.1 GCA_003499955.1 Cyanobacteria bacterium UBA9971
TACTGGAGAAAATGGAATCAAATTTTGGTGCTTCACGGCAAAAACACTTGCAAACCGATAACTCCTTTGTGCAAAACCTGCCCTATTATTGACTATTGCAATCAAGTGTTTTCCAAACACTAATTATAGCTTATATATTCATGTTTATAAATATTTACATGTTATTGCTTTTTTTTAATAAATTGTAGATAATAAACAAATCAAAAGGGGAAAGAAATGGTTTTGAGTAGAAACGGAGCTAAATTCAAAATAGAGAATAAAATTAAGCTATTAAGCACAAAGATGCTAATTAGCTATATATAAACTTACGAGTTTACTAGAAATCGTGAGTATTTTTATTTAAACGCCAAAAAAGGAGTTAAAAAAAGTTAAGAAAAGGGTTATGTGTTATATTAGCGGTTTTATCTATTTAGTACATTTTTAATTAAAATCAAAAAATAAATTTAGGGTTATTAAATCTTAAAGTTTTATCAATTAAATTTTACATTCAAATTTAGTAATTTGAATGTAGGGTAATCTAAGTTTTGTTTATAAGACTTTTAATGGATAAATTTAAACGAAAAATTTTGTATAGTTGATCTTATATAAATTTTAAAGCTAAAGAAAGGGAAATTAAAATCTAAAAAAGATTATTAACAAGGTTAATCAATCATCTCTAATCAAATCAATTCATCTCTGCAAATAAAAATTGAATAAGTTAAAAATAAAGAGTTTTAGTTAGTGGGTTATCAGGAGAACATTATATGAACGGTCTTATTGGTTTTAAACCTGTTTTCTTCGCAAATTTTAAAACAAACACCAATTCATCTCTGCAAAAAGAATTTAACAATTCATCTCTACTAAACAATCCTATTTCCGACACGGTTTCATTTGGAAAATCTAAACGTAATTATTCAGATGCGACTAAATTGCTGATGAGAACAATGAGAAAGCTTGCTGAATCATTAAATTTGCCTGATTTTTACACTGGAAAAAGATTTGGCTTAAATCACAAAGAAAAAGTTTCTATAGAACACTTACTTCCTCATTCTCAAAGAAGTCAGGCTGTATCAAAAGGTCTTAGAAGTGTTAATTCTCTGGAAAATTTTGTGCCTGTAGGCAATAAAACAAATAGTGACAGAGGTTCTATTCCTTTAAAAAAATGGTATAAAGCGCATCCTGATTACTTAAAAAATGGCATAGAAGCTCTTAAAGAATATGAAAAAGTTAGCAATCCTATAATAAATGGAAAAGAATGGGTTAAAAGCCTGAAAAGATTACTAAACCAAGAACTTGGCTATGTAGCATTTGCAGGAAGAAAAAATACAAACGGCTTAAATATGGTTCAAAAAGATCAAAGATTATCATTAGTAGCCTAACTTTTAAAACTAAAGAGAAGACCGCCCCNNGGGGCGGTCTTCTCTTTAGTTTTACTCATCTGTCTGTTGTTTTTATATGACAGATGAGTCTAAAATAAATGTAAACAATGTTTACATTAGGTTGCTTTTTTATACTGTACAGTAGATAATTATTATAACAGATGGGAGAAAAAAATGCCTTCAAAAGAGCGTGGAAGACAATTTCAACCGAAATATATAAAGAACTTTTGCTCTGGCAAAGTTTCAAAATATAACAAGTGTAAATAAATGCACCGTTTTTTAAAAAACGGTGCATTTTTAGTTTCAGCATAAAAAGGAGGTTAAAAAACAAAAATACAAACGGGATAAAGGAGTTTAAGCGATTTGTCAGGAGATGGGTATTATGAGTGGTCTTACCGGAATAAAACAAATTTTCTTCGGCAGTTTAACAACTAACAATAACACTGAACCTAAAAAAGAATTAAATAATTATTCTTTTCTAAATCATCCTATTCACGACACAATTTCATTTCAAAAAAGCAGTCGTAATTATACAGAAACTCAAATAAATATAATGCATACCCTAAAGGCACTTGCAGTAAAATTAAGATTACCCGATTTTTACACGGGAAAGCCTTTTGATAAAGGGTACAAACCCACGATTGAGCATGTAATTCCTCACTCGCAAAAAGAAAAAGTAGCTGAAAAGGGTTTGAAAAATATTAATAGTCTGGAAAATTTTGTACTTACAGGATCTCGAATAAACAACAAAAGAGATTCTATGTCTCTAAAAGAATGGTATAAAAGACATCCTGATTATTTAGAAAACGGTAAAAAAGCTCTTAAAAAATATGAAAAAATTAATAATCCTATAATCAATGGAAAAGAATGGGTTGAAAAACTTAAAAAAATATTAAACGGAGAATTAGGCTATATAGCATTTACAGGAAGAAAAAATCAAAATAATTTAAAAGATCAGAAGCTGTCATACGTTGCCTGATTTTTTTTATTATTTTTATAGTTACTGATTATATGTCCGCAGTTTTTGCATGCCAGATAATCACAGGAACTGTCTATCGGCATATAAATATGTTTGTCGCAATTTTTGGACAAGTCTTCCTCCTGCTCTTGCAATTCAAAAAGAACAGGAGACTTTTTTTTCTTTTTTTTAAACCATTTTTTTAAAATAAGTTCAATTATATACATAAAAAACCGCATGAATCCTGGAATTGTCATTCTGAGGACTTTAGTCCGAAGAATCTGTCCATACAAGTATTAAAGCTTAAATCCCAAAAGAGACAGATGACCCCCTTCTTCGGGGATACTTAATCCCCAAAGCGGGTTCCCTGCTTCGCTCAACATGACAGAGTAAAATTTAATTATTAATAAAGTTAATTATACTTTACCAGATTAAAAAAAAATTGTACCATTAGAAAAAGGGATATGCGCAACTTAAATTTGTTTTGAAAGGTTATAAGAATGTCTGAAGAAAATAAAACTTTTGCAAGGTGGTATGAAAAAGATCCTGTTGTTGCAAAATGCTTTGAAATAATGGAACAGCTTGATGATAGAAAAAAACGCCAGACCGCAACTTTTTTGATGAACGAAATAATATCAAGACCGCCATATTCAGATATGATTCCTGATGAAATCTTCCATCTTGCAACCAGCGAAGAACAAAAACGCCGCTGGTATGATTATGATGAAGTGTCGCGTATCTTTGCAGAACTTTTAAGGCATTCGCCTGATAAAACAAAAAAAGAAATCTCAATAAAAGCTATAACTTTTATTGAAGACTTAAAATAAAAAATCCTTATTTTAAAAACTTTTTTCCTTTAATAAAAAGCAGAAAAAAGTTTTCTTAATTTTTCCGCATCCTTAACTCCTTTGTCAGACTCTACCCCACTTGAAATATCAAGAGCATAAGGTTTTACTGTTTCATAAGCCTGTTTTGCATTGTCAGGATTTAATCCCCCTGCAAGAATTACAGGGATTTCATATTCTTTTGCTTTTTTTGCTATTTCCCAATTAAAAGCCTTTCCTGTTCCGCCAAGTTGACTTTCGGAGTAACTGTCAAGAAGCACAAAAGATACTTTGTCTTTATATTTATATATATAACTGTCATTGCGAGGAGCGGATTGCGAGCTGAGGCTGAAGGGCGGGCTTTGCCCGTCCGTAATGCCGTTACTCGCGAGCAACCAAGCAGGGGCTAAAGACCCGACGCGGCAATCTAAAACCTTAAGATTCTCACGGCTTGCTTCGCAAGCCTCAGAATGACAATTTGTTTTTACCCTTATTGCCTTAATTATTTCTTTGCCTGTAAGCTTAGCCAGATTTTCACAAAATTCAGGGGATTCCTCGCCATGAAGCTGTATTTTTGTAATCCCTGTTTCAATCGCAATATTTTTTATTTCTTCAAGAGAAACATCTGCAAAAACCCCCACTCTCTCAATATTTTCAGGAAGAAGCGCTATAATTTCAGCAGAGTTATCGGGAGAAATATATCTGGGAGTGTTTTTGACAAAGATAAACCCGACAGCCCATGCGCCAAGTTCCGCTACAAGCAATGCGTCTTCTTTTCTCGTAATTCCGCAGATTTTTATTTTGATTAAATTTTTCACAGCTTACCCTTTGCTAAAAAGAGAAGTATTTAACACATGAATCGGTTACTTATGTTTGAGGCTTTGCCTCTGCACCGAAGTAAGGATTATTTTGTTTCTCATGACCTATGGTTGTGGAAGGTCCATGACCCGGATAAACTATTATATTTTCATCGAGAGTAAACAATTTATTTTTTATCGAATTGCCTAAAGCTTCATAAGAGCCGCCTGGTAAATCTGTTCTGCCCACTGATTCCGCAAAAAGCGTATCTCCTGCGAATAAAACTTTGTCTATGAGAAAACAAACCCCGCCCTGAGTATGTCCGGGTGTATGAATAACCTTTAACTTCAAATTCCCGACTTCTATTATTTGACCGTCTTCAAGAAATCCGTCAATTTTAGGTGCTTCTGCGCTTTTCATTCCGAATATCATGAGCTGCTGTTTCAAAGATTTTACAAGGGGTTCATCGTCTTTATGAATAAGTATTTTTACATCAAAATTTTTCTGAAGTTCCCAATCTCCCTGAACATGGTCAAAATGCCCGTGTGTATGCAAAATATACTTTAAATTAGCATTATTTTCTTTCAAAAACTTGGCTGTTTTTTCGTAATTTCCTCCCGCGTCTATTAAGGCAGCCTCTCGGGTTTCTTCGCAGATTACAAGATAATTATTTGTTTCAAGTTCCCCTGCCGTAAAGTGTTTCAAAATCATTATTTGAACCCTCTTTTAAAGAAATTTTATTTTAAAATTATAACATATTAAAAGGTTCTTTTTTTAAAATTTTTATAATGGGGCTTTCTGCCCCAAACCCCGAGTTCATTTTCTTTCTTTTGATGTCAAAAGAAAGAAAAATTAAAATCCCAAAGGGTCGACACTNNAAGATGCCTTTTTATTTAACCCTTTACCTCTCTAAAACTTCAAAAGGTTTTTGATACTGGTATAATAAAAAAAGTTAAATAACTCGGGTCGCGAATTAATTTTTGAATTGCCATGTTGAGCGAAGCAGGGAACCCGCTTTGGGGATTAAGTATCCCCGAAGAAGGGGGTCATCTGTCCCTTTTGGATTTTAAACTTTAATTCTTTTTTGGACAGATTCTTCGGACTAAAGTCCTCAGAATGACAACCCACTATTAACAAGTGTTTTGCCTAATTAACGACTCAGATTAAATATATGTGAATAAAATGAAGAAAAAAATTTCAATATTAGGATCTACGGGTTCAATAGGAAAACAGGCTCTGGAAGTAGTCGACTGTTTACAAGACAAATTTGAAATAGTCGGACTTGCAGCAGGCTCTAACCTTGAAGAATTTAAAAAACAAATAAGAAAATATAATCCGGAATTTGTTTCTGTAAAAACGCAAGAATTAGCGCAGGAGCTAAAAAAAGATATAAAAAACAAAGAAATTTTGTGGGGAAATGACGGATTAGTTGAAATTGCAAAAAACACTCAAAATGATATTATTTTGAGTGCAGTTACGGGATTAAACGGACTTTTTCCGGTACTTGCAGCTGTTGATAAAGGGATTGATATAGCTCTTGCAAACAAAGAAACCCTTGTCGCCGCAGGAAATATTGTTATGAACAAGGCAAAAGAAAAAAATGTTAAAATTTTGCCTGTGGACAGCGAACATTCGGCTATTTTTCAATGTCTTGCATCGAGAGATTTTTCAAATGCAAAGAAATTAATAATCACGGGTTCGGGCGGTCCTTTCAGAAACAAATCATTGGAAGAAATACAAAAAGCAACTGTAGAAGAAACTCTGGCGCATCCAAACTGGTCAATGGGCGACAAAATAACTGTCGATTCCGCAACTTTGATGAATAAAGGGCTTGAGGTTATCGAAGCGCGCTGGCTTTTTGGTATAGACTACAAAAATATTGAAGTTGTGATTCATCCTCAAAGTATCGTTCACAGCGCGGTGGAATTTCTTGACGGAAGTGTAATTGCGCAAATGGGGCTTCCCAGTATGCATATCCCTATCCAGTATGCGCTTACTTATCCTGAAACTTTTGAAGGTATAAAGACAGGAACAATGATTTTTGCACAAATAGGCAAACTGGAATTTGAAAAACCCGACCTGGAAAAATTCCCATGCCTGAATCTGGCTTACGAAGCAGGAATAAAAGGCGGAACTTATCCGACTGTCTTAAATGCCTCGAATGAAGAAGCTGTCTATGCTTTTTTAAGAGGCGAAATTAAACTTACTGAAATTTACAGCATTGTTTATAAAGCTTTAGAACAACATAATTGTATACAAAATCCCGGGTTAGAGGATATAATTGAAACAGATAAAAAAACAAGAATTTTTGCCCAAAATTTAATCTAAAAGGAGAATCATATGGAACTTAAAGGACCGAGCGAAGCGGAAGTTAAAAAATTTATAAAATTTGAGGCAAGAATGGAATTTATTACCGTAGCAGGACATCATTTTAGAGGAACTCTTCTATGGGCTGATCATTCAGCTTTTCACGTAAAACTTGAAAACGAGAAAACAATAACACTTTTAAAAACCGCTCTTGTTTATTATGCGGCTATTTAAAAAAATAAATAAAACCGGTAATTAAAAATAAAATACTTTCCCTTATAATTCATTAATAAAAAACTGTCAGTGGCATAAAACAAAGGGGGAAATATATGTTAGAAAAAATTATCCTTATAAGAAATCTTTTTTATAAATGCACTTTAATAAGCTTTGTCTATTTTATTTTTGTAAGCCTGTTCTATATGTTCAACAAAGAGTGGGCAGCAAATTTCAGCGCCAATCTTTATAATATAAACAATGAAAATTTTTACCTGATTCTGATTTATTTTTTGGGTTGGATGAAAATATTTACTTTTTATGTTTTTTTAGTGCCTGCTTTAGCTCTTCATTGGACAGCATACAAACTTAAAAAAGATCAAAAATAAGATTGGATCTTTAAAATGACTGATGTTTTTGAATGGAAGACTGATTTTGTAACCGGAAATACTTTAATTGATGATGAACATAAACAGTTGTTTCAACAGGTTAATGAGCTTTATGAATTGTTTTCGGATACAAAAAAATATCATGACCAAATATCTGAAAAAATAATAAGTTTGAAAACTATTCTTATTAAACATCTTTATGAAGAAAATGAACTTTTTGAAAAATATAATATTTCAGAAAAAGAAGAACATCTAAAAGCACATACTGATCTTATAAAAATCATTAATGAATTTGAAAATTATAATTTTTCCTCTTTATTAGTTGCATTGCTCTTATGTGATACAATTATTAATTATTTTTCAGAACATTTTTCTAAATATGACAAAAAATTTATTCTTGAATTAAATAAAAAAATGTCTATTAAAACTTAAAATTCTTTTATAAAACGAACAACATTACATGCAGGGCTTGTCATATCAGGAAAAATCATTATAGGCACTTTTTTCTCGGTTGCATATTCAGCGGGTCGCCAATAATCTTTTACCAGAACTTCAAAACTTCCGTATTGCTTAAAATCATGTTGGGAGAGAACTTCTATCATTTTTTTGCCGGTCTGTTGAAAATCACGAACACCTATATAAAGTTTTCCATTTTGATTAATTGCGCAGACGTGATTTATGGCAAAATTTAAAACATCTTCGTAATATTCCTGATATGCCAGAGAAAGTGTAATATCAACCCAAAAATTAACATTATCTTTTGTCATAATTGATAAAAAGCTCTCTATAGAATTTCTTTCAGAATTATCCAAAACAAAACGCTGAATTTTATAGTCTTTTAATTTATTTATAAATTTATTTCCCAAATCAAATTTAAAATCATTTTCTGTTTTAACAAGCGAGGTTTTAAATTTAGGATAAAGCGCTTCACAGTCAAGTTCATATAATTTTTTTGCATCCGAAAATTCAACAGTTCTTAAAGAAATTTTGTTTTCAGAAATTGCATAATTTTTTAAATTTTCATACTCCCAAATACTAATTTTTGAGCAACTTCTGAAAGAACAGGCCGTTTTAAAAAGTGCCAGAGCTTCGGTATAATTTTCGTCAATTGTGGTTAAAAAAGTTTCAACACCTGCCCCGCCGTATTTATTGACTACATAATCAATAAGCTGTTTTCCTGCATCATAAGCATTCGGGTTAAGAATGAGCCTGTTAATTTTCCAGCGGGTTTTCTGATTTCCGTCAGGTGCAAGGCTAATTAAGCCGAGCAATTCTTCACCTTCTATTGCAACATAAAATTCTTGCAAAAATTTTAAATTTATGGGAAGCAATCTATGCAAAACAGCAAAAGGAGAATGCACAAAAGTTTCNNTTGTCATAACAAAATTATCTCATTATTTTTAATCCCTGACCTGAACAATAAATTCAACTTCGACAGAAGCGCCGAGAGGAAGCTCAGACACACCGACAGCTGCTCTTACATGCCTGCCGGCTTCCCCAAAAATTTCCACAAGAAAATCAGATGCGCCGTTTATTACTTTTGGTTGTTCCGTAAAAGTTTTCGCGCTGTTTACATAGCCTGTAACTTTAATTATGCGTTCAATATTATCAAGGGGACAAACTTGGTTTATCGCGGCAAGTCCATTTAAAACGCAAAGTTTTGCGGCGTTATATCCGTCTTCAACGTTATGAAAAACCCCGCCGATTTCGTTCGTATAAAGAAGCTTTCCGTCTTTCATTGGCAACATGCCGGAAGTATAAACAAGATTTCCTGTTCTTAACGCAGGAATATATGCTCCTATAGGTTTTGATACTTCAGGAAGTTCATAACCAAGTTCTCTGATTTTTTCAATAATGCCCATATATAATATCCTCTTTTGGCTTTTTCAAAGTATAACATATTTAAAAAACAATTTAATTCAGAAAGATTACTTCCTTTAAATTAGCTGTATATTTAAAAATCCTCTATTTAATATCCTCCTCAATTAAATGGACTAAAACCCTAAAGTCTTTCTACTTAAGGAAAATATCTTCTTTTAAACCAATAGGCTTAGATCCCAAATTAAACCTTTCACAGGATAAATATAAACCTCTGTATTGATGAGAGTACTCATCAAACAGATTACTATGCATAGTGTAGAAACAAACAAATGAATAAAAAAAGCAAAAGTATTGTTGAGTTAAATATAGTGGGGGAGTAATTTATGCGTAGTGTTAGTTTACAAGAGAACAAAACAGTTTTAATTGTTGATGACAATTATGATCACGCTTCAGGTATCAGAGAACTCGTAAAAATTGAAAGTGATTTTGAAGTAAAAGGCATTGCTGCGACAGCCGAAATTGCTATTAATCTTATTAAAAAATACAAACCCGATGTTGTTTTAATGGATATCAACATGCCTGATATGGACGGAATTACAGCAATTCAGGAAATCAAAAAGCTTGATCTTGATACAAAAGTAATTGCTTTAACAGGTTATGACGATTCAGATCTTATTTATAGAGCAATGAAAGTCGGAGCAAGAGGCTATATCTTAAAAACAATGGCTGCATCACAATTAATTACAGCTATACAAGAAGTTGCTAACGGAAAAATTTATCTGCCGTCATCACTTATCGCAAAATTCTTCGATCATTTCCAGGCTACCATCAAAGAAGAATCAAGACCAAAAATAGACGAAGGCGACAATCTTCTTTCATATCTTACACAAAGAGAAGAAGAAGTTCTCGAGCTTCTTACACAGGGAATTACTTACAAAGGCGTTGCCAAACAGTTATTTATCAGTGAAACAACCGTAAAAACACACGTAAATAACATATTCCAAAAATTGCAGGTAAACGACAGAACACAGGCTGTTCTTTATGCGATTAACCATTCTATAGGCACCAGAAGAAAAATGAAAACAGCCGTATAAGTCATTATCTTGGAAAATCAGCGTCATTCACTTTTGGAATTAGTCTGATGTCATTGCGAGCGACAAACGGGAGCGCGGCAATCCAAAAATAAAAATCTTCTTAGATTGCTTCGTCGGCACTTCGTGCCTCCTCGCAATGACAGTCCAACGAAAATTAATTAACAATTCACATTTTTTGTGGGTAGGAGAAATGAAAAAAACTTCAAAATACAATCCTAAAACTTCTATAAGGGATTTATTTGATTATGTAGAGCCTGATTCATACACAAGGCAAACACTTGCCACTATTTTCAGGTGTTTTCTCGAAACCATTATAGAAAACAGATATCCGTCGGTAATTCTTGCCAGACTGAAAAACTCACAAGTGTTTCAGGGACTGTTAAACAGGCTTAAATATACAGAATCAAAAGTATTTGCGTACTCTGATAATATTGAAGGTTTTGAGCACATCATTACAGACCATGCCGGTCTTGAAAATGATGAATTTTTGGTAATTGTTGCCGAAAGATTTTCTGCCTGCATATATTGGAATGAAGCAGAATCAGATGTTTTCGGGCTATGTGAAGGTTTTTGTTCAATGAATCCTGATGATGTAAAATCAATCACCGAATTTCTTCAAGAAGTTGCTTATGATAAAAATGTTGAAAAAGAGTTGTCAAATATACTTCAGGACAGAAGAAACAACGAAAAATTTACTACTATTCTAAGAAAACTTGTCACAAATCTTGAAAGCCGCCAAAGAGATTTAATCTGCGCAAATACAGAATTAAAAGATCTTTATCAAAAAACGGTTCATTCAGAAAAACTCACAGCTATCGGTTTATTATGCTCAACCATAGCTCATGAATTAAGAAATCCGCTTGGAATGGTCGGGTTGCATGCAAAAATAATTTCAAAAAATATTGAAAAACTGGAAATAAAAGATAAAGAAATTCTGGAGAGTCTTACTAATTCAGCAAATTCAATAAGCAATGCCACTCAAAACCTTGAAACACTTTTAACAGAATTAATAGATTATTCAAGACCGATGTCATTGGAAAAAAACGAAACAAATCTGGAAAAAACAGTACTGGAAGTTATAAACCTTATCAAACCTTCTTTTGAAAAAAATAATATAAATCTTTCTTTTAAAAATCAACTAAATCATAAATATAAAGTTCTTTTTGACAGTACAAAAGTTCATCAGGCAGTTTTAAATATTGTTAAAAACGCACTGGAAGTTTCAAAACCGGAAGACAAAGTAAAAATAATTGTTAATTACAA
>DNRP01000144.1 GCA_003499955.1 Cyanobacteria bacterium UBA9971
ATAAGTAAACACGAAAGTGCATCTTCAAGCTCATTTTGAGCTTTCTCTTTATCACCTTTCAACAAAGCCTTAAGACTTTCCGCAACTTCTTCGTTAAGATGGCTTACCGCCTCATTTTCAGAAGTTGTTTTATATTTTCTGTTTTCCCAAATTAGCTCTATTGCTTCTTTTAGTTGCATTTTTATACCGGCATTTTGCTAACAAAATCATTATACTTTAAACATTTTCACTCGCAAAACTACAGCTTTGTTAACTAAGTTTTGTAGGTTATATTTTTTCCGTCGCTTGTCCTCGAAACTGCGTTTCTGCGGAGGCTCCTACAAAAACATAACCTGCTTCAACCGGACAAAATTAACTTAACAATGTACTACTCTACGCCATGCATCCATTTTTTTATGATTTTCGTCAAAAACAAGATTATTATTGCAGAAATCCCTGTTATTACCGCAGGAATTATGAAAAATTCTGTTGTTTTGAGAGAATCATAACTTCCTGCAAAAAACCCTGCCACTATATTTGCAAAGAAACTTGATAAAAACCAGATTCCCATTAATAGTGAAGCAAATTTGAGCGGTGCAAGCTTTGTAACCATTGACAATCCGACAGGGGAAATACATAATTCCCCTAAAGTATGAAATAAATAAACTCCGATAAGCCAGAGAAAGGACACTTTTCCTGTTCCGGCAAAAGCTGAAGCAATAACCATTAATACAAACCCAAACGCGACAAGAAAAAGCCCGAGAGAAAATTTGACGGGCAGGGAAGGATTTTTATTGATATCTGCCAAATCAAGCCACATTTTTGAAAACAAAGGGGCAAGAAGTATTATTAAAAGAGGATTTACTGATTGAAAATAGCTCACAGGAAATTCCCAGTTCAAAAAAGGAATCAACCTATCCGTTGATCTGTCCGCAAAAAGAGTTAGAGAACTTCCTGCCTGCTCAAAAGACGCCCAGAAAAAGATAGTGAAAAACATCATTATAAAAATTACTGCGATTCTTTGTTTTTCGTCTTTAGTTAAGGGCAATTCACAGGTTTCCTTAATGTCATTATAGATAAGATTTCCATTTTTTGTTTTATAGATTGCCGCGTCGGGGCTTTGCCCCTCCTCGCAATGACAATATTGTGGAGTATTCCCAACATGTTTTATGAATTTATTCTGACCCCACATAAAAACCAGCAATCCTATAAGCATTCCCACGCCTGCTGCTGCAAAACCGTAATGAAAGCCGACTTTTTCACCAAGAGTACCGCATATTAAAGGTGATAAAAATGCCCCAAGATTAATTCCCATATAAAATATCGTAAATCCGCCATCGCGCCTGGGATCATTTTTTTCGTAAAGCTGTCCGACCATCGTTGAAATATTAGGCTTAAAAAACCCGCTTCCTACTATCAACAAACCCAAAGCAGAATAAAAAAATGGCAAATCAGGAATTGCCACTGCAAAATGACCAATCATCATTAAAATTGCCCCGATTATTATGCAAATTTTTTGTCCCAAATACCTGTCTGCTATATATCCGCCTATTAAAGGGGTTAAATATACAAGCCCTGTATAAAGCCCATAAATATTTCCTGCTTTTTCAGTACTAAAAAGCAGATATTTTACCATATAAAGAACTAACAATGCCCGCATCCCGTAATAACTGAACCTTTCCCACATTTCTATGGTGAAAAGAAAGTATAAACCTTTAGGATGCGCGTGCTTAATCATTTATTAACCATAAATAAGGTTCAGCCCATTAAAAATCGCTTTAACGTTAGCTTTTGCAGTGCTAGGGTCTTTTCCTCTGCAAAGGATTTTTCTTCCGTCAGGTGTTTCAAGCTGAATAGTTGTCATAGCGTCTGCCTGAACACCTTTGGCTTCCTCACCAAAAGCTGACTGCTCGTAATGGGTAAGTTTAAGAGGAAATCCGATATCTCCGAGAGCTTTTAAGCAGCATTCGAGAGGTCCATCGCCATGCTCCGTAACATCATGTTCTTTGCCATTATGTGAAAATTTAAGATTAAACTTTTCTTTTTCGCAATTATCAAGCTTTTTAAAGCTTATAAATTTGAATGCTCCGTCAATTTCATAAATTTCTTTAATATAAATGTTTAAAATCATATCAATAGGAAGTTCTCCTATTTTTTCAGATTCTTTTTTGGCTATATCAACCAGTCTTACGGCTTCTTCTACTGTAATAGGGTAGCCTTCACGCTTAATAATTTCATAAAGAGCAGTTTTCCCTGACTGACTGGTGAATCCGAATTTTTCGTCGTCATCACGCCCGATAAGTGAAGGATGAATAGGTCTGTAAGCCCCTTTTTTCATTCCCTGTGTTTTTGATGCGCCGTCCTGATGAATACCGCTTCTGTGCGCAAGGGCATCTTCTCCTATCAAAGGCATTTTTTCATGTATAGGAATCCCTGACATCTCTGAAACAGTAAGGGCTGTTTCATAAATCTCACTAAGGTTAAGAGGGACTTCTACACCGCAATTATGCAGACATATTGCAACTTCATAAAGATTTGTATTCCCTGCTCTTTCCCCAAGACCGTTTAAGCAGCATTCAAGCTGTGTAGCTCCTGCGAAAAAGCTTTCTACGGTTGCGGCAGTAGCCATTCCTAAATCATTATGGTTATGCACGGAAATTATAGCTTTGTCAGACAGTTCTTTTGATACTGCAGAAACCATTTTCACAAATTCTAAAGGACGAATCCTTTCTACAGTATTGGGAAGGTTAATTACATCTGCCCCGGCTTCAATTATCTCCTGCAAAGAATCAATTACAAAACTCAAATTGTCTTTGCAATCGCCAAAATGCTCTACAGAAAACTGAATATCTCCATTTTCTTTAATAAGAGATTTTGCGTACTTAACCGCGTCAATTCCTATTTTTCTAACATCTTTCGGCTCTTTTCTAAGCACATATTTCATATTAAACGGACTCATCGCAAGAACTATATGAATTCTTGGCTTATCTGCAATTTTTATAGCTTCATAAACCTTCAAAATGTCTTTTTCCACGGCTCTTGCAAGCCCTGCGATTACCATATTTTTAGGAGCAATAGAAGCCAAATACTGACAAGCTTCAAAATCCATGTCATTTGAGCCGGAAAATCCGACTTCAACTGCCTGAACCCCGAGTTTTATAAGTTCTTTGAAAATTATTTCTTTCTGTTGTGTATTCCAGGGTTTTTTTAATGCCTGATTGCCATCTCTAAGCGTTGTATCAAAAAAGAAAGGTTTGCGACCAGCCGTCATATTATCCATATCTCCAACTTTTACTCATAAATTTATATTTGCAATAACAATTATCCTTTAAAAACCAGTTTTGAGTAAAGTATTTTAAGCAATTAATTTACTCAAAATATTTGCTGTTTTAGCCACAATTGCAACCAGAACATGAAGATTTTGAGCAAGAACTTCCGCATCCCGAAGAACTTCCTTTGCTACCACAGCCTTTTAGTTGCACATTCCCCCATATTCTTGCAACGTTAGAAGAATTACAATAAACACATGCGGGCTTTGAACTATCAGTCATTGATTTTTCTATAGTAAAAACTTGTGCGCAGTCTTTGCAAGTATAATCATAACTAGCCATTGGTTTATTGCGACCTTATAACTTATCTGTCACTAGCGCGAATATATCATTGAAAATTATTATTACCATCAGTCCGATTAAAAATACAAACCCGAATTTTGCGAAGGCTTCTTGTGTTTTTTCTTCGACAGGTCTGCCTCTTAACTTTTCAATAAACAGAAATAACAGATGTCCGCCGTCTAATGCCGGTATAGGAAGAAGGTTTACTATTGCCAAATCTATACTTATTAAAGCTGTAAGTAGCAAGCCATCCCATATTCCTCTTTTTTCGATAATATCACTTCCAACTTTTGTTATGGCAACAATACCATGAACCTGATCAAGAGGTATTTGTCCTGTTATGATTAAACCTAAACCTTTAACCATATAATAAGAATTGTAGGCTAAATAATTCCAAGATTTTTTAACAGCGCTAATAGGGCTGTTAACGACCTCTGTAATTTCCTGAACTTTAAGTTTAACACCAATCATGCCGTCTTTGTTTGGATAAGCAGGTTTAAGTTCGACATTTTTGCCGTTTCTGTCAACAACAATTACAATAGGATGAACTGTATCAGCAGTTGCTGCGGCAATTTGATCAAGAGTATATTTGCCGTTTGAAATATAAACTGTTTTGCCGTCAAGGTCATTTCTTAATTTTTTCTCATCAGAAGTCAAAATATTTCCTTCGGGAGTGTATTTTGCTACACCTGCCAAAGCATCATTAGGCATAATTATTGGAGTTTCTGGAGTTGAATCCGGCAAAACAACTTCTATTCCTTTAGGAATAACTGTATTATTTTTAAGCTCGGGATTTAATTTTTCAATTCTACTTATCTGACTTTCAACCTTTTCATCAGAAACATAATTGTCGAATTTCTTGCTGCGCTGCGCAATTTCAACAAATTTATTAAGCGAGTCAATTTTTACGCCATTCGCGGAAACTATTTTGTCATTTGATTTTACGCCTATCTGGTGAGAGGACAAAGTTTTATCCGGCTGCAATCCTTCAACAAAAATATTGTATTTTCCTGAAGGAAGTCCACCTGAAAATCCTGCCACAAACAAAACTATCAAATACGCGATAATCGCATTTGCTGTTACACCTGCAGAAATAACTAAAAATCTTTCCCAAACTTTACGGTTTGCAATTCTTAGAGGACTGTCTTTAGGAATTTCACTGTCAGGTTCATCATCGGGGAAGGAAACATATCCTCCAAGAAGAAAAGAATGTACACAAATTTTTGTATCGCCCCATTTTGTTTCATACAGAGTAGGTCCAAAAGGCAAGCCAAAACCAAATTTTTCAACTTTTATGCCTAGCTTTCTTGCGACAAGAAAGTGTCCTAACTCGTGAACCAGTATCAAAACGCTCAATAGAGCCAACATTGTAATTATATGCATTGAATTTATAAACTCCGTAATCTGATTAATTATAAATCTATAATTTAATTTTCTTTAACATTCTACCATATTTAGAAAATATGTTTGGATAAAATTCCAAAAAGCCATTGAATAAAAATAAAGCCCGAGATTATTTGTATTATTGACATACACCAGAGTTTCCTGAGAAATGACGCGGGTTTTGCCTGTAAATCCTCCTTATGCTTGTGTATAATTTCTTCGCCGACCTTAATTCCATTCAGGATATAAGAATCAGGAGCTTTGACAGTAGTAAAATACTTTTGTGTCCACATCCCCAATCTTCTCCAGTGAGCAAAAACTAACATAAAGCCACCAAACAGGTAAATAAACTGCAAAAAAGGCTCTATTTTATTTAAGTACCCGACATAAGTCAGAATTACCAACTGAAGTCCGATAAACAATACCATAAGATTTGTTCCGCAACGCACATGTTCTCTTGGCTGAAGTTTTACCGTTTCCAGAGTTAAAGGAAGTCCTTTTTCAATAGCGTTGATGGTTTGATGTTCCGCCGCATGAATCTTTGCCAGCGGTGTTAATCTCAAAAATAAAATAAATACTGATATTTGCAGCATAAAAATTACAGGAAAAATGGCGGCATTAGTAGTATTTATATCAAAATATTTAAATGCAAAGCCGAAAACCTGCTCTATAACTATAAGCATAACACCCAGCGAGATTCCCGTCAGGAAAAGCCCTAAATTTCCTGCGCCTGCCTGATGTTTTCCGTCCGTAATATAAACACCTAAAGGTGTAGCAAGACCTCCCAATGAATTTGGTTTAATTAGTCTTGTCAGGTAGGTGATAATTGAAGTTCTGGTAATGGAATTTCCCGTATAATAATTGTCTTTGTCAACAATGGGAATAACTCTTGTGTGCATGTTATTGATTTTATTGAACAATTCCTTGATATTTGTGTTTTTTTGCTCTGTCCATACTTCTTTTGTCATAATATCATGCACTTTAATATCGCATTGATAGCTGTATTCGTTGATACTCAAATCCGGAACAACACGCGCAAGGTCATATTCCGAGACAATGCCAATAATTTTTCCCTGTACATCTATAACAGGCAAAGTGTCGCTACTAACGGCATGGAACAAATCAGGCAACCTTGTCACAGCGCAGTGTTCGGAAACAGCGGGCATTTCAACAGAAATGTCGTCTATACTAGGATAAATGCCCAACGGATCATCTTCATTATTATCAAATAACTTCATACTCCCCCTCAAAATGTTTGACAAACATATTAACTTTATTTTATGAATTAAATTTTACAGGATTATTTTACGCGCTTAATCCCTCTAAGGTGGAATATGTTTAATATACTAGGCTTATTAAAATTTTTATTTGATTGGATTTTTTACAAAAGATGTTATTTTTGCGGAAAATCATCTCCTTCAGGAGTAATATGTGAAGCATGCTATAAAAAAATACCTATTAATCCACCTAAATACTATAAATTATTCAATAACATCGAAATATTTTCCATATCTTCTTACAAAGACGAAATCCAAAAACTAATACGCGGTATAAAATTTCACAACCAGAGGGAATTTGCTCCTTATGCGGCGCAGATTCTTTTTGATTTCTGGAAAAACACCTCTTATGCGGACAAAAATTTTGAGATAATTCCCATGCCGTCACATAAAAAGCGAGTTAAAGAAAGAAAATACAACCATGTTGAGCTTATTGCCTCCGAATTTTCCAAATTAACAGGTTATCCTGTCAATACAGAGCTTGTTTTCAAAGTAAAAGATACAATTCCTCAATACAAATTGAACAAGACTCAACGATTAGAAAACCTAAAAGGTGCTTTTTCCGTCAACAAAGACAAATATACCGGAGCAAATTTGCTTTTGCTTGATGATATTTGCACCACAGGGGTAACTTTGCAGGAGATGATAAAGGCTTTGAACAAGGCAGGGATTGACAAGCTTTGCGGGTTAGTTCTTTCAAATCCTGAATGATTCATCTGTCATTGTTTAAGTTTCGCCATCTAAAGCAGGCGAATTACTTTTATTTCCGGCATGTTCATTTTCTTTCTTTTTGAACGCAAAAAGAAATGAAAACGAACCAAAAGAAAGAAAAACTAAAATCCCAAAGGGTCGACACAGTCAGGGGCAAAGCCCCCGAACCCCCTTCCCTGCGTGGGACTTTCGTCGGGCGCCCATTAGCGAAAGCTCCGTAGTATTTCGGCTTGCGTACCGAAGGCAAGCCCGTCTTGTTTGAGGGGCTTTAGCCCCGAGTTACGGGCATCAAACAACTGTAAACCAAAATCGTAAGCAAGCCAGAAATACAGGAGCTTGAGTGTGGGCTAGCTTTTTTCTTTGGTGATGTTTCTTTTTTGCAGTAAAAAAGAAATGTCACTCGCCTGCTTTAGCTGGCGAAACTAAAAACTTTTTGACGTCAAAAGAAAGAAAATGAGCTCGGGGTTTGGGGCGGAAAGTCCCATTACAAATTTTCCTTATTTTTATAATAGAATATTCTCATGTCATTCTGAAAGGGGCGATAATTCTCCAAATTGTCATTCTGAGGAGCAAAGCGACGTGAGAATCTATCCATTCGAGATTAAAGTTTCTTAGTAGTTTAATCGATAGATTGCCACGTCAAGGCTAAAGCCTTTCCTCGCAATGACAATTTGCAAAAGAAAATAAAAAACAGCTTTACGAGGTAGATAAGAAAGAATGTACAATTTTATGAAATTTCTACATTTTCGAGATTGGGATACTTTAGCATATTGGATTACTGCAATAGCAACAGGGTTACTCGTATTTTTCGCTTATAAAGCCATACATTCATGGCGAGATGAATTAAAATTAAAAAGAAAAGCTGAATTAGCAGAAAATTTATTAATGAAATTAGATGAACTTTATACTTTTCTTGCTTTTAACGAAATCTATGGTAAAAATTACAACGACAAAGATAGGTATAATATAATAAAAAAAATAGTGACTGAAATTGAATTAATTTTTGGCAAATATAGGTGGCTTTTTAAAACTAATACTAAAAATATAGATTATTTTAGAAATTTATTGAAAAATCTTTTAACGAATTTTATTTCGGTGGATTTTATAGAATTTGCATCCAAATACTTTAAGGAGGGTTCTATTGAATATAAAGAATTTAATAAAAATTTAAAAGAAATTAAGGAATTTTGTTATAAAGATATTAGAAAGTTATATATTTAAGAAAGCACTCCATGAAATACCAAACCCCAATCACAAACCAAATAATCGAAATCAGCCCTGATTCAAAGGAAGACCAGATAATCTTCGCTGTGGAAACAAGCTGTGACGAAACTGCCGCGGCGGTAATCCGCAACGGCAGGGAAATCCTCTCAAATGTCGTGGCATCGCAGATTGACACACACAAAAAATACGGGGGAGTAGTGCCGGAAGTGGCGGCAAGAATGCATCTTGAAAGCATAGTTCCCGTTATCGAAGAAGCCACAGAAAAAGCAGGGATTGATATAAAAAAAGATGTAACAGCTTTCGCGGCGACAGTAGGACCGGGATTGGTCGGAGCTTTGCTGGTGGGATTGAACGCCGCCAAGACTTTGAGCCTTGTCCATGACAAACCCTTTATCGGCATAAATCACCTTAACGCGCATGTTTGCGCGAATTATCTTGAGAGTGACTTTGAACCGCCGTTTATTTGCATGCTTGTAAGCGGAGGACACACGCAATTAATCAAAGTCGCATCTTACGCAGAGCAGACAATTCTTGGAGAAACCCTCGATGATGCCGTCGGAGAAGCTTATGATAAAGTTGCGCGACTTCTTGGACTTCCGTATCCGGGAGGGCCGTATCTCGATAAACTCGCTCACGAAGGCGATAAAAAAAGATTTCAATTTACAAAAGCTAAAGTTTCCGAGTATGATTTCAGCTTTAGCGGATTAAAGTCAGCCGTTTTAAGAGTTTGCCAGCAGTTTAGCCCCGAGGATTTGCCTAAGGCGGATATCGCGGCAAGTTTTCAGAAAACCGTCTCGGAAATTTTACTCGGAAAAACTTTATTAGCCGCTGAAAATTTTGGTATTAAAAAAATAGCCCTTGCAGGCGGAGTTGCGGCAAATTCCGAAATTAGACGGAAATTCTTTGAGCAAGAAAATAAAGGTTATGAAGTCCACGCGCCGGAGTTTAAATTCTGCACGGATAATGCCTCAATGGTCGCAAGCGCGGCGTATTTTCAATCCAATACAATGCAAAATCTTGATGTAGAAGTATTTTCGCGAGTTAAATAATTCGTTTGTCATTGCGAGGAGGTGTTTTAACACCGACGCGACAATCCAAAAAATAGTGATAGGTTTTAGATTGCTTCGTCGCAAGCTCCTCGCAATGACAAAGTATTAGGCTTTAAAACAATTTTTCAAAATTTGTCTGCATTTCAGAATAACTTGATTTTGTAAAATGCAGCGAAATACTTGCCAAATATAATATAAGAGGAATTCCTAAAACCACTGCAAGAAATATAATAACCGATTTTTTTGCCAGATTTACACTTTTATTAAATTTATGATTAATAACGCTCGACTCTTGATAATCATTTAACAGCTGATTCACAAGGTCATTTTTTTCTTGATAGGACAAACTTTCAACAAAATCGATGTTGTCAGGATAAACCTGAAACACAAATTTTTTGGCTTTTTGTGTTTCGCTGTCTGTATTATTAAAATTTTCCTGATCTTTCAACAAATTATCTCACCATTAAGTTTGATGTATTTTTATTCTAAATTAAACATATTTGTAATAATATACTTACGGTTATTAAAATTTTTTTGATAAAGGCTCGATTATGTCTGTAGTTAATAAAGAAACCTTAAAAAACATTATACAAAATTTAAACAAAGTAAGCGTACTCGTAATAGGGGATTTTGCTCTTGATGAAATGATTTACGGCAACAGCCACAGAATATCAAGAGAAGCTCCTGTTTTGATTTTAAAACACAGCCACACAAAAACTTTGCTTGGTGCGGCTTCTAACGCGGCTCATAATATTTCAACGTTAAATTCCGGCAAAGTTGCGGCTCTAGGAGTAAAAGGCAACGATTATTACGGCTCGGTACTGGATAAAACACTTCAAAGTGCCAATATTGACGCAACTCCTATGATTGTTGACGAATCAAGAGTAACAACAACAAAAACAAGGATTTCAGGTTCTTCCGCGCAATCTGTAACACAGCAAATAATAAGAATCGACAGAGAAACAACCGACCCCATCAGCAAAGAAGTTGAAGACAAAGTTATCGAAAAAATTTGTGAGCTTACTCCGCATTTTGACGGAATATTGCTTTCTGACTACGGAATAGGTATGATAACCCAAAAAATAATTGATAAAACAATCGAAACAGCCAGAAACTATAATAAATTTATAGCCGTAGACGCACAGGAAAACCTCGGTAGATTTAAAAAAGCAACAATAATAACCCCAAACCAGCCCGATGCGGAAAAAACAATCGGCTACAAAATTACCAATCAGGAAACACTTTTAAAAGCAGGACATGACCTTCTTGAAAAGACTTCTTCGGATATGGTTCTTTTAACAAGAGGCGGAGAGGGCATGGTGCTTTTTGAATCAAACGGAAATATAACCGCCATCCCCGCATTTAACAAAACAGAAGTTTTTGACGTAACAGGTGCGGGCGATACCGTAGTAGCAAGCGTAATACTTTCTCTTTGCGCAGGAGCAAAAGGAGCAGAAGCTTCCGCTATCGGAAATCTGGCTGCAAGCATTGTTGTAAAGCATTTTGGCGCTGCGACAACCACAATAAAAGAACTTACCGAAACAATCGAGGATATTAATTTAGATAATATTCAGGAATTACAATCGAAAACCGTATAAATAAAAAATAATTTATGGGATAGGAGAAGAATAAAATGTGTATAGAAAACGGGAAAATATTTGGGAAGATAAACATAATAGACTTACTGGTAGTAATATTTGTGCTTGCAGGAGTACTGGGGCTTTATCTGGTAAAATCAGGCAAATTCCTGACCTCTTCCAAAGTAAATCAAGGCACAAAAGCGCTTCAGTTTGATGTAATGATGCGCGGAATAAAGCTTTCAAAAGACAGCAACGTCTTAAAAGAAGGAGAAAAAAGCTTTATCACGATAAGAAATGTCCCTTATACCAAACTCGAAATTGTCAAAGTAGTAAAAACTTTCTGGCAAACTCCAATGCCAAACCCGAAAGACCTTACTCAATCTATTGCTGCAACTGATCCTACAACGCCTTATACATTTAATTTCCTTATAACACTCAAAGATAATGCCATAATTACGCCTGAAGGACCTGTTATTGGCGGAAACAAAATAAAAATAGGACTTCCTATTGAGCTGGAAGGCTACAATTACAAATTCGGCGGAATCGTATCAGACGTTAAAGTTATAGATTAATAAATATGTGTAAAATAGAAAACCTTTCAAAATATTATAAAACTTCTTTTATTGGTAAATTTCTGAACGGGCTTGATGTTACAGAAGAATCAACGCTCTTTAAATCAGCAAAAGAAAGTTTTATTCTACAAAAATTAAATCGATTTTTCGCATTTAGTCAGAATATTTTTTCCAATCTGTCTGAAACTAGCTTATTTGTTAAAAATCTGGACAATATAATACTCTTTTTTATAACATTATTAATGGTTTCAATACTTGTTGCACCGACAGGAATAATAGGACTGCTTGTATTTATATGCTTTGCATTGTCTTTTGTAAAGATATACCTCAGAAAAGGAGAAAAATTCTCTATAAATAGCCTTGATATAGCGATATTTTTATATCTTGCAATAGCAGGATTAAGCGTGGCATTTTCTTACATGCCTGTCGCCTCAGCCAAAGGCTTTGTGAAAATGCTTATTTATATCGGTGCATACCTGACTTTTTACAATATAATCAAAGACCACCCGAAAAGAACTCTTTATCTTCTGGGAACACTGGCAGCGGTTGCCTCCATAGAAGCTTTTTACTGCATATATCAGCAAATTCATGGAGTAGATGCGCTTGCGGGATGGCAGGATATGAGCAAATCAAATCCTGAACAACTCATGAATAGAGTTTATGGAACATTAAAGCCATATAATCCCAATCTTCTTGCAGGATATCTTATAGCTTCGTTTTCATCAGCAGCCGGCATGTTTTTTTATTTCTTATCGAAGAAAACTAATAAATTGGCTGTTTTGTCAGGAATTGGGGCTGTTGCTATATTACTTGCGATAGTTTTTACCGGCTCAAGAGGAGCTTATATTGCTTTAGCAGGGATGGCAGCTCTTTTAATNNGGCGGAATTATAGCAGTAATTCTCGCAATAATTGCATCTCCTTCCCTGCAACACAGAATCGCTTCAATATTTGCAGCCAGAGCTGATTCAAGCAATTCCTTCCGAATAAATGTCTGGATTTCCNNTTCCAGCTTTAAAATGTTTTTAGATAACTGGTTTATAGGAATAGGCACAGGAAATACTGTTTTTAGGCTTACTTATGGTATGTATATGACAACCGGATTTGATGCGCTTGGAGCTTATTGCGTTCCTCTAGAAATAGCAGCAGAAAGCGGTATTTTTGCTCTGCTGGCATTTGCCTGGATTATATTTATGGTCGTAATAAAAAGCATTAAAATTATAATTTCTAATACAACTATTGAACAAAAAATAATTATTTCCACCTGCCTGATAGGAATTACAGGAATGATGCTTCATGGAATGGTGGATACAATTTTTTACAGACCGCAAGTAAATATAATTTTCTGGATGCTTATAGCTATTTTCGCAGCAAATATGCCGACTGATTCAAAAAATTAAAATTAAAATTTGAATATAAATTTCAAAAAATGTTATAATTTTGTAAAGAAATTTCAATAAACTTATCAATTTTTTTATTCAGCTGT
>DNRP01000044.1 GCA_003499955.1 Cyanobacteria bacterium UBA9971
GAATATATCAAAACATGAGGCTAATCGCGCCTTTAAACATGCTCGGCCAATACTTTTAGCCTCTTTGAGGCTATTACAATTTACCAGCACCCAAATTACATTTGCCATATATTTATTCTAAACTAGCTGCCTCTCTAGCCCAAGTTTCAAGAGAATTCCTATCCTCAAGCACTTCAACTGGTACTTCATAATAATTTTTTAAGACTTGCTTATCTGACGGCGCAAATGGTTTCATACCGGCAATCTTATATCTCTGACTTGTCATATCGTCGGTTCTAAAATACAACTGCGCATCCGATATTATACCAAAGAAATTTTTTCCTAAATATAAACCATAACCTGAAAACATCGGCCGGCAATGAACTTCAGGTACAGCTGATAATTGTTCCAAAACATAATCCTTAAAAGTATCTTTTGGCACCAACTAAGTTATTACAATGTATCAACATCCAACTTACACTTGCCATGTTTATTTGCTTGCCCGACCAGCTGTAGCTGTTTCTGAATCTTCAAAAGTATAGAAAGAATAACCTTCAAACGCATCATAAACTTCATCGCTTTCCTCAATCTCTTTTTCTTTTTTATTAACCAGAGTCAAACCGGCCTTTTCAAAAACCTTAAATAATTGCTTAGGCTGCCAACTCCAAGCATTACCATACTTTTCAGAAATAATATCAGGTTCAGCATTAATAAAATCATCTTCTCCACCCACACCCTGCCACTCCCAAACATCTGCCAAAACCACCCGGCCGCCTTTATTTAGTCGCTGCTTAAGATTTGTCATAAAAGCCAATGTTTCTTGTTCACTTCTGGTGTAAAGAGAAAAAGGTAACATTATATTATCATACGTTCTGCCGTCTAACATTTCACCTGAACCAATTTTATCCATCTGCTCAATCGGATCAGCTGTAATTATATCTGGTTTTCCCTGATAATGGCTGAGGTCATATAACTTAGATAATAACTCCTCGCCGCTATAGTTACTCTTATATTTTTTATCATAACTAATCACTGTGGCTAATTTTTTAAGTACCTCAATATCAGATTGTTCCACAACTTTTTGTTCACCAATATTTTGTGAGGCTTCTAATAATTCAGTATTAACTAAATTATTTTCTTGACTGAAATTTATAATAGTTGAATGATCCTTAATTTTGGTAGCTGCAGGTAAAATACGAAAAATAGTATCAGGATCAGCGCTGATTGTTAAAAGAGAACCTTCTTTAAGACCGGTATTAATACTATCATCAATAAATTTCAAATCTGGGTCCTCTAAGACCAATCTACCCTTCTTATCATATTTAAAATCAGTCGGATATTCACGATTACGCAGTACTTCAATCGCCTCATATTTACTCTCTTTTTCCTGTTTATTTTCATCATTAATGGGAAATTCTAGTGTTTCAAAACCCATAGTTTTTTAGGGTTAATAGTTAGTAAAAAACCTTACCATATGGTGGTATAATAGCACAATAGTGTGTGGTTACTAAATACAATATTTATACCTTGACAAAAACCGCAAATAAGAGTATATTAACTTGAACTAAAAAAAGTTCTTAAACAACTATTAATAAATAGCCACTGCAAGAGTGGCGATGTTAAACCAAAACATTGAACCGCAAGGGTTCAGAAAAGGAGTACAAGATGAAACCGTTCATAATAAAACCATTTGAAATGCACGCATTAAAATTTGCCATAGCTTGCGTGATACACAATCTTAATATTGTCCTAGGCAATAAAAAGAATAAATATCTAAAAGATATTCCTCAGATTAAATCATACAAAGTATGCGAAGATGTGGAAATGGATAGGTTTAAATCAAGAAAAGAAAAAAATAATTTGATTGAACTGCTAGTAATACCGGTTGGATGGCCAGAGAAACATCACAAGGAACATAACATACAGCTTGAACTGAATAAAATTAATAATGAATGGATTATTACTCAATTAATTCTGTACTATCCAAGCATAATGGATGTTCCATATGACTTCGAGGTAACAAATTGGCCCACTTATAAATTAGTAATTGAACCTGATGAAATAAAAATGCGCAACGCTTTCAGAAGGCATTGCGATAAACAGAGATCCGTCGGTATAAATCCATTTTAATTTTAGGGTTGCTATTCGCAACCCTTTTTATTTAGCCTCAAACCTTAAACAGGCTGAATTAATACAATACCTTTGGCCCGACTGCCCTGGCCCATCAGGAAACACATGCCCCAAGTGCGAGCCGCATCGCTTACACCTGACTTCCGTCCGTTTCATACCAAGATTATTATCTTCCAATAGTTCAATGTGTTCTAAATTGGCCGGATCAGTAAAGCTTGGCCAGCCCGTGCCCGAATCAAATTTNNTCATGCATATTCCAATATTCACCTGTAAAGGCTGCTTCAGTACCAGCTTCCCTTAAAACATGGAATTGCTCCGGCGTTAACTCTTTTTTCCAGTCAGCTTTTGTTTTTTTAACTTTATCTGTCATAGCCTAATTATAAACAGCTATCTACTTTATAGCTATTATTTCCTCCCAAGGCAAACCAGCTTTACCAAAATGACCGTAAGTGGCGGTTTGTCGGTATAGG
>DNRP01000027.1:0-3209 GCA_003499955.1 Cyanobacteria bacterium UBA9971
CGACATAAATAAATCCGGTTCGGATTTTACACCTGACGAAAATAATATTAGATTCGGGCTTGCTTCCGTAAAAAATGTCGGCGAAGGCGTTGTAGAACAGGTTGTCAAGGGCAGAGAAGATGAAGAATATAAATCTTTCTATGATTTTTGTATTAAAGTTGAGCTTAAACAGTTCAATAAACGCACATTGGAAAGTTTAATAAAGGCAGGAGCTTTTGTAAGTATTGAAAAAAGCAGAAAACAGCTCCTTGAAAACTTTGATTCGGCTTTGAATACTGCAATAAGAGAAAATGAAGCAAAAGCAAGCGGTCAAATGAATCTTTTTGCCATGATGGCAGGAGGAAATGCCCCTACTTTCGTGCTTTCCGGTTCTCCTGATGAGGAATTTCCCGACAGTGAAATACAAAGTTTTGAAAAAGATTTATTGGGTTTTTATGTTACCAGCCATCCGTTGTCAGGTATTAAAGACCAATTGCCTTTCCTTACCACGCATAATGTTTCGGAATTGAGCGAGATAAGAGAAGGCGCGTTAGTTACGATATGCGGATTAATTTCCAGCGTTAGATTAATTACCACAAAAACGGGTAAAATGCTTAAAGTCGGTACTGTTGAGGATTTAACAGGCACTGTGGAATTTGTCGCTTATAGCGAAATTCTTAACAAATTCGGGGAATTTTTAGAACCGGAATCAAAAGTTATAATAGGCGGAAAGCTTCAGCACAGAGGCGATGAAGAAATCTCTGTCAGTGTAATGATTAACAATGTTTCAAAAGTTGAAAACTGTAATATAGTTAACATAAACTTGAGTGAAAATATGAAATTCGAGGAAATAATTGCGCTTAAAGACCTTTTAATCTGTCATAAAGGCACAGATCCTGTGGTTTTCAATATTGGCGATAATGGAAATGTTGTTAAAATTCTTGCCTCTTCAAATTATTGGGTTCAGGCAAACAACGACCTTCAAAACCTTGTCAAAACTCACTTTAAGTCAGATATAGAAATCTGTTCGCTCGATTGCTCATAAAATAAGGTTATAAATAATGAGAATTATTGTTAATTAAAAAAATAAAGGCGAGCGAGTCGGCGAAGCCGACGGAAAGCGAGCCAAAAAACTTCCAACTCCCCCTCCCTAATAGGGAGGGGGTAGGGGGTGGGTGTTAAAATACAAATAATTTTTAATATTTTAAATTCTTTGTTAAAATTAAAAAAATAAATGTTTATAAAAGAGGAATTGAAATGAAAATTCTTGTTGTGCATGGCCCAAATTTAAACCTTTTAGGTGAAAGAGAGCCTGAAAAATACGGTAAAAGAACACTTGAAGACATAAATGCAGCTATAAAAAAGCTTGCAGGGGAACTTGGAACTGAAGTTGAATGTTTCCAGTCGAACTGCGAAGGAGAACTCGTTACTAAAATTCAGGAAGTCAAGCAGGATTTTGACGGTATTTTAATTAACCCCGCGGCTTATACCCATACAAGTGTTGCCATAAGAGATGCTATTCTGGCTGTAACAAAGCCTTGCGTTGAAGTTCACCTTTCAAATCTGTATACACGTGAAGAATTCAGACATCATTCTTATATTGCGCCTGTTAGTGTAGGACAAATTAGCGGCTTTGGATTGGATAGTTACCTTTTAGGTCTTAAAGCTCTTGTAAATCATTTAAAAAGCTAAGTTATAACAAATTGCCGGTATAGCTCAGTTGGTAGAGCATCTCATTCGTAATGAGGGGGTCAGGGGTTCGAGTCCCCTTTCCGGCTTTTCTTTTAAGAAGCATTTAATGCCTGATCAATGTCTGCAATTATATCATCCACATCTTCTATGCCTATAGAAAGTCTGATGAAATCATCAGTAACCCCTGTCGAAAGTTTTTCTTCTTCTGTAAGCTGTTGGTGTGTCGTACTTGCAGGATGAATTACCAGAGATTTTGCATCACCAATGTTTGCAAGGTGCGATAAAAGTTTTACATGATCAATAAACTTGATGCCGGAATATTTTCCGCCTTTTATTCCAAACCCGATGATTGCCCCCTGTCCTTTTGACAGGTATTTTTCGGCAAGTTTGCGGTCAGGATGATCTTCAAGTCCAGGATAATTTACCCAGCTGACTTGTTTGTGATTTTTAAGGAATTTAGCAACTTTAAGGGCATTTTCTGAATGTCTTTGCATCCTTAAATGAAGTGTTTCCAGCCCCTGCAAAAGCATAAACGAGTTGAAAGGGCTTATTGCAGGCCCCATATCTCTTAAAAGCTGAACTCTTGCACGTGTAATATAAGCAGCTTTTCCAAAATCTCTTGTATAAATTACGCCATGATAGCTAGGGTCAGGTAAAGTTAAATCCGGGTATGTGCTTGCTCCGAACCAGTCAAAATTTCCCGAATCTACAATTAATCCGCCAAGAGAAGTTCCGTGTCCACCTATGAATTTAGTGGCGGAATGAACTATAATATCCGCTCCATACTCAAATGGCTTGAAAAGATAAGGGGTAGGAACAGTATTATCCACAATCAGAGGAACATGGTTTTTATGGGCAACCCTTGCAAGGGTTTCCATATCAACAATATTAAGTTTTGGATTGCCTATGGCTTCTGTATAAACAAGTTTTGTGTTTTTTGTGATGGCTTTGTCAAAATCATCGGGGTTATTTGAATTGACAAAAATAGTCTTAATCCCCAATCTTGCAAGTGTATGAGCGAAAAGATTGTATGTTCCACCATAAAGAGCAGAGGAAGAAACTATTTCATCTCCGGGTTTAGCAATATTTAAAATGGCAAGAGTAATAGCAGCCTGCCCTGACGCAACGGCTAAAGCTCCAACTCCGCCTTCGAGCATTGCAATTCTTTTTTCCAGAACGTCTGTTGTAGGATTCATCAGCCTTGTGTAAATATTTCCGGCTTTTTTAAGTCCAAATAAGTCCGCAGCGTGCTGTGAATCTTCAAAAGTATATGAAGAGGTCTGATAAATCGGAACAGCTCTTGAATGGGTTACAGGATCAGGTTCCTGACCACCATGCAAGGCAATTGTATCAAATTTCATTATTATTTCTCCTTGAGATAATTTTAATTAATTTTAACAGTCATTTTGACTTATTTTTTAATTCTATCACTACTCTAAAAAATTGTACTGAAAATTATGTATTAAGAAATGTAAAAACGGATTTATTTTGATTATTACTTTTTGTTTGTTATCTTTTTAAAAACAATTCAGAGGGGG
>DNRP01000027.1:3279-7672 GCA_003499955.1 Cyanobacteria bacterium UBA9971
CAGCTTGTTATGGGAACAAATCTTGATCATCCCTTTCCTGAAACACATAAAGGTAAATATGCTTTAATGTGTCCAATTAAGACAAGCAGCCTCAAATGGATTCCTCAAAAAGAACTTAATGGAGGTAATTATGACCTTGAGAGCCAATTAGATATCAGAGCATAAATATAGGTTGTAAAAATCCAATTATTTTTAAATTTCTTATAAAAAAGCCTCTGTTTTAAAGCGGGGGCTTTTGTTTTCAGATTTTGTCTGTGGCTATAACCCTAATATATACGCAAATATTAAAGGTGCAACTATCGTGGCGTCTGATTCTATGACAAATTTGGGAGTATTTTTTGCAAGTTTGCCCCATGTTATTTTTTCATTGGGGATAGCTCCGCTGTAAGAACCGTAACTTGTTGTGGAATCGCTTATCTGACAAAAATATCCCCACAAAGGCGCATCCAACCCTAAATCCTGATGAATCATAGGGACAACGCAAATAGGGAAATCTCCCGCAATGCCGCCACCAATCTGAAAAAATCCGATGGAAGCATTTTTTGAAGTTTCTGTGTACCAGTTGCAAAGACTTATCATGTACTCAATGCCGCCTTTAACTGTGAGTGGGTTTTTAACATCGCCTTTTATGCAGTGTGACGTGTAAAAATTACCCAGTGTAGAATCTTCCCATCCGGGTACAAAAACAGGGAGTTTTTTCTCTAAAGCTGCTAAAAGCCAGCTATTTTTAGGATCTATCTGGTAAAATTTCTCTAAATCAGGGTCTTGAAGCGTTTTAAATATAAATTCATGCGGAAAATACCGCTCCTGTTTTTTATCAGCGTCAAACCAGTATTTTTTCATGAAGACTTCAATTCTTCTCATAGCTTCTTCTTCTGGAATACATGTGTCAGTAACCCTGTTAAAATGGCTATTTAAAAGATTTTCTTCATCATCAGGCGTTAAATCCCTGTAATTTGGGAGTCTTTTATAAAAATCATGCGCAACAAGATTAAACAAATCTTCTTCAAGATTAGCTCCGGTACAGCAAATAGCAGAAACTTTGTCCTGACGGATCATTTCCGCCAGAGAAATCCCGAGTTCCGCGGTACTCATTGCTCCTGCTAGAGTAACCAGCATTTTTCCGTTGTTTTCAATATGATTTTTATATGCCTCTGCTGAATCCACAAGAGTTGCGGCATTAAAATGTTTAAAATTATCTTTTAAGAAATTTGTAATAGGGTTTTTATTCATTATTTTTCCTTTTAGTAATATATAAAAGCGATTCTAAAAAATGTCATTCTGAGGACTNNGATGACATTTTAATTATATTACTTATGTTGCTTTTTGCAATGGCAACTTAATTAAGCTTTTAAGGACCTAATTTAACTTTTTTTACAACCGTTAAAAAAGCAAATTTATGGAATATTTCAGGATTAAAAGACTTAGCTTCTTCTGTAAGCATTATTCTTACGGCATCATTTGATTGAACAGAGCCTTTATAAATCTTTTCGGAAACAAGAGCATCAAAAACATCAGCTATACCAATTATTTGACCGAATTCCGAAATCTCTTTTCCTTTTAATCCATGCGGATATCCGTCGCCGTGCCATCTTTCATGATGATCCAGAGCGCCTTTTGCTATATATTCAGGAAGCTCCATTTCTTTAATAATAAATTCATAGCCTATAAGTGAATGGTTCTTGATAAGAGTGAATTCGGCAGGGGTTAATTTATCCGGTTTGTATAAAATGTTTGAAGGTATTTTTATCTTTCCGATGTCGTGCAAAAGTCCTGCGAGAGTCAAATCTCTGACTTTATCTTCATGAAAACCTATTTCTCTTCCTATAATAGCGCTTATAACAGCTGTATTAATGCTGTGAGTATAAGTATAATAATCATGGATTCTTAATTGACCAATATTGGAAACTTTATCACATTTTTCATAAACTTCTTCACATATAGATTTAGTTGCGTCAAGACAAACAGAAGCTTTTGGCGGCACGCCTTCTTCTATGGCTTTTAATATTTCTTTTACATTATCAATAAGTTTTTCGATTTTTTTAACATTTAAAGCGGTTTTATATTCTGCTTTTTCAGGAATATTTGGTGGTTCAGGCGGTGTTGACGTTTCAGGTCTTTCAAGAACCATTACTGTTTTTTCTTCGGCATAATCTTGTTCGTCGCGTTTAAATATTTTTGCATGACTAAGTTTCATTAATAATTCCGGCGTAAAATCAGTGCCTTTTTCGTAAAGAATTTTCCCGTTTTCGTCATACAAATCACATTCAAGTTTTTGCAGTCCTACTAATTCAAGTGCGATAACGCGTCTCATCTTTAATTTCCCTTTTTAGTTTAATTAATTTTGATATTATAATTTAATAAATATATAACATACAAATAAAAAAGTATAATAATTTGTAAAAATATTTAGTTTTATAGCATATTATACATTTTTATTATTTGAAAATCTACTATAGATTTAATAAATGCTATGCGAATCGGGTGTAAAGTAAAACCAAAACGACTGCGATGAGCAGATGTTAGAGATTTTAACGGAACACAATCTTATTTTGGGGGATTTCATTCTGCATTAAAAGTCCATAATCAAGACTGTCGACAATGGCAAGATAAGTAGCTTCTATAATGTTTCTGCTGACACCGACAGTATCCCATCTTTCGTATCCGTCAGAAGTTTCAACGTGTACACGGGTTTTTGCGCCTGTTCCGTCTGTTCCGTCAAGAATTCTTACTTTAAAATCGGTCAATTTGAATTTTTCTATTTTAGGATAAAAAGGTTTCAAAGCCAGCCTTACCGCACTATCTAAAGCATTTCCCGGACCTTCTCCCTCTGAAACTTTATGTAATATTTCGTTGCCTACTCTTACTTTTACAGAAGCTTCCGTGTTTAAAGGTCCAATTCCTCTGGTGTCAGAAATTACCCTGAAGCCTTTGAGTTCAAAATATTGGGGTTTTATTCCCAGAACCTCTCTTACCATAAGTTCAAAAGAAGCATCCGCATCTTCAAATGTAAATCCTTGCCATTCAAGGTTTTTAATTTGTTCAAGAACTTTTCGCATATCGTCGTTTGTTAAATCTATTCCAAGATTTATTCCGGAAATCTTTTCTTTTATAGAAGCTGTTCCTGCCTGATCACTTATTAAAATTTTCCTTGCATTACCTACGGTTTCAGGGTCTATATGCTCGTAAGTGCTGGAGTTTTTCATTACGCCGCTTGCATGTACACCTGCTTTATGTGTAAACGCGCTTCTTCCAACATATGGAGAGAAATCATTCGCTTTTCTATTGGCAATTTCGCTGATTTGTCTTGAAACGGAAGAAAGTTTTTTAATATTTTCGCCAAGTGTTTCAAATCCAAGTTTTAATTGAAGCGCGGGAATTATTGAGCATAAATTAGCGTTTCCGCATCTTTCACCGTAGCCGTTAAAAGTTCCCTGAACCTGTTTAGCTCCTGCTTGAACAGCGATTATGGAATTTGCGACAGCCGTATCGCTATCGTTGTGGGCATGTATTCCTATAACTGCATCAGAAAGATGTTTCTCTGCGATTTCTGTAATTTCTTTCATCTCAACAGGAAGACATCCGCCGTTAGTGTCGCAAAGGATAATTCTTTCCGCTCCGGCTTTATGAGCTGCTTCAATCGCTTTTAATGCATAATCAGAATTGTTTTTATATCCGTCATAAAAGTGTTCCGCGTCGAAGAAAACTCTTTTCCCTTTGCTTTTTAAATAAGCAACGCTGTCGTAAATCATGTTTAAGTTTTCTTCAAGCGTTGTACAAAGGGCATGTTCAACATGAAAATCCCATGTTTTTCCGAATATAGTTATTATTTCAGTTCCTGAATCTATAAGTTGATTAAGCACAAAATCATCTTCGGCTTTTCCGTTAACTTTTCTTGTACATCCAAAAGCCGTAATTTTGGCATTTTTAAGTTTAAGAGTTTTTGCCTGTTCAAAGACTTCAATATCTTTAGGATTTGCGCCGGGCCAACCTGCCTCGATATAATCAACTCCCAGCTCATCAAGAAGGTGAATTATTTTAAGCTTATCATTTACGGAAAAAGCTATTCCTTCAGCCTGTCCGCCATCTCTTAAAGTCGTGTCATATATTTCAATTTTGTTTTGAAGCATTTAATAAATCCTTATTAACGGGAAGTGCTGCTCGTGTTATTAAGTTGCATCTCGCGAGAGATTGCAACTTTGCCGGAGCGAACAAGTTCTCTTATTCCGACAGCTCTTAAAAGCTCTATCATTGATCTTATCTTAATATCATCTCCCATAGCTTCGAGTGTGTAAGTTTTTGGAGTTGCATCAACGATTTTGGCATCAAAAATCTCGGCAATACGAAGAATTTCAGAGCGATTTTCTTCTTTAGCGGCGACTTTTACAAGAAC
>DNRP01000091.1 GCA_003499955.1 Cyanobacteria bacterium UBA9971
AGACCTGCTATTATTTTCATTTAATTTACTTCGTTTTAGAATAACATTTCTGAACATTGCTTTTGTAATATAATTCATATTATAAATCAGATTTTTATTACAAAGACTTAATTTAAATCAATTTAAAATTCATTCCACTAACTAATTTAAATTATCTACATTTTAGTATAAAAACTTAATATTAATATAATAAGTTTGATGTGGTATAAAATTAATTATTTTTATATCACCCACCCAATAATTTAATTATAAATAGGGAGGGAAAAATGTCCGCTAAAAGTCAAGAAAGCCAAATGATCACAAGCGAAAGCAGCAAAAGACTCGTTGATTTTCTGGAATCAATGGATCTTCACAAAAAAGATTTTGCTGAAATGATAGGCGTAACTTTATCTTATGTTTACAGCCTTATAGACAACACTATTCCTTTTTCAACGAGAACAACCACATTAGAAAGAATAGCTCTGGTTATGGGAATTTCTCCTGATGAATTTCCCGAATACAAAGCTTCAGAAGAACCAAAATTAATCGATGAAGGCTTACAATTTCTTAAAGAAAAACAAAAAAAGCTTGGATTAAGCAATCTTCAATTGATTAAAAAATTTCCAAGACAAAAAAGAGTAGAAATAGTTGATTTATGGAGAGGAGCTGAACCTCTTCCTCTCGACTGGAATTATCTTTCTACTATCGCAGTAGCTCTTAATATTTCTTCAAAAGAAATTTATCCTTACTGGCAGTCCAGAATGCAACAATATCTATTATTAGGCGGCATTGACATAATGTCCAACAATTTATTAATTAACGCAATGTTTAATGGAGCAAGGAGTTATTTGAAAATCTAATAAAATTTCCTTATTATAAAGAAATATTTATTTCTATAGTTTAAAGAGTAAAACAATGAAAAACACAAGCAAGGGTGCAATCCACATACATACAACTTATTCAGATGGAACAAGCACAATAAAACAAATAGCCCGGGCTGCAAAAAAAGCAGGTCTTGAATGGATAATAATAACAGACCACAACAATCTTACCGGTTTNNAAACAATTTCAGAAAATTCACATCCGCAGGACTATATTAATGAAGTTAACAGACAAGGCGGATTTGGTTTTATTGCGCATCCCGATGAAAGTACCCACAGAAAACATCATCTTCCTCCTTTAATATGGACTGATTGGAAAATAAAAGGCTTTCAAGGTCTTGAAATATGGAATTATTTATCTGACTGGGGCGATCAATATAACCCAAAACATGCTTTGTATGATTATTTATTCAGAAATCATTCATTAAAAGGACCAACTCCAAAAGTTCTTAACTGGTGGGATAAATTAAACAACGAAAACAAAGAAATATTTCCCGCTATCGGCAGCCTTGACGCTCATGCTTTAAAATATGCTTATAAGAAAATATTTATTCTTAAAATATTTTCTTATAAAGATTGCTTCAAAACCATTACAAATTATGTTTATCTGGAAGAAAAATTATCTCCATCTTTTGATAAAGCAAAAAAACAAATATATGACGCTGTAAAATCAGGTAATAATTTAATAATAAACCGTATTTGGAGCAAAAAATCCGATGAAATAAGTTTTTATATAGAAAATAACTTAAAAAAAGCTTTTTCAGGGGACAAAATAGCTTTTAATGAGGAGAACATATTAACCGTAAAGCTGCCTAAAATAGGAAACATAAGAATCTTATACAACGGGAAAATTATTAGGGATGTAAACACTTACGAATTTCAAATGAGCGATTTAAAACCCGGAAAATACAGACTGGAAGTTCGATACAAAAACAGACCATGGATTTTTTCAAACCCTATAATTGTTGAGGGCTAAAAAATGCCTATAATCACAGAAAGATTTAACTTAACAACAAAAGGTTTTACCGATATTGTTGATATAACAGAACAGGTAAAAAAAATCATCAATAATCACAATCTTGAAGATGCACAGGTTATGGTTTATGTCGCAGGAAGCACGGCTTCTATTACTAATATTGAATACGAACCCGGCTTATTAAAAGACATTCCCGAAGCTTTTGAAATAATTGCACCAATGGATAAAACCTATCATCATGACGAAACGTGGCATGATGAAAATGGTTTTGCGCATGTAAGAGCATCTATGATAGGCAATTCAAAGTCTTTTCCCGTAAAAAATCACGAATTAATTCTTGGGACATGGCAGCAGATAGTTTTGATAGATTTTGACAACAAACCCCGCACAAGATGTGTTTATGTGCAGATTATTTATTAAGTTTTTCAAGGGCTTTTTTGGCTTCTTCCCTGTCATCGAAGTGTATAGTTTCATTATTTAATATTTGATAATCTTCATGCCCTTTTCCGGCAAGAACTATAACATCATCTTCTTTGGAAATTCTGACAGATGTTTCTATAGCAGCTCTTCTGTCAATCTCAACGATTACTTTACTTGAACTCAAAGACTTTATCCCCGACAAAATATCCGTAATGATTTGCTGTGGATCTTCTGAACGAGGATTATCCGAAGTTATTATTACTTTATCTGCGAGAACTTCCGCAATTCTGCCCATTTGAGGACGTTTAGTCGCATCTCTATCCCCTCCGCATCCGAAAACACAAATTAATTTTCCATCATGAGGAACAATTTCTTGTGCTGCTTTTAAAACATTTTCAAGTCCATCGGGAGTATGGGCATAATCAACTATTACAAGCGGTTTTCTTGCGACCACTTCAAATCTTCCAGCCACAGAAGGTGTTGATTCAAGGGCTTCTATGCAAACATTTAAGTCTATTCCTTCCGCCAACCCCGCGCTCATGGCAGCAAGCGCATTATAAATACTAAACATGCCGGTCATTTGAAGATTTACGTCTTTAGTTCCAAAAGGAGTTACACAGATGAATTTTGAACCATAAACAGAAAATTCAATATTTTTTGCCATAATATCAGCTTTATTCTTTATTCCGTAAGTTAATATTCTTACATTACTTGGCGTAGCTTCAATAAATCGCTCCGCATAACTATCATCTTTATTAATAACCGCAAAACTTTCAGTATTATTTTCCAGAGAACTAAACAATTTGCTTTTTGCAAGGAAATAATTCCCCATTGTAATATGATAATCAAGATGATCCTGTGTAATATTTGTTAAAACAGCACCCTTGAAAACACATCCGTCAATTCGATGCTGTTCAATAGCGTGAGAGCTAACTTCCATTACAACATTTTTTATGTCTTTATCAAGGAAATCCCTGAAAACTTTTTGCAAATCACTTGCTTGGGGCGTTGTATGACCGCTTGAAATATATTTATCCGTTGAAGAATACCTGTTTCCAAGTGTTCCTATAAGTCCGCATTTTAAGTCCGCTTTTTCAAAAATATTTTCCAGAAGATGCGTTACAGTTGTTTTTCCGTTTGTGCCGGTAATACCGATTAGATTTATTTCTTTAGCGGGAAAATCATAAAACCATGCGCCGATTTGAGCAACAGCAAGTTCTGTATTTTTAACTTGCAATACGGGAAAAGATATATCGGGCAATTCTTTTTCGGAAATTATCGCAACCGCGCCACTATCAACAGCATTTTTCGCAAAATTATGACCGTCTACATGCTCCCCTTTTATGCAAATAAATAGATTTCCTGTTTCAAGAGTTTTTGAATTAAAAGAAATTCCCGTTATTTCTATATTTTCATTGCCGCTCAAATTATATATTTTTTCAGGCTTCAAATATTCTATAAGATTTTTTATGCTTTTACTCATATATTTTCTCCTAATTGGATAGTTTNNACAGCGTTAAACACAGGTCCTGCTACTGTACTTCCCCATGAATTACCTGTTTTAGGGCTGTCTATTACTGCCATTATAAGAACCTGCGGATTTTTTACAGGAAAATATCCGGCAAAAGAAGTATAAATTCCACTCGAATATCCTACTCCATTAGCATTTGGTTTTTTAGAAGTACCTGTTTTCCCAGCAACACGGTACTTGGGGATTTTTCCTGATGTTGCTTCGCTGTCTTCGATACTTTTAGCCAAAATTCTTGTTAAGTCAGCTGCTGTTTTTTCTGATAACACTCTTCTTGTTTTTATTCTGCTTAAATATTCTTCTTCGCTCTGGCATTTTATAACGTGCGGCGTTACCCAGACTCCTTTATTTGCGATTGCGGCGACTGCCGAAGCTATTTGAATAGGAGTAGAAGCTATTCCATAGCCATACCCCATAGAAGCATGCGTTACTTCACTCCAGGTATTTGGCGGAGGGAAAATCCCCGCTGATTCTCCGGGAAGATCTATGCCTGTTTTTTGTCCGATGCCAAAGCGTTTTAACATCTCATAATGTTTAACGGGCGGAATTTTAAGCGAAATCTTAAGACTTCCTATATTACTGCTGTGGACAAAAAGATAATTTAAGTCAATAATGCCGGGATAAGGTCGTTTATAATAGTCATAATTTTGGATATCCCAGCCCTGAATTTTTATCTTACCTGTATCAAGAACTTTTTCATTTGTTGTGATTACGCCTGTTTCCAGCGCTGAAGCGATTGTGAGAATTTTAAAAGTTGAACCTGGTGGATATACATCGCTCAAAGCCCAATTTTTAACGATAGAAGCATTAACTTTATTGTATTTATTGGGATTGTAACTTGGATATACAGCAAATCCCAATATTTCCCCGTTTCTGGGATTTAATACAATTACAGCCCCTTTATCCGCTCTTGTTTGAGCTATCATTTTCTTTAATTCGGTTTCTGATGTGTGCTGAATTGTAGAATCAATTGTCAAGCTTAATTTTGACCCTTTCAAAGGAGCTGTTACTATTTTTGGATTTGTATTGAGTTCATAAATAATATTCCCTCTGCCGTCATATTCAACAGGCTTCATTGAGGGCGTTGTCACAAGATTTTTTTGTCCTGTTTTTTCAACACCTGCAGCTAAATTTGCATCCGAATTTATATATCCCAGAATATGTGACGCCAAATTTCCCTGAGGATAAACTCTTATATTTTTTTTTACAAAATCAAGTCCTCTTATTTCATTTTTTGAAATTTCCGGCCTGATACCTTTTTCAACAACTTCCATGCTTATATTTTTTGCTATAGAAATAGTTGATTCATTATAATGACTTAATTTTTCTTTTATTTCTTTTTTAGATTGATTTAAAGGCTTTGCAAGAATGGAAGTCATTAAATCAAGATCGGTTTTCTTATTATAATACTGAGGATGGGCGTAAATATCATAGAGGGTAGCATCTCCGGCAAGTCTTATGCCGTTTCGATCAACTATTTCCCCCCTAAAGCTGAAATCTCTCGCAGATTGCCTATTTTCTCTCGCTCTTTCCTTTAAATCAGCTCCTTGAATAATTTGTACCCAGAAAAGTTTGGCTATAATTATTAATGCGAAAAGAAACAATGAACCTTGTATGAGAATGGACCATCTGTCATACTTTTTAGATCTTAACTGGAATAAATATTTCATTTGATTCTACTTCTCAAAACCCTGTCGGAACCTGTTTTAAATTATGCTTGTCAATATTGTTTTTTCTCTTGGGAGCAACACTATTTACAGCTTTTACTTCAATAACTTTATCAGCTTTTTTAAGAAAATTTATTTGGGAAACCTTATTATCAATGGCGTAAAAAGATTTTAGATTATCAACATTGTTTTGAAGTTCAATGTTTTCATAATAAATTTTATTGGTTTTAACGTGCAGATCTTTCACGACAGACTCTCTTAAAACAACGGCAAAGTAGCTTGCCATTGAAAGAACTACCAGTGTTAAAAGGCAAAAAGCCATAAATTTATTGAATTTATATATTCTTAATTCTCTGTAATTTATTTTATAAGGAGTAAAATCACCTTTTATAACCGGTTTCTTTTGCAAACCTGTCTTTTTTTGTTTATGTCCGAATATATTTACGGCTCCCATTCTTTTCTTTCCTCTTTTGTCATTTTAAGGCTGTGAAACAGCCGTGAGAATCCATTATATCTTTTCAGCTACACGCATTTTAGCGCTTCTGGCTGACGGATTATCCTTTAATTCCGCAGGAGAAGGTATCAGCGGTTTTTTTACAAGTATTTTCAATTGTTTAGGCTCGCAAGAACAAATAAGCTGTTCAATAGGACATAAGCAATCAGCACTGTACTGTCTAAAAATGTTTTTTACAAGCCTGTCTTCCAATGAGTGAAAACTTATTACAACTATTCTAGCATCTTTATCCAATAAATGAATAATTTGTTGCAGGGTTGTTTCAATCGCCTCAAGTTCTTTATTAACAGCTATTCGCAAAGCCTGAAAAGTTCTCGTTGCCGGATGCATACCGGATTTAGAAAAAGGCACCGAAGATTTTACAATATTTGCAAGTTCTGTAGTTGTTTCAATCGGTTTTTCTTTTCTTTTTTCAATAATTTTCTTCGCAATTCTGCGGGAAAGTTTTTCTTCTCCGTATTTAAAAATAATATTTGCAATTTCTGTTTCCGTATATTTATTTACTATTTCATAAGCCGTAAAAGTCTCATTTTGATTAAACCTCATATCAAGACGGGCTTCTTTCATAAAGCTAAATCCTCTTGACTGAGTTGTAAGCTGATGAGAAGACGCTCCTAA
>DNRP01000105.1:0-3620 GCA_003499955.1 Cyanobacteria bacterium UBA9971
TTGGATTGTAGTCCTTGATTCTTAAATGGACAGATTTCCCCCTCCTTTTTTGATAATCAATCAAAAAAGCGGGTACCCTGGACTAAAGTTCTCAGAATGACAATACCAATATTCAAGCAAAAAATAATTAAAAATATCTATTGACAAGCATTAGCCCGCGTATAATAATTTCATCAGCTTAAATTTAAGAAATTTAAATAAAAAAGGCAATTTAGAAACACTTTTAGTTTTATTGAAAGAAGAGATTTTCCAAAAATTTTTACCGAGGCTAAAAACAAAAAATGAAACTCGAAATAAAAGAAAATACATTAATTGAACAAATTGTTTCAATAAATAAATCTTTAAATACAAAAAATTATCTTTTAATAAAAAGAATCGCTGATATTGGAATGTCTTTGTTTGTGCTGTTTTTCTCGTTTCCGTTGATGGTGATTCTGGCAGCTCTGATAAAGCTTGAATCAAAAGGACCGATTTTTTATACCCAGACAAGAGTCGGAAAAGACGGAAAACTTTTTAACGTTTACAAATTAAGAACAATGTACACAGGCACAGAATCAGAAGGCGGCGGAGCAAGAACCCTTGATGACGATCCCAGAATTACAAAAATAGGGAATTTAATCAGAAAAAGCTCTTTTGATGAGTTTCCACAGTTTTTTAATATTTTGAAAGGCGAGATGAGCTATATCGGACCAAGACCTTTATCCCTTGAAGAGCATAATCTTTTGCTTGAAGGTTTTAATAACGATGAAAAACCAATCCCGAGAGGGGTTTTTCATAAAGTAACACCCGGTTTGACAGGTTGGACGCTGCTTCACAAAAGAGAACAGATTACTTACAAAAACAGATTTATTTTAAATGCTCAATACGAGGATAATATTTCGTTAGGGTTTGATTTAAAAATCTTTTATCTGACTTTTAAGAAATACATGTTTACTAATTTATGCGTAATAGGGCTGTTTCTAGCGGCTTTAAGCGCAGGCGCTTATTTCCTGATTTTTTAAGTTTTTGGCTAAACTTGAGCAATTTATGATATCCTAATAGGAATTATAAATTTCAGGAGCTTAAAAATTGTCCGGGGAAAAACAAAACGCAGCATTGCTTTCTATTAGTTCTAATATTGTTTTAATTCTTTCAAAACTTGTTGTAGGGCTTATTACAAACAGTATAAGTATTATCTCGGAAGCTGTACACTCATTTACAGATCTTCTGGCGGCAATAATAGCCTTCTTTTCCGTAAAACAATCCGCAAATCCGCCTGATAGCGACCATCAGTTTGGTCATGGAAAATATGAAGATTTTTCGGGATTTATCGAAGGAGCTTTAATTCTTTTAGCAGCGGGATATATTATTTCTGAATCGGTTGAAAAGATAATAAACAATAAATATGACTATATTGATACTACTGCCGGCATTATTGTAATGCTTATTTCTGTAATCGCAAATATCATAGTCAGCCGCCATTTATTCAAGGTCGCCCGTAAAACAGATTCCATGGCTTTGCTTGCTGATGCGGAACATTTGAGAACCGATGTTTTGACTTCCGCAGGTGTTCTGGTTGGTTTAATTCTTATAAAAATAACAAATATAGAGATATTAGACCCTATAGTCGCTATTTTAGTAGCTTTAATTATTATTAAAGCCGGACTGAATTTATGTTTTAATTCGGGAAAAAATCTGCTTGACGGTTCATTGCCGGAAGAAGAACAAAAAATTATTTTTGATACGGTAAATACTTTTATTCCAGAGGAAGTTATTGAAATTAAAGAATTAAAATCAAGAAAATCCGGCGCGGATAAGTTAATCGAATTAATTATAGTTATTCCTAAAAAACTTACCATAGAAGCAGGGCATGCTTTATGCGACAGGATTGAAGAAGATTTAAAAAACAATATAAAAAATTCGCGCGTTACAATTCATATAGAGCCTTGCGGTTGTACTTGCGATAATTGTAAAGTTGAACAAGCCTGCAATTATGGTTCAAATTCATAAGAAAAATGGTTTGAAAGCCTTTTAGCCAAGCATTTTTCAAGTTGGCGGATTTATATGAAAAGTAATTTTATGTTAAGTATTAAACATAAAATTTTTCTAAGAGTATAATATTGTTAAAATTTTATAATGTTTATTTTATGTAATTTATAAATAGTTTTGAATTTGAAATAAAAAGTTTGCGAAAAAGGTATTAATTTAAGATGTACACAAAAGAGCAGCTCGTAGAAAAAATAAAAAATAAAAAATCGGCAAATTTAGATAAAATTTCAACCTTTATTAAATTATGGCGTATAGATTCTATTTATGAAGATGAAAAAAACNNTTCAAAAGGCTCAAATTCGGACTAAACCGAATCATCCGATAGTTGATTTAAATAAAGTTACCGTAGATATAACGACTCAAACTCTTTCTTTACTTGCCGAGTCTGTGGCTAAAAAAATTACAAACGAAATTGCCGATAAAATTAAACAGAGTAATGTTTTTGAGCCTATAATCGATGCGGCTAAAATAAAAAGAGATAATGAAATTCTTGCTAATCAGGTTGAAACTTTGCTTGAAGAAAATAAAAAGCTTATTACAAGAAATATTTTACTTCAGGGAGAAAATGCCAAATTTAAGCACGTTTTTGGAAATTTTTATACCAGAGAGCAATAAATTTTGTCAGTTAAAAATTTAAAACAAAAATTAGAAAAAAGTATTCCTGAAAATGCAAGAAAGGTTCTTTGTTTATGTTCTCAGGCAGCTGAAAAGCTTTCTTTGAGAATTTTTTTAATAGGCGGAGCAGTTAGAGATATTATTATTGATAAAAATCATTTTGATACGGATATTACTGTGCAGGGAAATGCTATTGAGTTTGCGCGTTTTCTTGAACAAAACTATCCAGATATTTGTAAAATAAAGGAAATTCATGAAAGTTTCGGGACTGCAAAAGTAATCTTCTTTATTGAAAAAGAAGAAGTGGTTTTAGATATTGCAAGTACAAGAAAAGAATCTTATCCCTATCCGGGAAGTCTTCCCGTTGTGGAGGAAATCGGAAGTGAACTTTACGAAGATGTTAAAAGGCGTGATTTTTCTATAAATTCTATGGCGATATCTTTGAATAAAGAAAATTTCGGGGATTTAACAGATTATTTGGGCGGATATGACGATATAAAAAGAAAAAAAATCATGATTCTTCACGAAAAAAGCTTTATAGACGATCCTACAAGAATAATAAGAGCTTTAAAATTTAGAGTACGGTTTGGTTATGATTTGGATGAAACCACAAAACAATTGCAGAAAGAATGTCTTGATTCCGGCATGTTTGACAACTTCTGCGGAGAAAGAATTAAATCCGAATTAAAGCAGACTTTTAATCTTAATAAAGCAGAATTTATGGAAATTTTTATACGCGAAAATATTTACAGTCTGGTGGATAAAGAAATAAATAATAATTGGATTGCTTCGTCGCAAGCTCCTCGCAATGACAAGCCAATTCAGGATATAGTTACAGAGTATTTAAGCTTTATAAATTCTGATTTTTTCTGGCTTATTTATCTCGGTGTAATGTTTTCGGATTTTTCAAAAGAAAAAATCAGTCTAATAGCCCAAAAATTATATCTTTCCGGCATGGAAACAGAGGTTTTGACTGG
>DNRP01000105.1:3713-4189 GCA_003499955.1 Cyanobacteria bacterium UBA9971
CGAATTAACGGCGAATTTTCTTCTGCGGAAGAAGAGAAAGAGTTTTTGAAAGCTTTGATTTTGTAATGTTTTGTAAAAATAGAGAGATAAAACTAACAACTTTTTTAATCACATTACTTATATAAATGTGATTAAAAAACAGGAGAAAAACATGCAGATTAATTCAACTCAAAATTACGGAAGACAACAAAATATGTCATTTAGTGGAAATAAAAATAGTAAGGTACTGGGTCAAGCCGCGGCAATCTTATCTGCCAAAAGTGAAAAATTAATCTTACAAAGTAAAACAACTAAACAATCTTTTTTTCAAAGACTCTTGTGTTCATTTGCTAATCGACCAACCAACGAACATCAACTTAGAATTGAAGCATCTAACTTGAAAGAGATGGCAAATTATCTGAAAAAATTAGGAAAGACTGTCGCGGGGAAATAAAGGGGGAAATTAATTAATAAAGAAGAGTTGCTTTTAAAAGCAA
>DNRP01000154.1 GCA_003499955.1 Cyanobacteria bacterium UBA9971
ATATAGCCGAATCTTAGACCCGCAAGTCCGAAATCTTTAGACATTGACCGTGTTATAAGGATATTAGGATATTTTTCAACTAAATCTATAAACGATGCATCCGCGTAGCTGACATAAGTTTCATCAATTAAAATATATTTTCCGTTAGCGGCTTCAAGGATTTTTAGCATGTTTTCTCTGGAAATAGCTTCGCCTGTTGGATTGTTTGGAGAAGTGATTATGATTAGTTTGGTTTTTTCGTCAATATTTTTAAGTATTTCTTCAACAGGAAATACAAATTTCTCCGTATAATTAATTTCCTTATAAGCGCATCCAAGAATATTAGCATAGATTTTCGGCATTACAAAGCTGGGAGTAACCGCTAAAATGACATCATCCTGCTCAACAAACGTGTCAAAGATATAATTTATTGCCTCATCAGCCCCGTTTGCCTGCAAAATCATATCAGAATCTATATTATTAAAACTCGCAAGTTTGTTTATGACTTCGCCATAAGCAGGATAGTATTTTATATCTTCCGCAGTTATCTTTTGGAGTGCATTTATGACCTTAGGGGAAGGTCCTATCGCATTCTCGTTCAAATTAAGCTTTAATCTGTATTCATCGAGAAATAAAGGAATATCATAGCCTTCAATGTTTAAAATATTTTTTCTTGGGGAAGTCATTCGATCTACCTTTTTATTCGACGGCTTGTGCAAGCTCGTTTTCTACAGAAATCGGTGTTCCGTGTGCTGTTTTGCCCCAGTCCATTGTTCTTTTAGAGAAAATTATTTTGAATACGATAAATGAGACAACGGGAACCCAAACTATAAGCATATAAAACATGGTTTCAACGGCTTGTTTAGTCGCATTTAAAATAGAAAGCCTTTTATATTTTCTTAAACTATAGACCAGTCCTGAAATAAAGAATAAAGCTATAGCCGGAATAATTGATAAAGTTATAAGAATATTGTTTTCAAACCCTTTTATAAATTTAAATCCCTGAATACAATATTCTGAAACAAGCCATATNNATTACATCAAGAAAATAATCAAGATAACGCCTTATGCTTCCTTCTACCCATCTTCTGCGTTGTCTTAACAGGGGCAAAAATTTTAATACACCTTCTTCATAAACACTTACATCGGGACATAACCTTATATCCCAGCCTTTTAAATGAAGTCTGGTTGAAATATCAAGGTCATCGGTCAATGTAAAGTTATTCCAGCCGTCAATAGCAATAAGTGCTTCTTTTTTAACAAGTTGACCATTTCCTCTTAACTCAACAGCTCCTTTAATGCAGTCACGTCCGAGTTGAAAATGGGTGTCAAGCGCATATTCATTATCTTGACACCTTGTTAATAAATTGATTTCTTTATTGCTTATGATTTTTCTTGCTTGAGCTGCACCAACGTCAGGATCGGAAAGATATGGGATAATTTTTTTCAGAAAATTTGACTTAACTCTTGCGTCTGCATCGAATACACAAATTACTTCACCTTTTGTTAAAGGCAATATCTCATTTAAAACCGCTGATTTCCCCGGGAAAGCATCTTTATCCCTGATATGACAACTTAATTTTTCATATTCGGCGGATAATTTTTCAAGGACTTTAGCGGTGTTATCAGTGCTTCTGTCGTCTATAACAATAACTTCAAAGTTTTCGTATTCAATCGCAAGAACATTATCAATAGTATCTTTTATAACAAATTCTTCATTATGAGCAGGAATTAAAATACTTACAAAAGGTTTATATTCTCTTTTTTCTGCCTCTATTTTTTCAAAAAGCCCTTTTTTAATGAGTTTACGTTTTTTTCTCTTCTGGTGGTACTGCGCTGCCTGAATTAAAAGAGTATATAAAACCATAACTCCCAGTAATATATAAATAGGTGAAGGTATAGGGACATATTTTTGCAAGATTATTAATACAGCCCAGGACAGAATAATTAATATTCCCAATACAAATCTGTCCTTCAAATTTTTCACCTCAAATATTTATATACATTTAAGTTAATTGTAGCATTTACTAATAATATTGCAATCTTGAGGAGTATTCTCTCAAAACCTCTGCAGCCTTTTTGCTTCCCTGAATTTTTTTTGCCATTTCTTTAAATTTTTCTGCATTATGTTTATATTTAGGTTCGGATATTACTTTTCTTAGGGAGTCAGCAAGTTTTTCAGGAAAAAGTTCATCGTAGCTGATAGTTAAAGCTACTTCCATTTCCTTCATTCTTGATGCATTATTCTCTTGCTCAATTTGTTTTGCGTCAGGAATTATCACAGAAGGTTTGCCAAGTGTTAAAAGTTCCATGGCAGTGCTGTGTCCGGCTTGAGTTATAACTGCGTCAGCAGCTTTTATATAAGGTGCAATAACGGGAACCATTTCTTTTATTCTTACATTTTTAGGAACATCTGTAGCTGTAAAGCTTGTAAATACGTCAAAATACACATCAGGCATAATTTTAGCAGTCTCAATAATTTGATCAAAAAGAGGTTTTCTGTATTCGTGGCCGCCAAGTGTTGCAACGACATATTTATCGCCGGGCTTGTCTATAGGAATGATTTCATTATCTTCAAATGCAACCAGAGGTCCGACAAACCTTGTTCGCTTCATAACCTTATATTTATGGCTTAAATTTGGAAGACAAATCGTACAGGGTGGAGGAAAGTCAGGAATCATAATTTCTTCCGCCGAACTAAGCCATGTTTTCATAACCCAGTCAAACGATCGCCCGAATACTCTTACAAGAGCGGTATCCTGTTCAAAAAACGGATAAAATGCGCTTTGATTTGTTATAACAACGCAGGGAAGCCCCAGCTTGTCCGCTGCCATTACAGGCGCTAGTCTTCCATCTGCTACAACACAGGATGCCCTGCTTTCTCTTATTATGTCTATTTCTTTTTTTACAATACTGTTAAAAGTATAAGCCCAAGTATGATTTTTTATTATAGTTTTTTGTACGTTGAATTCCCCTTGCTCTCCGATAAGTTTTAATTCTTGAGGGAGTTCAACATAGGGATAACCTGCATATTTAAATCTTTCAAGCGCGTAACCATAAGTCCCGACTAATATTTCGTTTTTCGGGAATTGATGAGCAATAGCCAATGCTCTGCTTGAATGTCCGTAACCTTCGCTGCTTATTGAAAGATAAACTTTATGAGTCGGATTTAATTTTTTTTTCTTTAAAAACTTATATGCATTGAAAAACGACACTTTTGAATATTACTCCTTGAGCTTAATTTTATTGTTGTTTGCAAGCTCTTCTATTTTTTAAAATACCCCAAACACCAAATAGTGCAACCGGTATTCCAACTAAAAATAATATGTTAATAACGCCTATCAAATCTGCCGCATAAGCCGCTATTATAATAGGCAAAGTCGAGGAAGTGCTAAGCAATGTGAATTGAACTCCAAAAACTTTTCCTCTCATTGCTTCCGGGACATTCGTATGAAGAATTGTTTGAACAGGAATAGCAGACATAGCACAGCCGAATCCCAGTAATGCCGCAAAAGTATAACAATATATCATTCTTAAAGTGAATTTGAAGGACTCAAAATAAATTCCGGCTAAATGCCATTCAGGAATAGCTATATGTAATCCTTGCGGGATAAGTTTTAAAGCTGTTAAAAATATCATACTGAAACCTATAACAGTAAAACCTGTAAAAGTTGTAAGGAGTTTATTTTGTTTTTTAAAGAATTTACCGACTATTAATGAGCCGATAACCATTCCCAATCCACTAAAAGCTACTATGTAAACAAATTTTTGAGCGCCAAGAGCGGGATGATTCGGATAAAGTATCTGCTGACTAATACTTATTGCAAGTATACACATCATTACTATTATGGAAAACAAGGCTGAAAGCTTTAACATGGCATTTAAAATAACAGGATTGCTTTTGATAAAAGCAAAACCGTCTTTAAGTTCATCTGTAAACTCTTTAAATGTTTTATGCTGAGTTTTTTCTCCTTCTGTGGGCTTATATTTCATAAATAAAAGAGATATTGTTGACAGTATAAAAAGTGATGAGATTGCTATATAAACTTCTTTAAGCCCGAAAATATTGATTAAAGGATCTCCCAGTACAAATCCGAAAATAATTGAACCCATCATTGTAGCAGTGAAAAGCGAATTTGCGGACAAAAGCTGATTTTTTTTGACTGTTGCAGGGATTGTGCTTGCTTCTGCCGGTACAAAAAACTGTGTTACAGCCGAAACCATAAAAGCAAGAGCATAAATGCCAAATAATGACTTGCTGAATAATGGTAATAATGCTATTAAAGCCGCTCTGCTAATATTTGTAACAATAAGAATATGTTTTTTGTTCCACTTATCAATAAAAACACCTGCTACCGCAGTTAAAAGCACTGCCGGAATTGTAAAGGCAACGTATAAAAAGCTCTGAGGGGCAGTAGACGTAGAAACGAATTTGTTTGCAATTACCGCAACAAAAACTACAAAAATAACCCTGTCTGCAAGTTGTGAAAATATCTGCGCTATCCATAAAGCCAGAAAGTTTTTATTTTTAAGTACAGCCCTGTAACCATCAGGTTTTATATTAATATTTTCGTTAATTTCTTCCACAATAGCTTCATTTATTTCTTGTTCTTTTAACAACATAAGGTTTCTATCATTTCCGGTGTTTTTAATTTCTTGTCGGACTTTGCCGAAACATATTCTTTGAGTATATTAAAGCATGAATATAGTAATGTTTTGTCAAAATTACTGTTATCTTCGGGAAAATCATATATTTGCGCGTCTTTAAATATACTAATATGTCTTTTGTCTATTTCTAAAGTTTTATTGGCTTTTTCTTCGCACTTGCCGCATATAACTCCGCCTGATTCAGGACAAAAAAAGTGATAGGAACTGTAATTATGTTCTATATCGTTGCATCTTACGCATTGATTAAGCTCTATTGCATAACCAACCGCTTCCATGAGTCTAAGTTTGAATCTTATAACTGTCCATAGAATTTCCTCGAGAGAAGAAAAAATCGAAATATTTTTTAAGGCTTCAAATGATAAATCATAAATAATTTTGCTGTTTGTATCGTTTTCCAGCCCAAAATTATTTATAAGCTCAGCGCAGTAAAAAGAATAAATAAGCTTGGTCATGTCATTGCGAATACTTGAAAAGCTTTCTATAACTTCCGCCTGACAAACTATATCAAGATTTCTTCCTTTTGCAAGAAGCAAGTTGTTAGCTACAATAAGCTGCATTCTTCCGCCCAAGCTACTGGAAGATTTTTTAACGCCTTTTGCCACGCACCTGATTAACCCATGTTCTCTTGAATACATGACCATAATTTTGTCTGACTCGCCGAGGTTGTATGATTTTAAATTTATAGCCTGAGCTTTATAATTTGCCATTTGCTCCCAAAACCCTTTTGTAATAATCTGATTTTACCATAATAAAAGAACAAAAATAAAACCCGCCGAAGCGGGTAAATAAGTAGAGGTCACATTTTTAGAATAGAATGTCGAAGATTAAGAATATAAAATATTAGTTTGAATTTTCATAATATCCGTTTGTTGAGTCAAAACCGCTTTGTATCGTAGTTAATAGAGGAATCATGACCAAAATAATTAATATAAAGGTAATCAAAAAAAATGAAATTTTTTGAATTTCTTGTTGCATATTTTGGTACTCTGTCTTGATTACATCTTAATTATAGACTGATTTTTGTTAAATCGCAACAACGTTTCTGATTTAAAGAAATAAAAACAAGAAATGTTACAGGTAATTTAAATTTTAATATGATAAAATAATTCGTATGAACAAAACAGAACCTATAATACTTGCCATAACCGCAGCAAGCGGAATAATTTACGGTATTCGTACACTTGAATTCCTTTTGAAAAATGAGCATAAGGTCGAACTTATAATCTCTTCAAAAGCTTATTATATTTTTGAACAGGAATTAGGGATCGAAATTTGTCATGACAAAAATATTATAGAAAAACAAATTCTCGATTATTTAAATATTGATAATAAAAATCAGGTTTTAAAAGTCTGGCTCGATAATGAAATATGGGCAAGTCCTGCCAGCGGTTCTTATAAAACAAAGGGCATGATAATTGCGCCTGCAAGTATGGCTTCTATTGCCTCTATAGCAAGTGGTTTGTCTGAAAATCTTATTGCGCGTATTGCAGATGTTATGATTAAAGAAGAAAATCCCCTGATAATCGTTCCGAGAGAAACTCCTTTTAGCGCAATCCATCTGGAAAATATGTTAAAATTGTCAAAATTGAGGGTAAAAATAGTTCCGCCGATTATTGGATTTTACGGCAAAATTACAACTCTGGAAGACGGAATAGATTTTATAGTCGGCAAAATATTGGATGCTGCGGGCATTCATAATGATTTATATCAAAGATGGGACTAATAAATAGTTTTTTATTTAATCGCATCAAATATTTTGAACATTGGAAGGTACATACCGACAATTACAGCACCGACCATACCTCCAAGAAAAACCATCATAATAGGCTCTAAAAGAGAAGTTAATGAATCAACTCCTGATTCAACCTCATTATCATAAAAATCAGCTATTTTCGAGAGCATTAAATCAAGTTCGCCGGTTTCTTCGCCTACTGCTATCATGGATGTAACCATGGGCGGGAAAATTTCAGAGTTTTCAAGCGGTTTATAAATCATTCCGCCCTGTTTTACTTCTTCTCTTATTTCTCTTACGGCTTTTGCAAGCACTGCATTGCCGGAAGAATCTTCCACGATCTCAAGAGATGTTAAAATCGGCACTCCGCTTTTTATTAATGTTCCAAAAGTTCTTGAAAATCTTGCTACGGCAACTTTTTGCAAAAGATTGCCAATAATAGGAAGACTTAAAAAAAGTTTATCAAAAAAATATTTTCCTCTTTCAAGTGAATAAATCTTTTTAAAACCGTATCCTAAAGCTCCAAAACTTATCAATAAAAGAAATGAAGCCGGTGATCTTAAAAATTCACTTATATTTATGAGGAATTGAGTATATGCAGGCAATTCACTTCCCAGTCGGGAGAATATTTCAGAAAATTTGGGCAGTATAACAGTAAGCATTACAAAGAATATTATAACTGCAAAAATAGAAACAACAGCAGGATAAGCCATAGCAGATTTTATTTTTGCGGAAAGCTTTGCCCTGTTTTCCATGAACAATGCAATACGGTTCATAACTTCGTCCAGAACTCCGCCTGTTTCTCCGGCTTTTATCATACTGACAAAAAGCCTGTCAAAAACTACGGGATGTTTTCCGAAAGCGGCAGAAAGGCTTTCTCCTTGTTCAACATCATCTTTTACCTGTTTTAAAATTTTTGCCAGTTTGAAATTTTCTGTTTGTAGAGAAAGGATATTCAAAGATCTCATCATTGCTACTCCGGCATTAATAAGAGTAGAGAATTGTCTACAGAAGATAACAAGATCTTTGAGTCCAACACCCGTTATTTCTGCGAAAAATCCGTCCAGTTCTATGTCCAGTACAGCTTTTTTGTGTTTTTTATTCTCTTCAATTTCTATAACCCATAGACCTTTTTCGGAAAGCTGTGATCGCGCAAGATCAATTGATTCAGCAGTTACAACATTTTGATGCAGTGATCCTTGTTCATCCCTAGCTTTGTACAGAAACTGAACCATTTTATACTCCTTGTAGTTATTAAAGAGGAAATTAATCTATTACATTGCATTATCAATCATTCGTTTTAAGTCATCCGGGCGGCTTGATTTCGCAAGGGCATCTTCATAAGTAATAAGATTTTTAATGTAAAGATCTTTTAGAGAAGATTCAAGCGTTTGCATTTTGTGTATACCGCCTGTTTGTATAGAAGAATATATCTGCACTGTTTTTCCTTCCCTGATAAGGTTTGAAATAGCAGAGGTAACAACCATGATTTCCTGCGCGAGAGCACGGCCTTTTTTTGCGCCGTCAGCAGAAATTTTGGGCAGTAAAGTTTGACTGAATACACCTACCAAGCTGTTTGAAAGCTGTATTCTTATTTGTTGCTGCTGTTCAGCGGGGAAAACGTCAACAATACGGTCAATAGTCTGTGATGCAGATGAGGTGTGAAGTGTTCCAAACACAAGGTGTCCTGTTTCTGCCGCGGTTAGAGCAAGAGAAATTGTCTCAAGATCCCTCATCTCACCAACCAGAATAATATCGGGATCTTCCCTTAAAGCAGCTCTTAATGCATTACTAAAGCTTCTTGTGTCATGTCCGAGTTCCCTCTGGTGAATAACACTTCTTTTGGAGTAATGTAAAAACTCTATAGGGTCTTCAATAGTGAGTATGTGTTCAACTCTGTTTGTGTTTATGTAGTCAATCATTGCCGCAAGTGTTGTTGACTTACCGCTACCTGTTGGTCCTGTTACAAGAATAAGTCCTCTTGGTTTTTCAGCTAGCTCCCTTACTATTTCAGGGAGTCCAAGCTGCTCGAAAGAAGGAATTTCAGTGGTGATTGTCCTGAGTGCCGCCGCGTAATGTCCTCTTTCTCTATAGACATTTATCCTGAAACGTCCGATAGCTTCAACACCATAACTGCAATCGAGTTCCCAGTTCTGTTCAAGCATTCTTCTTTGTTCGTTTGAAAGCATGCTGAATACTATTTTTTCAACATCATCCTTTGTTAAAGGCGGATGATCCACCCTGATAAGTTTACCGTCAATCCTTATAATGGGAGGTAAGCCTACCGAAATATGAAGGTCACTGGCTTTCTTAGAAAAAACAAGATTTAATAACTGCTCAATCATAATTTATAACTCCTATATTGTTTTCAATCTCTACTTTATTCCTCTATTTCGTTGAATTGTCATTGCGAGGAAAGGCTTTAGCCTTGACGTGGCAATCTGCCTAATATTGTTATCCTGATAGATTGCCACGCTCCCTTTGGTCGCTCGCAATGACAGTTGAAGAGTGGATGACCTTAGTTAAATCACTACAGCACCACGGGCATTGGTTCATATCAATGGAAATATCGCCGCCGCAATTTTCGCATGATGTATCTGCCGTGTCATCTATAAGTTTTAACCCGCACTTTGTACAGGAAATCCAACCTTCTTGGGTTATGCTGCCGCATCTTTTGCAAGTTTTTTTAAGTTCGTATTGGCAGAAAGGACATTTGTAAAATTCTTCTCCGACAGGCTTTCCGCAGCCGGGACAGAATGCAGAAGCACCTTCTCCTGTGAAAGTAACTCTTATAACTTCATCAAGTGTTGTAAGTCCTTCTTTGGCAAGGTTAAGGCTGTATTCAACAAGGGTTTTCATCCCTGCTTGCTGGGCAGAATATCTTAAAATCGCTGTATTTACACCTTTTCCAATTAAATTTCTAAGGTCGTCGTTTATCTTCATAACTTCGTAAGCACCGATACGTCCTTTATAGCCTGTTCCGTTACATTTTTCGCAGCCTGTACCTTTATAATATTTATCATTGCGAGGAACACCCGTAGTGTGTGACGTAGCAATCTCAGTCTTTATTCCCAAAAATTTAAGTGTTTGTTCGTCAGGAATGTATTCCTGTTTGCAATTGGAACAAATTCGTCTTAGCAATCTTTGAGCAATTATGCCTATAGTAGAACTTGAAATCAGGAAAGGCTCAACATCCATTTCCTGTAACCTCATAACAGCGCCCGGCGCGTCATTGGTATGAAGCGTTGTAAACACAAGGTGCCCTGTAAGTGCTGCTTCTATTGCGATTTTTGCTGTTTCTTTATCTCTGGTTTCACCTACCAGCATAATATCAGGATCTTGACGAAGAAAAGCCCTTAATATTTTTGCAAAATCAAGTCCGATTGTTTTATTTATTTCAGTCTGTGTAATTCCTTCAAGGTCATACTCGATAGGATCTTCCGCTGTTGAAATGTTAACTTCCGGCGTGTTTCTTTCGCTTAATGCGCTGTAAAGAGTTGTTGTCTTTCCGCTTCCTGTCGGGCCTGTAACAAAAATTATGCCAAAAGGTTTATTAATCATTTCTCGTACAGTGTTTAATGTTTCCCTGTCTGTAATAACATTGTCAAGACCAAGAGAAATACTTGATTTATCAAGTATTCTCATTACTATTTTTTCGCCAAATTTCCCCGGAAGTGAAGAAACCCGAAAATCTATAACTTTGTTAGCCATTTTGACTCTTATTCTGCCGTCCTGAGGAAGTCGTCTTTCCGCTATATCAAGGTCAGCCATAATTTTATATCTTGAAACAATAGCATTTTGAATCTTTTTAGGAATTGTTTTGTATATACTCAAGACACCATCTTGCCGGAATCTAACCACAAGTTCTTTTTCCTGAGGTTCTATATGAATATCGCTGATTCCTCTTTTGATTGCTATGCCGAGAATACTGTTTGCAAGCTGGATGATAGGAGCTTCTTCCGCAGAATCACTAAGATCTGCAACGTCTATATTGTCAGAACCGTTTTCCAGAAGGTCTATTCCCATTGAAGAAATAAGCTCATCCGCATTCTGTTCTATTACAAGATTTTTTTCTTCTTCATGTTTGGAGAATTTTACGGCGATAAACCTGTTAAAATCGTCTTCCAGCATAACAGTCTTTTTTATGCTGATATCTTTGTATTCTCTAAGTCTGTCTTTTATCTCTTTTTCGGCAATTATATTATTGGGATCGACCATTGCAACAGTAAAAATGTTTCCTGATTTTTTTAAGGGCAAAAATTTGTTTTCTAAAATTAATTCTCTGGTAAACAGATTCAATAATTCCGAATCAGGCGCTGTGATTGACAAATCCGTAAAAGTTACGCCGTATTGAATCTCAAGAGCGGCTTTAATTTGAAGATAAAGCTCTTCTTTGTTAATTATTTTAAGGTCGCAAACGGATTCAAGCAAAGAACTTTTTGATTTTCTGGTATGTTCGATAGCCTGATTTAACTGATCTTCCGTTAATATCTGCGCATTTAGCAATATATCGTTTAAAAAATTCTTCATTATTTGCATTAAAAGTTCCTATACTTGATAAATTTCTTCTATTTTTATAAAATCATCGGAAATTTTGATTATACCTTCTATCGGTGTAATAAAAGAAGCTATTTCGTTATCGAATTTTTGTATTGTAATAACTTCTTCGGAATTAAAAATTGTTATTCTTGTTAATTTCATAAGCTGAATATTCATTAAAAACACTTTAAGATTCTCAAATAAAGCAGATGAAATTATCGCCAGTTTTTCAGAGTTTTCGGAATTACCCGTTGATTTAACAAGTTTTCCAGCGCCGTCTGATATTGCAAAGTTTTTAATCTGATTAAGTTCAATAAGAGGCGTTAAATCGGCTTGAGAGATTGTTTCATTCTTCATAAAACCCTCTAACGCTGTATAATCAACTTGTTTAAATTCTTTGTCGCATATTGAAAATAAAAATTCATCATTGGTTTTCATTATAAAATTATTGGAATTTTCAGTTTCAAAAAATATTTTTTGCGGTTGATTAAAAGAAATCTGCGAAAGATAATTCTGTAAAGTATGGAAAGCTCCGGCAATTAATGCTCCGGTAATATGTATTTTCATCTTATCTTCGTAATTACTTGCCAGTATGAAACCGCCTTTGTCAATTAAGGCAAGTTCTTTCATATAAGCAGATTCCTGTTGAAGTTGATTAAATTTTTCATAAATATGTTCGCCGGAAACTGATGAAACTATATTTGTTTTGTTTTCCGCTCCTGCTTCAGCAATTGCGGCACCTGATTCTATAACTCCTTCAATGTCCCTGTTGTTAACCAGAAGTTTGCCAATGGAAGCAATTTTGCCTTTGGATTCATTATCTTTTGAGACGGGAGCTTCGATAAGCCTGATATCAGCAGGGATAAAGTCAAAAGATTCATCATTGTCATTATTGGAAGAACTTGACGGTATTTTTTGCTCCTGTTTATTTTCTTCAAAATCTATTAGCGGAAGCGATTCAATCTCCAAAAACGCTTCAGTTGATTCTAAGAGTTTTTTTTCGTTTGAATTTACTTGATTTTCCGGCTCATTTTCATTTAGTCCCAAAAAGAATTCAGTCTCCTGAGGTTTTTTAGTATTTTGATTTTCGTTTTTTGCCTGTGGATAAAGTTCTTCATATAAAGATGCCGGTTTTTCTTCTGTTTTACTTATAACTTCGTTTTTTTCTTTGTCAGACTCGGAAATTTTATTTCCTTCAAAAGAAATTGTTTCAGGTTGAGTGTCTTCTAGTTGTTTATTAACTGATTTTTCTTTTTGATCCTGCTGTTTTTTTGAAATGATGGCTTTGTCTTCAAACAAAACAAGGCTAATAAGTGTTATAAAACTGAATATAAAGCTCAAAGCAGGAGTTAAGGGATTTATGGATATAATAAAATCAGAATTAAATGAGATAGCAGCAAGATTAAAATATTTTATTCCGAAAATCGCGGCAAAAAGAACGATTGCATTAATAAAAACGCCTGTTATTGTGAGTTGTAGTATTTGAGAAGTAGTAGCTTTAGGGTAAGCAAGAACATTTAACACTAAATAACCCGCGAATAACCCTATAATTAAGAGAGGCACAGGTAAATCAAACGGACGAATAGTTATGTAAGAAGAACCTGCTGATGCCGCAACAGCAACAATAAAAGCAAATAATGACGGGATGAAATTCCTGAATTTTAGTTCCTGCATAATCTTCTTAACTCCAAACAGCAAATTATTGTTATTTTATCTTTTTTTAAACAGTTATGAGATCATCTAAAATTGTTATTTTATAAAAACTATCTTTAATGATTTTACAATTAATTTCTGTTTTTTGCAATATTCAAAATCAATTTCCGTAAATGCAAAACAGGGCTGAATGACTTTAGTATCTGCGATATTCCGTAACAATAAATAAAAATTAATAATTTTAAAGAAAGTTAATGAAAAAAATTTGGTGGTGATATTTTTTAAAGTGATAAATATCACTGCCTTAAATTTAATCCTTGAATTCGATTGAGCTCAAAAGAAATATTATTTGTATAATTTTTTAAATGCGTTATTTGAAAATAATTTTGCTCTTTTTCTTTAACCGACGAATCTTTTAGTGTTTCAAGCAATTCTTCGGCAGTCAATAAATGAATTTCATAATATTTTTTTATTAAATTTATCGTGTCTTTGCGCAAATTTTCGTCTAATAAACCAAGAAGCATCATTTTTATGTTTATAAGCTGATTTGAACATGCCGGAGATTCAATAATTTCAGAAGTCATAAGATTTTTAAAATGCTCTTTCCCTTCTGTTGTTATTGAATAAAGAGAACTTTTTTGACCGCCGCCGCTCATTTTTCTTTTTGCGGAAATAAAACCGTTTTTTTCAAGTTTTTTTATTGCCGGATGAATTGAGCCAAAACTCGCGCTTAAAAAAACAGAAAAATTATTTTCAATTTTCTGTTTGATTTTGTATATTGTAAATTCGCCATTAAGCAAAATCGCCAGTATGAGAAGCTCTGTCATTTTTTATTATTCTCTTATCACAAGGGGACAGTATACCGCTTCAAAAATAAATTTGGTATTTTAATAACCCATAGAAAAGCGGTATTTGATAGTAGGAGCGTTATTTTCGGAAACGATGAGTTTTCGAAAATATAAACTCGTTTTAGTATAAATAAAAATTAAGTAAATAATAACAGATTATTGATATTAATGCATGGTTTGATATAACCTTTAAAAAATACTAAAATTATAAACAGCTAATAAAGAGTTTTTAATAAAATGACAATAAATCTTGCTCCATCCGCAGAAATAACAAAAGATATTATTAAAAAGGCGGGTATTCAACATGTGGCGATAATTATGGACGGAAACAGAAGATGGGCTCATTCAAAGCATCTCCCTTCCGTCGCCGGACATAATGAAGGTGTAAAATCCTTAAAGCAAACCGTACAGGCGGCTATTGATTTCGGGCTAAAATATCTTACCGTTTATGCTTTTTCCACGGAAAATTGGGGCAGGAAAAAAGAAGAAGTTCAATTTTTAATGTTTCTTTTAAAGGACACCATTAAAAATGAAACAAGCGAATTAAACGAAAAAGGCGTAAGAATAAGAATAATTGGCGATTTGAATCCTTTAAACGATGATTTGAAACAAACTTTGGCTGATGCGGAAAATATTACAAAAAATAATGAAACCCTTAATCTTCAGGTTGCAATAAACTACGGTGCAAGAAATGAAATAACAAATGCGGTAAAAAATATAGCTTCTGCGGTTAAATCAGGGAATTTAAATCCTGAAAATATTAATGAGGCCGTTATTTCAAACTATCTTTATACTTCAAATATTCCTGATCCCGATCTTTTAATAAGAACCGGCGGCGAACAAAGAATCAGTAATTATCTTTTATGGCAAATAGCTTATACAGAAATTTATGTAACAGAACTTTTTTGGCCTGAATTCGGAGAAGAAGAGCTTTCAAAAGCTATTTCGGAATTTTCAGCGCGACAAAGAAGATTTGGCAAGGACTAAAACATGGTTCAAAAAATTAATACTCTTGTTTTTGCTACAAAAAATAAAAATAAACTTGCCGAAGTTATAAATATTTTGAAAGAGACAGGAGTTACTATCTGCGGAGTTGAAGGAGAATTTGATCCCGAAGAAACAGGCGCAACTTTTGAAGAAAATGCTTATATAAAAGCTTTTGAAGCAGCAAAAATAATGAACATGCCGGCATTTGGGGATGATTCAGGTCTTGTTGTAGATGCACTTGACGGTAGACCCGGAGTTTATTCTTCCCGTTACGCCGAAAATGACAAAAAAAGAATAGAAAAGCTTCTTGAAGAACTAAAAGACGTTCCTCAAAAAAACAGAACCGCAAGATTTATATGTTCAATGGCAGTGGTTAATCCCGAAGGCGAAACTTTATTCGCATGCCAGGGAGTTTGTGAAGGGCTGATTATAGATTCTTCAAAAGGCTCAAATGGCTTTGGTTATGATCCGATATTTTTTATACCTGAAAAAAACGCTACTATGGCTGAATTAACAATGGATGAAAAAAATACAGTAAGTCATCGAGGCAAAGCTCTCAAAAAAATTATAGAATGGCTATTGAATTAATAAAATAGCCAACTATTAGGGGGAGCGAGTTAAAATGCGAAGCAGATCGCATGGGCAGCTGTTTTTCAGAATTTATAAACAAATTTTTATAATTTTTATAATAATTTTAAGTATTGCCTCAAATAAAGCATATGCTTTTACAAATCAGGAAAATACACAAAAAATATTTTCTCTTGGAAGAAGTGTCGGTGCTTCATATTATCATTTGACAGATCTTTGCGATAAAGTCCGATTTAAACCGTATGCGGTTCTAAAAAAAGAATACAATGACACTTTTCAGAGTCTTAATGTGATGGGTGTTATCCTTAATGATTTTGAACCAAATTCCGATTCTCATACACAGCTTAATAAATTAATAATTAATTTTTATAATTCGCTTAAGGCTCAGGATTTAAATGAAATTGCTCTTTTGAATATAAGAGACGCTTATATTTTATATTATGAAAATTTGGCTAAGGATATCCGGTGTAAATTTTCTACAGAAGGAAGCTGGCTTTTCACTTTGGGCTTTTATTCCTCTTTTCAAATGGAATCTTTAAATTCTCCTTCCAAATCTAAGCTTCTCCTTTCCGGTTTTAGTAAAATTATAGCTTCTAATCCTTTTGCTTGCCTTCCTGAATCTGTAGAGGCTCAATTGAAAGCAATAAATAAGCTTGATAAAACATATATCAGCGATAAAGAAATTGAACTCCTTAAACAAAATATTATTAAAATTACGGAATATTTTGGCAGTTATCCTAAAAATAAGCCGTTATCGGACGAAATTAAAGAACTTGTAGGCGAATGGCAGGGGATTTTGATTGATTCTGATAATCAAAGACACAAAATAAAGCTGGTTGTCTGTGATGTTATGAATATCAGAATGGATATTGACGGAATTGCCCAAAATATTGTGATTTCTGATGCCAGGCTTATAAATAATTATTTTACTTTTATGTTTAAACCTTTTGGTAATGAAAAACTTTATATAAAATTTAATGCAAAAATTTTTAATAACATGTTTTCCGGCGAAGTTGTCGATGTATTAGGACAAAAAGGAAACTGGCTTCTTTCAAAAACAGACAAAAACTGAAAACTAAGCCGGTTAGTTAAATAAGTTGCTATTATAATTCAAATTCTTGAATATAGCTAAAAAGCCGCTGATTTTATAAGATCAACGGCTTTTTTATGTTAAATACCCGAAACAGGAAATTTAAATAATTAGGCTTTTTTTATTGTTGAGAATACATTAGCATAGGCTTGCATTTCAATTGAAACTGATTTTAAATCACCTTTTGCTTTGTTTGTAACTTCCATTTGAGAGAATAAATTTATTTTACTACTTTCTACAATACCATTTTTGATTTGTAATGTTTCATATTGTCTGGCTTCTTTTTGTTCAGCGATTTCTAATTCAGCTTTTGTTCCGGCATTTGCATTGCCTTGTCCTTCTAAAAGAACACCTAAGTATTCTTGTAAGGATTTTAATTTTTTAAGACCTTTGTCGCTATTTTCTTTTTTCTCTGCCATTGTTGCTGTTTCTGTACTCATTTTAGCGTATTTTGCTTCAACAGCTTCTCTTTTTGTTAAATCAGCGGAATGATTTTCACTTGCTTTTTTGTAAATGCTTTCTTTTTCTTTAGTGATATTTCTGTTGTCATCTAATTCTTTTTGTTTTGCTGCTATTTTTTTATCTATTTCAGGAAGAACTTTTTCTTCATTTTTTATTTGGTTTTCTATTTGGCTTTCTTCTTTTTGTTTAGCTTGGATTTCTTTATCAATTTTTGCTTCGTTTTCGTCTAAAGATTCCAGATCTTGATCTAATTGATCTTGTTCATTGATTTTAGCAGTTAAACTTGATTCAAGACTTAAAATTTGAGCATCAATTTGAGCGTCAATTTCAGCTTGGGTTACTTCAGCTTGAACTGTTTGTACTGATGTTTCAGTTGAATTTTCTGTTTCTACTGTATTAGCATTTTGAGCTTCTGCTAATGTTGCAGTTGCAGCATTATTGTCATTAGTATCAATTGCAACAGTTGCGTTAGGAGCTGCTTCAACTACTGTATTGCCGGTTGATACAGCTGCTTGGTGTACAGGAGCAGCGCCTTTTCTTCCTTTTAATTGACTAATTTGATCTTTAATAGAATTTATATCAATTGATAAAGAAGCTTTTTTAGATACAGTTGAGTTTCTTTTTTGAGAAATATTTGTTTTGTTTGATTTAAGTGAAATAATTACATTTCCTGCATCAGCTTTCTTTTGTTTAGTTGTTTCGATGTTAGCGGTTGATTTATTTTTTTCTGCATCTAAAGCTGCTAAATCTTTGCTTAAGATGTTGTCTTTGTTTGCGGAATAATCATAGTTGCTTTTTGCATATTCTTTAGCAGCTTTTGATTGTTCTTCCGTAGCAAATATTTGCGACATTGATTCTAATTCTTTTTTATTTGAGCTGATTTTTTTGTCTAATTCAGAGACTTCAGTGTTTGTTGTTTTAATAGTTGCTTCGTAATTTTTTAAATTGATGCCTGTTTTAATTACAGCATTTTCTAAAGATTGATTTGAAATACTCAAACGTTTTGTATTGGTTTGTTCATATTCAAAATTAACTTGAGCCCATTTTTGATCAACTAATTTTCCCATATAACCATCTTCAACAATATTTGTTTTAAGGGTTTCTGTTTGGAAAATTGATCCTTTATTTTGATAAGTTTGACTCATATCTTGAAGTTTTTGGGATAAAACTTTGCCTTGTTCTTGTTTACTTGAAAATACACCAAATTGACCTTTTTGCTCGGAGCCGATTTTTTGAGCGTTTAAATAATCTCTTTGGAAAGGAAGCCCTGTTACACCACCAATTGACATGGCTATTCTCCTATATTTTACCTACACCTACTTATACTAATTATATATTTATCACCCTGTATATATATAAAGTTTAAATACTGTTCGTAATTTCATTTTTCTCTATTTTTTTAACAAAACTTTACAAAAAGAATCCAGTCTTTTTGTAATACCCGCAGTCATTGATTATTAGCAATTTATAAAAAGCTTGTCGGAAAGTTTTTAAAGGAGAATTTTTGTAATTTTTTAATAAAAATAAACAGAGGGATATANNTATATCCCTCTGTTTATTTTTATTTTTATTCTGCGCAACTAAGTGACATAAGGATCTGATAAAATTAATTAACTCCAGTCGCCAATTAATTTTCTGTAAAAAACTAAAAATCGTCATGCTGAACTGGCTGCAAAACAAGGCAGAGCCGTAGTTTTATGCCACTGCCTTGTTTTGCAGCATCTTACCATTTTGGAATTAAAACATTAATCGAAAATTGGATAGACCCTGAATCAAGTTCAGGGTGACAGTTTACACTAACTAGCGACTCCGGTTAATTAGCGGAGTTATTGAGCTAATGGCGTTATTTAGCAATTCAGAGGAACTAGTCTTTGTAATTTGGGTTTTTGTAATAAGCATGAGGATATGTAAAATCTTCTCTAAATCCAACTCTTCTGTACATTTTTAATGCAGGATAATTATCTGTTTCAACAGCTGCATTTACTTCACTTACAGCAATTTTTTGCTCTGATAATGCTTTTATTATTCCTATAATAGCAGATTTGAGGATAAATTTACCAAGACCTTTATTCCTGATATTTTTTCTGACAGAAATTAAAGGAATATTTGCTTTAGCGGGAGTTACCATATTAACAAAGCAAACACCTTCTACGTTCCCGTCTTTTAGAATAACTCTTGTTTCTTCCGGCATAAAATGACCGAAAATATTTCCCGTAATTTTTCCTATAACATCTTTGCATCCTTCAGTCGTTAAAAATCTCGGGTCAAAATTAACATCTTTGGAAGTTTTAAATCCAAGATTTATTACTTCAACCGCTGCATCAAAATATTTGTCATCCCATGATTCTATTGTATAGCCTTCAGGTAGTTGTCCAACGTCAGATTTTTGTAGAACTTTGTAAGCAACTGAATCGGAAAAATCAAATCTTACCATTGCTTGACCGGTAAGTTGGAATTTTAAAAGAGCTATATCTCTTGTAAATGTTTCCTGAAATCCAAGAAGAGGATAGCTTATAACTTTCCAGTCAGACATGGGCTTTAAATGTTCTATAAGCGCGCCTGCAAGAGCTAAACGTTTTTTGTTTATATCTTTTCTGTCAGGAACATGAATTATATTTAATTCTATTGCTTTATGCGGTTCAACAACAAAAATAAGGATTCCCGAAGGTTGAGTTCCGTCAAATAAAGCAATTCCGTTTAAACGACCGTCGGCAATGGATTCTTTAAATGAATAAAAATCCAGTGGTTCTATTTCATATCTATAATCTTTTGTGGCTTTTAATCTGAAGCTTTCATAAATTTCTTTTATTTGATCTACATTGGTTATTGTTAAGATTTCTGTTTTATATGTAGTTTGTTGCATTTTTTTATTCTCTCAATTCTTTACTCATATATTCTACTATATAATTTGTAAATACTGCAATATATTAAAAATATTATTTGCAATTAAATTTGAAAAAATTAAATAAAAAACCCTCGTTACTATGAGGGTTTTTTATTTAGCATAGACTGGATTCGAACCAGTGACCGCGCGGGTATGAGCCACGTGCTCTAGCCAACTGAGCTACTATGCCATGTTAGAACTTATTATTATACATCCATAAAAAAATATCAAGAACTCATTCTCAGCTTTCCGGTAACAATTCTCTCTATGTTATTAAAATCTTTAATAATTTGTATCTCTTTGAAACCTGAATTTTCAAAGATTTTAATAACATCAGCAGCTTGATAAATTCCTATTTCGACAGCTAAAACCCCATTTTTAGCAAGATAATTTTTTGCCTGAAAAACAAGTTTTTCATAAAAATCCAAGCCTTTAGCATCTTCTGTAAAAAGTGCCTGATGCGGCTCATGAAGCACAACTTCCGGCTGAAGATTTTGTTTGTCTTGTATAGAAATATAAGGTGGGTTTGAAACAATAATGTCGAATTTATTATCAACATTTTCAAAGAGATCAGAGTGAATAAAAGTAATATTATTTTTTATACCAAGCTTTTCCGCATTAAATTCAGCAACTTTAAGAGCTTTTTCTGAAATATCGCAGGCAAAAATTGTGGCATCAGGCAAATTCTTTGCCAACATACAGGCAATACAGCCGGAGCCTGTACCAATATCAATAATTTTTTTTGAGATTGCCACGTCGCCTCTTCGAAGCTCTGCTTGGTTGCTCCCCATAAACGGCGTTACGGTCGAAGGCTCATCGCCTCCGCCCTTCAGCCTCTGCTCGCAATCCGCCTCGCAATGACAAGGAGGTAATTTTAAAACTTCTTCCACCAGAATCTCTGTTTCAGGGCGGGGAATTAGAACGTTTTCATCCACATAAAATTCTTCCCCCATAAAATAAGCTTTATTCGTCAAATATTGAACAGGAATTTTTTCTTTAATTCGTCTATCTATAAGCGCATTAAAAGTTTCCAGCTTATTTTCTGATAATTCTTTGTCAGGGGTGAGAATTAAATCTTTTTTTGTAACCCCAAAAACAAAATTCAAAAGAATATCAGTTTCCAAAGCGGCTTCGCTTTTGGCGATGCCCGCATTTTGGAGTTTTAAAATAGTGTTTTGGTTTATTTCTTTTAGGAACATGAATAATAATACCTGTGTCAATTAGTCAAAACTGTCATGCTGAACTTGATTCAGCATCTGTCTATTATGAAATTACAGCTTTCAATTGTTTGAGGGGTAGATTCCGAAACACCAGGGAGGGGCATAAAACTATGGCTCTGCCTTGTTTTGCAGCCAGTTCGCAATGACAAGGAATTACACAGATTCGGCAAGTTTTTGGAGTTTTGCTTTCTGGTCTGCCTGCGCAAGAGAATTGAGAAGATCATCCAGCTCTCCTTCAATAACAGTCCAGACGTTTAAGTTTTCGCCTATTCTGTGGTCGGTGCATCTTCCCTGCGGGAAATTATATGTTCTGATTCTTTCGCTTCTGTCACCTGTCCCGACTTGTGACCTTCTTAAATCGGTAATTTCCTGCATCTGCTTTTGATTTTCAATATCATAAACTTTGGCTTTAATTATTTGAAGAGCTCTAGCTTTATTTTTAAGCTGACTTCTTTCTTCAGTACAAAAAACCATAATACCTGTCGGTTTATGAACCATTCTTACGGCTGTTTCCACTTTATTTACATTCTGTCCGCCCGCGCCGCCTGAACGTGCGGTTGTAATTTCAAGATCCTTCATATCAATTTCTGTTCCAACATCTTCAACTTCGGGCATAACCGCAACAGTTGCCGTACTTGTGTGTATTCTTCCCGATGATTCGGTTAAAGGAACTCTTTGAACTCTATGAACGCCGGATTCGTATTTTAGCCTGCTGTAAACAGCATCACCCTTTATATTAATTATAACTTCGCCTATACCGCCGACAGCAGCTTCTGAAATGCCCAGAATTTCTGTTTGCCAACCCTGTTTTTCCGCATATCTAAGATACATCCTCATAAGGTCAGCCGCGAAAATATTAGCTTCATCGCCGCCTGCACTTCCTCTAATCTCAAGCATAATATCTTTATCGTCATTAGGATCTCTAGGAAGCAGAAGAATCTTCATTTTTTCTTCGCACTGTTGAATTTTTGCCTCAGCCTGATCAAGTTCCAGTTGAATAAGTTCTTTCATTTCTTCATCTGACTCACCTTTAAGCATTTGAACAGCATCTTCTTTTGCCTTTGCTGCATCCTGCCATGTATGATAAATCTGAACACTTTCTTCCATGGACTTTCTAGTCTTGGAAAGTTTTTTAAACTCTTCAAAATCCTTAATTGTTTCGGGGTCGCTAAGCTTTTCTCCAAGCTCGATATAGCTTTTTTCTATATTTTGAATTTTACCCAGCATATCTTTCATGATTATTAAATTTCCCGTTAGTTCTAATTGTCATTTTTATTATTATATTTTTTGAGGTTTTCTTCCACATCCTCTTATTTCATCGCAATGCCCCAACGCTTCACACTTTGGAACAAGATATTCGGCAAGCCAAGAGTCTTTTTCTATAGCCAGATCACACATTTTTTTGACCATAATTCGTATTTCATGCTGCGCATTTGTACAAAGCCTGATATTAGCTAAATGAATAAATTCTCTTAAGTTAAGACTCGCAACAAGTGAACTTGTTGCAGCATTAGGAAGAACAAATCTCGCGTCTTCTGCAGGAATTCCCTGGTTTATCATTTTTTCGTAAAATTCAGCCGTTTTGTTCATAAATTCATCATATTCGGCTTCAAATCCGGCTTTTTTTATTGTATTAGGGGTAATATATTCAAACAGCCCTTTTTCTGTGACATATCTCTGGGATTTCTGGGAAAAAGACATGTGCCTGTGTCGTACAAGCTGATGGGTACAGGCTCTTGAAACCCCGCTTATTGTAAACACATACTGGCAATGCTCTATTGTGCTGTGATGACCGGAAGCCAGAACTCTTTTAACGAGCTTAAGCATTTTTTCGTTATCAGTGGCATTTTCCCATATATTTATCGGATAGTCAGCAGAATAACAGGTTCTGCATGCCGCATAAATGGTTTTTAAAGGATTTTCCGGCATGCTTATGAGATTTACTATTGGAAATTCTTTTTCTTGAGTCATTTTATTTACCTTTTTACTACGCAATAAGCCCGCAGAAAGACTGCAAAGGCTTATTGTAAAAGTATAAAAACTGATGTTTTATTTTTTGTTTAAATTACCGTAACGTTTGTTGAATCTTTCAACTCTGCCTTCGGTATCCATTATTTTTTGAGTGCCGGTAAAGAAAGGATGACATGCATTGCAAATTTCAACTTTCATACCTTCTGCAACTGAACCTGTTTCGATTACATTGCCGCAAGCGCAGCTAACAGTTGTTTCCTTATATTTTGGGTGGATTCCTTCTTTCATTTTGATAATACCTCTTTTTACTTTCTTTTATTGTCATTGCGAGGAGCATCCTATGGATGCGACGTGGCAATCTATTTCGTTATTATATATTAACATGCTAAAAAAAATTTTTAAAAGGTGATTAATTTTTTAAAATTAATCACCTTTTTTTGACTGGTTTTAAAACTTTATTCTGCTTTGCTGTTCCCTCTTGTAGAAGCAAATATAGTAAGTGTTTTTGCGAGAGATGCCGCCATTTTTGTTGCGGGAGCCATTAAATAAACGCCAGCTGCCGCTATCCCAACTCTTAATAATGCTTTAAGTTTAGGCGCTTCTTTAAGTATATTTTTTGTTTTTGCTATACAAACAGCCGATAATGCTAAAGGAACAGCTGCTCCTACTACTCCTCCATATAATTTTGCATTGTAAAGTTTTTTCATATTTGGAGTGTTGTTAATCTGGTCAATTTCATTTTCCGGCGCTGTTCTGACGGAAACAGGTCTTGTGTTTGAATTTGTTGTAAGACTTACAGGTATTTGCGAAACTGTTGATGTTGGACCAATCATAATGTTTTTTCCTTTTCCTTTAGAATGTAAAAGTGTTTAATATAAATTTTACTAATTACATAAAATATGTAAAGACAAAAAATTAACACATTCAAGCTATAAAATTTACAATTCTTAACTATTCTCGATAAATATGCTTTTAGAATAAATAGTATTTTTAACTTTATTTTGGAATGAGATGATATAATAAAAAGCGGTAAATTGCCTTAGCCTTATGAAAAGAATTAAATAAATAACGCATGTCACATTTTTTTGAAAAAAATAAACCATATAATTTGCCTGATTCAAAAGGACATTTTGAAAAATACGGCGGTAAATACGTCCCTGAAACTCTTATGGGCGCATTATACGAGCTGGAAAACGTTTATAATACCGCAATAAACGATGAAAAATTCCTTGATGATTTGTACAGCCTGATGCAAGAGTATTCAGGAAGACCAACACCTCTTTATTTAGCGAAAAGACTTACTGAATATTACGGCAGAGGCAAAATATATCTAAAAAGAGAAGATTTGAACCATACAGGCGCTCATAAAATCAATAATGCGCTTGGACAAGTTCTTTTAGCCTTAAAAATGGGTAAAAAAAGAATCATCGCAGAAACCGGAGCAGGTCAGCACGGCGTTGCTACAGCTACTGTTTCCGCTCTTTTCGGGCTTGAATGCGAAATTTATATGGGAGAAGAAGACACAAAACGTCAGGCAGTAAACGTTGAAAGAATGAAACTACTCGGAGCTAAAGTTAATCCTGTTTATTCGGGAAGTAAAACCCTTAAAGATGCCACAAGCGAAGCAATAAGGGACTGGGTTACAAACGTTGAAAACACTCATTATATAATCGGCTCAACCGTAGGACCTCATCCTTACCCTGAAATGGTCAGGTTTTTTCAGTCGGTAATCGGTAAAGAAACCCGTCAACAAATTCAGGAAAAAGAAAACAGACTTCCTGATTATGTTCTTGCCTGTATAGGAGGCGGAAGCAATTCTATGGGGATGTTTTACAGCTTTCTTGGTGATAAAGACGTAAAAATTATCGGCATCGAAGCAGCAGGACAGGGCGTAGATTCTGATTTTACAGCGGCAAGCATGATGAAAGGCAGACCGGGCGTGTTGCATGGCTCGTTGAGTTATGTTTTACAGGACAAATACGGTCAGATTGAAGAAGCTTACAGCATATCGGCAGGGCTTGATTACCCCGGAGTAGGGCCCGAACACAGCTACCTGAAAGATTCGGGCAGAGTTAAATATTACCCTATAACCGACGATCAGACGGTAAAAGCTTTCAAATTGCTTTCAAAACTTGAAGGAATAGTCCCCGCACTTGAATCTTCGCATGCTTTAGCTTATCTGGAAGAACTTATGCCAAATACAACCAAAGATGAAATAGTGGTTTTATGCCTTTCCGGCAGAGGCGACAAAGATTTACAAAGCGTATTTAATTATTGTCAGGAACAAGAGTAAAAATGAGTGAGACAAAAATGGAAATACAGGAAAAATTCATAAGACCGGCGGCGTTTTTAGCGAAAGGCGCGGAGGTTTTGCCGGGAGGTGTGTCAGAACTCGCAAGAAAACTCCAGAAATCAGAAGAAACAGGTAAACCTTTAAGGGTAAAACTTGGGCTTGACCCTACAAGACCTGATTTGCATTTGGGACATACCGTTGTAATGCGAAAATTAAAACAGTTCCAGCAGGCTGGGCATCATATAGTGCTTATTGTCGGCGGAGCAACGGCAATGATAGGTGATCCGTCAGGAAAATCCGAAACAAGACCGCCTTTGACAAAAGAAGAAGTCGATAACAACGCAAAAACTTACCTTGAACAAATGGGAAAAGTCGTTGACATTAACAATGCAGAAGTTGTAAACAATGCGGATTGGCTCCACAAAATGAATCTGGTTGATTTATTAAAACTTTCTTCTCAAGTAACAGTAGCGCAGATGCTTGTAAGAGATGATTTTGCAAAAAGATACGCAGAAGGTAAGCCGATTTCGGTGCATGAGTTTTTCTATCCGCTTATGCAGGCGTATGATTCTGTTGCTATTGACGCTGATATTGAGCTTGGAGGAACGGATCAGAGATTTAACGTTCTTCTCGGGCGTGATATCCAGAACGCATACGGCAAAAAATATCCTCAAATGGTTCTTCTTTTACCGCTTCTCGAGGGGACTGACGGTGTTATTAAAATGTCAAAATCCTATCCCGATCACTGCATAAGCCTTACAGATTCTCCGAAAGATATGCTTGGAAAAATAATGTCTATTCCTGATAACTTAATAATCAGATATTATGAGCTTTTAAGTGATGTAACTCCTGAAGAAATTCAAAAAATAAAATCAGAACTGGAATCAAATCAGGTAAATCCTCGTGATTACAAGATGAAACTTGCAAAAACTATCGTAAGCGAGTACTATTCCGCCGAAGATGCCGAAAAAGCCGAACAGGAATTTATAAATATTTTCAGCAAAAAAGGTCTGCCTGACGAGATAGAAGAATTTAAAGTTCCAGAAGGCACTGTTTTAATAGATTTTATAGCGGAAAATAATCTTGCAGCAAGTAAAAGCGAAGCTAAAAGACTTATACAGGGCGGCGGAGTAAAGTTAGATAATGAAAAAGTATCTGATTTAATGCAAAAAATCGAGTTTAGCGGAAAAGATTCGCTTATTTTACAAGTCGGCAAACGCAAATTCTCAAAGTTATTATTAAAGGCGTAGATTGCCACGTCGAGGCTAAAGCTGCCCCCTCCTTTTTTGATAATTAATCAAAAAAGCGGGTACCCTTCGCAATGACAACAAAGCGTTACTTAGCTTCTTCAACTTTGCCTAAAGAACTTAAATAAGGCTTCATATTCTTGATTGTGTCAGGGCTTGCAATCATCGAAATAACCGATGGCTGGTTAAAATAAATCGCTGCCGTATTTTTAATATCCTGTGGCGTTATGCTGTCAATCGCATCAAGCATTTGATTGTGATAATTTACACCATAAAGTGTATTGTATCCAGATTGAATCCTTGCAGCCCTTCCGAAAGAGCTTTCTGTGTCATCAAGGAAATGTGTTTTAGCTTCCATTTTCGCGGTTTCAAGTTCTTCGTTGCTCACAGGCAAGGTCATTAAAGCATTTACATGTTTTTTGAATCCGTCCAAAGATTTCTGAACGTTCTCATGAGTAGCGCCTTTGAGGTCGTCTTCGGTGGTTGTTTTTATCAGGAGCTTTATTATTCCTTGATGTCCGTCTGTGGCATAGTTAGACTTAACTTTATAGGCAAGTTTTTGGCTTTCTCTTAAGTCTGTAAATAATCTTGATTGACTGTTTCCGCCTAAAATTTCGTTTAAAAGCATCAGGGCAGCAGTATCTTTGATGTTTTTGCTTTCTTTGATTTTAAATATTTGGACAATATCAGCCTGATTGCGCGGTTCTGATTCTGTTATGACTCTGGTTTCAGCCAGTTTTTGTGATTCCGGCATATTAATGGGATGATGTTTTTGAGCAAACCCCATTCCTGATTGAAGTTGCATAAAAACAGCCTGTCCCAGTCCGGGTGTATTGCTGATAGCTCCATCTATAGCTATATTCCCTTGCGAATTTGCGATTATCCGGCTATGTAAATCCTGAACATCTTGTAAACTGATTTTATCAAGGTTTTCTAAAACTTTTTTTGAAGTATTTCCCCATGAATTATCGGGAAATAAAGCTTCCATTGCTTTATTGGCAGGGTCTTTAGGGATGCTTGAGTATTGAACTTTTATTTCTTCTTTGGCTTTATTAAACTTTTCAACGGTAAAATCAGTGTTATAAAGCATTTCTTTCATTACACCAAGTGCCATAGGCAGTTTTTCTTTAGGACAATCTGCCGTTAAATTGACAGAATCTCCGTCAGCGCTTGCTGATACGCCTAAGTTATATGTGTCTTTGATATTATTTAATTGCTCTTCAGAATAGTTTCTTGTGCCTTTGTTTAGCATAAGGCTTAATATGTCTGCAATTCCCGGTTTAAATGTTTTTAATTCGTCTGTTTGCAGAGATAAATTTGCACTTGTTCTTATAGAACCTGAATCATCATTAATTGCAACACGTAAATTGTTTGGCAAGTCATATTCTTTTATATTTTGGAACTTAAATCTATCCGCATTTCCGCTAAAACCAATATTTTTGTCATTGCGAGAAGAATCTTCAGCCTCGATGTGGCAATCTAAATTTATGGATTGCTTCGTCGCTTTGCTCCTCGCAACGACAGGCTCAATTTGGTCGCTGTGGATGACAGTTTTATCATTTCCGCTAAATCCTATTTTCTGGGTTTCGGGATGCGTCATAACTATAGAAGTCCTGTTAAGGTCTAAATACTTCTGCGCAGCAAGCTGAATATCCTGCGGAGTCAGATTTTCTATTTCGTTCAGCATATTTGTATACGCATTAAGAGAACCATGTCCCGTAATAGCTTGACCAACAAGATTTGCAACGCCCATAGAACTTTCGCTGACTTGTGTCAAGTTATCTTTAAGTTTGTTTTTAACTATAAACATTTCCTGTTGGGATAAAGGCTGTGATAACATACTTTGTATAGTTGAGTAAACAGCTTTTAATCCTTCTTCTTCTTTGCCCGGTGTAAATGTTGAGCCGAGTGTTATAAGCTGCGGGTCTTTAGAATTAGGATTTATTACGCTGACATCTATTGAGCTTGCTGTATTAAAGTCTTTGAGTGTTTTTGAGAGCCTCGCGTTTTCATAGCCTGTTAAAGCGCCGCATAAAGCCATAGTTGCCATGGTATCTTTGATATTATTGTTTGCGGGACCTGCAAAAGCCATATTTAACATAACCGCATCAACATGAGTGCTTTTTAAGTCAACTCTTACTGGTTTCTGTGTTAAATTTACCGGTTCATTGTAAGATTTTTTAGTGTTTTGAGCAGGCGAAGCTTTTTTCTGATTGAAGAGTTTGCTTATTGTTTTTATAGTTTGCTCCGGATTTACTTCTCCGACAACTACTGTAGTCATATTATCAGGTCTATACCATTCATTATAATAATCTAACACATCTTTTTTTGTTAAATTAGCTATTGTTTTTGACGAACCGGCAATAAGTCCCTGATAATCGGCTTTAATTCCGAATAAATTTTTAAGCATAAGGTTATATGCTTTGTCGGAAGGGTCATCTTCGTACATTTGGATTTCGGAAATCACAGGTCCTTTTTCTTTTTCGAGCATTTTATCGGTAAAACTCGGGTTTAAAAGCATATCCGCATGCATTGTCATAAATTTTTCAAAGTCGCCTTCTTTATGCATCGGAGATTTTATAAAATAATCTGTATTGGTTGTATTCGTTCCTGCGTTGTACTGACCGCCCATACTCGTCACTTTTTCTACGAATTCATTTGGACCGAGTTGGCTCGAACCGTTAAAAAGGTTGTGTTCAATGTAATGACTTATTCCTCTGTTTTTTTCTTCGTTAAAAGAGCCGACTTTTGTAAAAGTTTTTATGGTTGTCGGACCTTTTTTAGGGATAATTATTACATTTTGTCCGTTATCCAGCTTGTAAAATTTACCTTTATCAAGGAAAGGCACGTTAAAAGTTTCAATTTCTCTGTAACCTTCGGTGGATACGGGTAAAATTTGACTTCTCATGATAGCATTTATGTCTGTTGTTTGGGTATTTTGGGAATATGACGGGTATTGATAATGCTGATATTGATATTCAGGCAATGCATAAGCCGGATAAGTTGCCGCAGGAATAATATTGTTTCTGTATGAAACATTATTTGCAGGTATATATGGTAAATTAGCCTTGTTGACTTCCATTTAACTTTCCCAAATCCAAAACATATTGCTAATTAAATAAAAACACTTCATTTAAAGAAATTGTTTTATTTTGTTAAAAATCTTTATGTTTGATACAAAAGTTTAAAATCATCATTTCATTTAGCTATCTTACTAATGCAAATGAAAAAATATTCACTCATAATTATGCAAATTCAGTACTTTGTTAATTAAGTTTTGGAGGTTATATTTTTTCCGTCGCTTGTCCTCGGATACTTTGTATCCTGCGGAGGCTCCTACAAAAACATAACCTCTTCAACCAGACAAAATTAACTTAACATTATACTGGAGTAATTAAACTTAATTTATAAAGGAGGGATATTAGAAATGAGCGAACCTATGATGGCAGAAGAACTTAATGGCAATAAACACATTAATTTAAAAGAAAAAGCTGAAGAATTGAGAAAAAAAACGCTGGAAATGGAAGAACAGGTAACTGAAAATTTAAATAATCTTATGAGTTCAACGGCGGAAAATCTTGATAAAGCCGCTGAAAAAATGCATGAAACCGCGGAATTTTTTAGAGAAAGAAATGTTGATGCAATGAAAGAAGATCTTTCTCACGCAGTAAAGAAAAATCCCGCAAAAGCACTTGGCGGAGCATTGCTTATAGGATTTTTGATCGGAAAAATCCTATTTAGATAAACTATTCGGGGTGAAAAAATGTCGGAAGAGAACACATCTGGTCAACAGGCAGATTTAATATGCCTGATTAAAAACCTTGTTTATAATTATGTATGTCTTATTTCCCAGCATATTAAATTTTTCAAGGAAGAAATGAAAGAAGAAGCTGCTACTGTAGTAAAATCAGTAATTATGGCGGCTGTTGGCATTTGCTCTGCAATAATGGCGGCTTTATTTGGCGGAATTTTATTAGTTATTACTTTTTCTCTAGTCTTTTCTGTATGGTGGTCTTTATTGTTTGTAACGCTTTTATATTGGCTAATACCGGTTTTGTTGTTTGTTTATATTAAATCCCAATTGAAAAAAATTGGTAAAAACAGGAAAAAATTTGTTGAAGAAACGGCAAAAACGTTGGAGGAAACTAAAAAATGGCTGGAACAGTTAAAGTCTTAAGTGATATTAATAATACTCGAGAAGAAATAACTCATATTGTAGATATATTATCAAGAAATAGTCATACAAAAGTTCATATAACAGAGATTATAGAAGAGCAACCTCTGGAAGCAGCTATTTTTGCAGTTTCATTGGGCATTTTTGCAGCATTGTTTTTAGGAAAAATAAAAAGTTTATTAAAGTTGGCATTAATAATTTATGCAACAAAACAAAGCATACCCTATTTGCTTAAAAAGTAGAAAAGGATATGCTGTTTATAATATTGGGTTTTAAGCTGTAACTTCCGCGGTTTCTTTCTTTTCAGCTTCTAATTTTGCTTTTGCTTTTTTAGAAAGCTTTTTCTCTGTGGTTTCAGCTTTTTTAATCAAAATACCTTCATCGCTGCTGTTATCGATTAAGTATTGAACTGTTTCAGAAGGCTGTGCCCCTGTTTTAATCCACTCAAGCGCTTTTGCTTTATCAAATTTCAGTTCTTTTTTCTTTGGATTGTAGAAGCCTAGTTCAAGAATGGCTTTACCTTCTCTTTTTTCTCTGCTGTCTATGACAATAATTCTATATATAGGGTTTCTTTTTGCTCCCAGTCTTTTTAAACGAATTTTTACCATGCGTTCAGGTTCTCCTTTTTAACAGACATAATCATTATTCTTTATATAGTTATCACAATAGCGCTACATAAGCAAGTATAATGTTTTTTATTAAGTAATAAATAAAAAGTTTTTCAGTTAAAAAAATAAAAGGGCGAGCGAGTCCGCGTAGCGGACGGAAAGCGTGCCCAAAACAAAAACTTAGTCCCTTCCCTCGAGGGAAGGGGTTGGGGAGGGGTGATAAAAAAGCATGAAAATTTTTATTATCAACTTAAAAAACTTATTCAGGTATTCCGATCCTGATGACAGTATTTTTATCCTGCTCGGAAACGTATAAAACCCCTGCTTTATTTAAATAAAGATAATAAGGCTTTACTACATCCTTTAAAACGACTTTTATTGCGCCGTTTTTGTCGATTTTTACAACGTTGTTTAAAGGATAGTTTGCAACATAAATATTGTCTTTTGAATCAACAGCAATACCTACAGGCCCTTTTATAAGCGCGTTTTTTATTATGCTTTTGGGTTTACCGTCAGGAGAAACAATATTAATCGAGTCAGTGCTGTAATTTGCTACATATAAATCGCCTTGGCTGTTTTCCGCTATGCCTGTAGGACCGTCAAAATTTAAAAACGTAAGTTTTGAGATGTTTACAGGTGTAGCTTTTGCCGGTTCAGGCTTGGAAGGCTCGTCTATTACGGAATCGCTTATTTTTTTGTTAATTTTTTTGAAAAGTTCTAAAGAATCTTTATAAGACGGGCTTGGTTTTTCTATAGAATTTAAGTAAATAAGCGCATTTTCATAATCTTGTTTGTCAAAATATAGACTTGCAAGCAAATAAGCTGCTTCGTCATCGCCAGGACTATTTCTCAACAATAGCTGAAAAGCTTTTAATGCTTTATCTTTATTTCCTATATGTTTATACACCGAACCAAGATTGTAATACGCGTTAGTTAAAGACGAATCGCGTTCTATTGCTTTTTTAAAATAAGTTATAGCCTGTTCATAATTACCTTTTTTGGTGTAAGATATCCCAAGATCGTTATAATGAACGGCATCTTGGTCGTATGCTTTAGCGGTATTGCAGTTAAGAAAACAAAAACACCCGATTAATAAAATTAAGATTTTTGAAAACAGAGATTTCATTAATTTCATAAAAAGTCACACCTTTTCTTTTCTTTGCCGTCATTGCGAAGGGTACCCGCTTTTTTGATTAATTATCAAAAAAGGAGGGGGCAGCTTTAGCCTCGACGCGGCAATCTATTCATTATACAGTATATGGCTTTTCCTTAAGAATAGTTCATTAATAGGAGTTTTAAAATAATTTTTTTTGCTCGCAAAGGACTTTGTTGAGGAAAGTTTTTCTGTGGCACTTGCATGCCCCATGCGTCAATATGGCTTCTCGATGCTCTTGTGTACCGTAACCTTTGTTTTTATGCCAGCCGTATTGCGGAAAATTCTCTGCCAAACCTTGCATTAACTCATCCCTATGAACTTTTGCCAGAATACTTGCCGCAGCAATCGATGCTGAAAGCGTATCTCCTTTTTTTACCGCTTTTTGTTTGTAATTGTATTGCGGAATAACAAAATTCCCGTCCACGAGGATGATTAAGTTACTATGTATCTCTTTGTCATCCTGAGCAGTGCGAAGGATCTGTCCATTTGGGCTATTAGGTTTAAAATCTAAGTTGGACAGATTCTTCGGGCTAAAGCCCTCAGAATGACATGATAAGTTTAATTGACCTATCAACTCTTCGCAGGATTTTCTCATAGCGAGCAATGACGCCTGAAGAATATTTATTTTATCAATCTCTTCAACGCTGCATTCCTGAATACTATATTTGGCGACGGATTTTATGCTTTCAGAAAGTTCTTTTCTAAGCTTTGGGTTGGAAGAGAACTTTTTTGAATCATCAATAAATTTGACAACTTCGCAAACTTCTTGATTAAGCTCGGGAAAGTAAACAGCTCCAGCGACTACAGGTCCTGCAAGAGGTCCGCGTCCCGCTTCATCGGTTCCGATAACTATAGAACCGTGCTTGCAGTCAAAAGCTACAAGTTCCTCAATTTTCGATTGGCGGAGTATCTTCAAGCGTGATTCTTCCTATTCTTCCCTGCCGAAAATCAGTCAAAACAAGCGACGCGCACCTGTCTACATCAGGCTTTCCCGCTGTTACAAGTAGGTTTCGGGCAATTGCAACTTCTTCAATAGTCGGGATTGTTTCGCATTTAAGTCTGTAATAATCGCAAAAAAACTGTGGGTATCTTTCATAAACTAAAGATATAAAAGTATTTGCAACTTCAATTTTGTCATAAGACGCTTCACCGACAGAATTAACCATCGCAAGTTTAAAAGCGCGCTCTTGAGTATCAAGTTTCATTGGAATAATCCCCGGAGTATCCATTAATTCAAGTTTCGGATTGATTCTCACCCATTGGGCAGCCCTTGTAATTCCTGCCTTTGCTCCCACTTTGACTTTGGCGGTTTTAATTAATTTATTTATTATGCTGGATTTTCCGACATTTGGCATGCCAACGACCATAGCCCTTATAGGGCGCGGTAGTCTACCTTTGGCGACTAATTTTTCTATCTCGGGTCGTCCGAGTTCGATAGCGTCCTTTATTACGGAAGAAATATCTTTTCCCGAAGTCGCGCTGGTCATAATGACCTTTTGACCGGTTTTTTCCTCGAGATATTTCATCCATTTGGAGTTACTGTCGGGATCAGAAACATCGGACTTGTTTAAAAGCATTAATCTTGGTTTGTTGCCAAGCAGTTTGTCCAAATTATCATACAGGCTGCTTGCGGGTATCCGTGCATCAAGAACTTCAAAAACAACGTCAACAAGCTTGACTTGCTCTTTTAATTTTCTTTCTGCTTTTGCGATATGCCCTGGATACCAATTTATAGCCATTTTTGAAATACCTTTTTAAATAAGTTTTTTGTTTAATTAAACCGAGTCGCCAAATAATTTTTAAATTGTCATGTTGAGCAAAGCGAAACATCTGTCCCTTTTGGGTTTTAGGCTTCAATCCTTTTTTGGACAGATTCTTCGGGCTAAAGCCCTCAGAATGACAATCCAATATTGATATGTGTTTTGACTAATTGGTGACTCGGGTTAATTAATATAAAGAGGAGGAACTAAGCCCTCCTCTTTTGTATAACTTTTAAACCATTTGTTTTTCAGCTTATCTGGTTGTTTTTTCTTTAATACGAGTAGCTTTACCGGTTCTTTCTCTGAGGTAGTAAAGTTTTGCTCTTCTGACAAGACCGCTTCTAAGAACTTTAATTTGTTCAACTCTTGGAGAGTTTACCGGAAAAACTCTTTCCACTCCAACACCTTGAAAAACTCTTCTTACAGTGATTGTTTGACCTGCACCGCTTCCGCGTTTTTTAATGATTACGCCTTCAAAAGCCTGTGTTCTTTCTTTCGCGCCTTCTTTAATTCTTACGAAAACTTTTACGGTGTCGCCGGGATTTAATCTTGGCAAATCTGTTCTTACATTTTCTTGTCTTAATTCTTCAATGATGGAGTTCATCGTTCTTTTCCTTATATTATTTACAAAATTAACATCTATATTTACGTATATATTTACGTAATGTAGATAATATTTTAAACAAAGCATTTATTCAAGAGTTTTTTTACTTAATTTCAATTTCTCTTAAAATTTTTGCGTTTTCTTCGGGCGTAGAAATGTTTATAAAAATCCCCGTTCCAAGCTCAAAACCCGCAGGAGTTGTCGTTCTGGGAATTATTTCAACATGCCAGTGATAATAATTTTCTGTATTTTCATAAGCAGGCGAAGTATGAATAAAATAGTTGTATGGAGCATTGTCAAGACCTTCATGCAGCTTGTATAAAACAACTTTCCAGATTTCAGCAAGATTTTTTATTTGTGAATCTGTCAATTTTTCAAAAGAATCGCTGTGAAACTTAGGCAGAATCCATGTTTCAAAAGGAGCTTTTGCCGCATAAGGCATAAAGGAGATAAATTTGTCATTTTCAAAGACGATTCTAGATTTTTCTTTTAGTTCCAAAGCAATCATATCGCAGTAAATACAGGTGTTTTTTTCTTTATAATGGTTTTTAGACAATAAAAGTTCCTGTTCAAGCAGAGGAGGAAGTATCGGAAGCCCTATAATTTGGCTGTGCGAATGAGAAATGCTCGCTCCCGCGCTTTTGCCTTGATTTTTAAATATGAGAACAGATTTAATATGTTTTTCGTTTGAAATAGCAATATATCTTTCTTTATAAGAATTAAGCACAAGTTCAAGCTGTTTTAAGCTGTAATGAGCCATATTTTTAGAATGGTGAGGCGTTTCTATAATGACTTCCGACTTGCCTTCCGCGTAAGAATAAACTTCCATAGAGTTGTTACAGCTTACGGAAAAGTGTTTTTCCATATCCACAGCGGGAAATTTGTTTGAAATTACTCGTAATTCCCAGCCCGGAGAGTTTGGTAAAGCCTCTTGTCTTCCGTAAACAAGCACTTCAGGAGGAGTGATTTGTTCATTTCCATAACAAAAATGGCATTCAATATGATGTTCTACATGGGGATGATAGTGAGGCAAATGACTTTCAGGTCTGTGCGCTCTTTCGGGAGCTAAAATTACCCATTTCCCCGTTAAAGGATTTTTTCTCATTTGAGGCATTAGTTATTCTTTCTCTTGAAAAGCCTACTGCTGAAGTTTGTACAAATCAGCGTAAGTGTCATAATTATAAAGATTTACTCCGATTTTGGAAATTGTATTTTTATAATTATTATACAGCGGTAAATTTCTATGTTCATCGCTCATCAGTGCTTTATATGTATTTTTAGCCGTTTGAATACTCTCCGCTGTTGTAAGGGGTCTTCCCATAAATATTTTTGAAGCGGAATTATAACCAATCATAGAAACAGTAACTTCTTCTTCAAGAGAATTTTTGTGTTTGTCTTCTATTAAAGATGAAACTGCATGTCCCAGCTCATGCATTACTGTCATAAGCGCATACATATTATCATGATAGGAAGACTTAGGATTCTTGTACTTTTGAATAATATCTTCGCCCAGATTTACAGTTATTTTCTTTTCTTTTTTTACATCTGTGTGAAATAACGCATTTGATAAAGCAAGCGGAGCCGCTATCACCAAAGGCATTGGTACCATGCCAAGATACCCGAGAGGAGTTATTTTAGACGATTCTTCTATATAAGCATTTGTTTGATCTTTACCGCCAAAAGTTATTTGTATAGGGATTTTTCGCTCGATGACTTTGTTTAAAAGTATTCTCCCGTCGTCGTCATTCCATAATAAATCAAGCATTTCATAAACTTTATCAAAATTATCACTGTATTTCAGGACGGAATTGGTTCTTACAAGGTTATAAAGGACAGGAGGGGCTTTAATAACAGGATTAAGAGAGGTTATAGCGCTTTTGAATTGACATTCTCTTAATTCTTGCAAAACATAAGGTAAATTTTCATTTTCTTGGGTATTGTTTACTGATAAAGCTTTTTCGTAATAAAAAATCGCTTTATTAAGACCTCCTGATTTTTTGCAAATATCACCCATCGCGCAATATGTATCAAATTTGTTGGAGGTAAAAGGAATAGATTTTTCATAATTTTTTAAACTCAGCTCTTTATTTCCGGCTTTAGAATAGAGATAACCCAGATGATAATAAACATCTTTATCTGACGGAGTTAATTTTGCGTAATTTTCAAGGGTTTTAGCCGCTTCAGAATATTTTTGTTTTTTTTCATAGATGCCGCTTAGATTTGAATAAGCAAAAGCATTGGAAGGCTCTAACTGGATTGCTTTTTTGTAATTTAATTCAGCATTGTTTAAATCATTTGTTTTCGAATATGCAACCCCGAGATTATTATAAATATCAGCGTCATTGGAATAAAACCGCAGCGCGTTTTTATAATTTTGAATAGCTGCCTGATAATTTCCGCTATTTAAGGCTTTATAGGCTTTTTGAATATAGCTGTTATATTGTTGGGGATTTGCTAAAGCATCTGAATTAAAAGCAAAAAACATCAAAAAAAATATTAAAAGTTTTATTTTGTTCATTTTATTGATTTGCTCCGATAGGTTCTCTGTGTTCTGTACACATATAAGGCTTTGTTTCCCAGATTGCGCTGAGTTTGGAAAGCCCGAAACAAATTACGAAGTATATAAACGCAATAAAAATAAGTATTTCGGTTTCATGATAGGTTCTTTCGTAAATGATTTCGCCTGATCGGGTGAGTTCTATCAAGCCTATTGTTGAAGCCAGAGAGGTATCTTTTATCAGGGAAATAAACTGGCTTACCAGAGCGGGGGTCATTCTGCTTACAGCCAGCGGTAAAATTATATAAGAAAGACGCTGCATTCTGTTTAGCCCCAAGCTTTTCGCGGCATCAATATGACCTCTTTCAACCGAATTTAGCCCGCTTCTTATAATTTCCGCAATATAAGCGGAAGTAAAGATTATAAACGCGACACATGACGAATAAAAAAATGAAGAAGACTCTCCTGTAAGATAAGGAAGCGCTCCAAAATGAATAAACACAATAAATAAAATCAAAGGAATACTTCTTACTGACTCTATATAAGCAACAGCAAGCCAACTTATTAAAAATATTTTTGAATACCTTAATACACCTAAAATTATTCCGATTAATAGACTTCCGCTTACTGAAACCAGTGCTAATTTAAGAGTTATAAAAAGCCCTTTCATTAAAAAATCATAGTTTTCAGCGATATCAATCCAGTGCATCATGCTTTTACCGACCTTCCCTGAATTTTAAACTGATTTTCAAAGATGTTAGTAAGTAAAGCAACAGTTCCTGTTAGCATCATGTAAATCAATGCGCCTGTTATAAAGAATTCAAAGAACCTGAAATCATCAACCGCGCCTTTATAAACCCTATAAAATAGATCTGTTACTGATATAAAGCTTACCAGCGAGGAGTTTTTTATGGCGTTTATGAACTGGCTTCCAAGAGGAGGGATTATAATTCTTATTGCCTGCGGGAATATTACAAGTCTGAATGTTTGGAATTTGCTTAATCCAAGACTGATAGAAGCCTGATACTGTTCAGAAGCTACTGAATTTATGCCGGCTCTTAATACCTCTGATATAAAAGCTCCGGTATAAAGACTTAAAGCTAATATTCCGCAGCCTATAGGCGGTAACATTAAGCCGATAGCAGGTAACGATTTGTATATAAAGTACAACTGAATTAGCAAAGGAGTATTTCTTATTATTTCAACATAAGATACAGCAATGAATTTAAGAGGTTTTGACCCCATTGTTCTAAAAAAAACAGTAATTAAGCCTATTAAAAAAGCGCAAATAGAACTTATAACAGAAATAAAAAGGGTTATTTTTATTCCCTCTATAAGAAACGGGATTGATTCCAGGATTACTGAAGTGTCAAAGTTATACATAGATAGCGTCCTGTAGCTTTTTAATGACTTTTTTTAGGTTGATTAAAAAAATCCACCATCCATTTACGTTGAATTCTTTTTAACGTGCCGTCTTGCATAATTTGTTCAAGTGCAAAATCTACAGTTTCTTGGAATGATTGTGTATTTACACCTTTTTTGAAGCCTATGCCGTAAGGTTCGCGGGTTAATCTCTCTTTTAATATTATAAAGTTAGGGTCTTCAGACAAAAAACCGTAAATAATAGTGTCGTCGGTGGTAAGAGCATCTCCGCGACCGGATTTTAACGCAAAGAAAGCGTCTGTATAAGTTCTGAATCCCAAAATTTTCACGTCGGGAACCAGTTGTTTTATGTTAATTTCACTTGTTGAGCCGAGTACAACGATTATGCATTTACCGGAAAGGTCTTTTAGTTTTTTGATAGAACTGTTTTTAGGAACCATTATTGCTTGTCCCGCAATATAATAAGGTCTGCTAAAATCTATAATCCTTTGTCTTTTTGGTGTTATCGTCATTGTTGCAGCAACTAAGTCAACAGTTCCTGAAGTTAACGAAAAAATTCTATTGGAAGAGGTTACTTGTTGGAATTCAACGGCATTTTCGTCACCAATCACTCTTTTTGCAATTTCTCTGCCTAAATCAATATCGTATCCTTTAAGTTGTTGGTCTTTGTCTATAAAACCAAACGGTTTTGTGTCATATTTGACACCTATAATGATTTTGCCTCTTTCTTGTGCTGTTTTAAGTAAATCCTGATTGGCTTTTTTCTTGATACAGCCTGCCAATCCCAGCATTATAAAGAAACAAAAGAATATGAACAGTGTTTTTCTTAGTATTTTCAATTATTATCTCCTAAAATATTTTGTTTAGACAAGTTCTTTTTTAAATGCGCTTTTTAAAAATTCTCTGGTTATGTTGCTTTGAGGGTTGTCGAATATTTTATCAGCCGAACCTTCTTCTATAATTTGTCCTCTATCGAGAAAAATAATTCTGTTTGCCACTTCTCTTGCAAAATTCATTTCATGAGTAACCACAACCATTGTCATTCCTTCTTTTGCAAGTGTTTTTATCGTGTCGAGAACTTCTTGAGTCATTTGAGGGTCAAGAGCGCTTGTAGGTTCATCAAAAAGCATGATTTTAGGCTGCATTGCCAGACTTCTTGCGATGGCAACTCTTTGTGCCTGACCGCCTGAAAGCTGTTCAGGGTATTTATCAATTTTATCAAGCAGTCCGACTTTTTCCAGAAGATGTAAAGCCTGTATTTTAGATTCATTTTCTTTTATTTTTCGGACTTTTATAGGAGCCAGAGTTACGTTTTCCATTACTGTTAAATGCGGAAATAAATTAAATTGCTGAAAAACTATTCCTACTTCGGATCTAATCTTGTTTAAGTCAACGTCTTTTGCAGTAACATCAATTTGGTCAACAAATATTTTTCCTTTATTAACAGGTACTAAGCCGTTAATGCACTTCAAAAAAGTGCTTTTACCGCACCCTGAAGGTCCGATTATCGCTACTATTTCTTCTTTGTCAATAGTAACATTGATATTTTTTAATACGTTAAGTCCTTTGTATGATTTGCTTACGTTTTCAAACGTTATCATTTTTCTGACACTCATTAATTAAATTTTTATTAAAACAATAAAGTAATAAAGTAATAAATTAGTTATTAACATTAGAGTTTTGGAGGTTTAAATTACTAAAATTGTTTTATATTCTATCATAATACATCTTTGATTTTAAAGGAATAAACTTTTTTTTGTATTTTTTATTGACTATAATAAATGAAGCGTTAAGAAACATGAATAAATTAAAACTTATAATTCAATATATAATTAATATTTTATCAGATACTAAACGGGGTAATAGTATGGAAATGAAGTCTATCAAAGTTAAAAGACCTATTAAGATAAAAACTGTCGTTACCGATAAGTTTAAACAACAGGCGCAGGAGGAATTAAACAAAGAGATTCATCTTCTTGATTCTCAAATTATGCAGCTTGAGTTGCAAAGCAAGCAAATACAGGATCAGGCATCAGAATTTGCTAATTTATACGGTGATAACAGTGTTGATCAGATTAAACAGGCGCTTGAAGAGATAGTAAGAAGACTTCAGCAGATGGGTGAATTGAAAAATGAGATGGTTTCGCAAAAAGAAAGCATTTCTCATCTTGCCCTTAACAATGTTATAATCACGGGAAGTCTTGAAAATTATGTCGAATTAAGAACCGGCGAAAATATTTATGATAAATTCCATGAAGCCGAAATTCTTGTAAAAGACGGGGTTATTCAGGAAATAAGAGAATAAAAATAATTAATGGAGCAGCAAGTGGATAAGCTTTTATCGATAGGTAAAATTCTCAATTTTCACGGGATTCAGGGCGAAGTAAAAGTCGGATTTACTGAAGGTGCTGAAAATCTTTTTACAGAAGTTGACGAAATTTATGTAATGCGGGATTCAAAAACAATTTCTTTAACTATAGAAAATGTTCGTTTTCATAAAAATTTTGCTCTTATAAAATTTAAAGAAATTAATTCTATAGACGAAGTAATGGCAATTAAAGGAGCTTATTTAAAAGCCCCTAAATCAAAAACACAGAGGTTTTTGAAAGAAGATGAATTTTATATCGATGATTTGGTCGGACTTTCCTCTTATGACGACAGTGACAATTTTCTGGGAAAAATTTCAGCGGTTTCAACTTCAAAAGGGCAGGACGTTTTATTTCTTAAAGATGCTGAAAACAAAGAGCATATGATTCCTTTCGTTAAAGATATCGTCACAGATGTTAATTTAAAAGAGAAAAAGCTTACCATAAAAAATATTGAGGGCTTGATTGAAGCGCAATGAGATTCGATGTAATAACTTTATTCCCTGAAATAATAGAAAATTACTGCTCAGCAAGTGTCATAGGGCGAGCGTTTAAGCAGGAAATTGTTTCTGTAAATACTATAAATCCCCGCGATTTTTCTACAGACAAACACAAAAAAGTCGATGACACTCCTTATGGCGGCGGAGCAGGCATGGTTTTAGCATGTCAGCCTTTTTATGACGCTTATGAATCCGTAAAAAAGCTTGAAAATACTGCTTCAATTATATTTACTCCGCAGGGAAAACCTTTTAATCAGCAAATAGCAAAAAAATTAAGCAAAAAAGATCAGCTTGTTATGTTTTGCGGGCATTACGAAGGTTATGATGAAAGAATAAGGCAGATTCCCGAACTTATAGAGATTTCGATAGGGGATTTTGTTCTTACAGGTGGTGAGCTTGCAGTTCTTTGCGTAATTGATGCCGTTACAAGATTAATCCCCGGAGGAATTGGTAAAGAAGAATCCGCGGATGAAGACAGTTTCTCGGAAGATTTGCTTGAATATCCGCATTACACAAGACCTTATGATTTCAGGGGGATGGTTGTTCCCGATGTTTTGTTGTCGGGAAATCATCAGGAAATCGCCAAATGGCGTAAAAAACAGGCAATTTTAAGAACACAGGAAAAACGTCCTGATTTATTTGAAAAATTTATGCANNAAAGGAATTAGATTGCCACAGGCTAAAGCCTTTACAATGACGAAGAAAAGGAATTAAATCTATGGATATGATGCATGCCGTAATAAATGCTATAGTGCAAGGACTTACAGAGTTTTTACCCGTGAGCAGCTCGGGACATCTTGTGTTAGCATCTTCGGCTTATAAGCTTGCTACGGGAAAAGCTTTAATGAGCGGCGGCAGTCAAGAGATTTTTCTTGATATAATGCTGCATGTCGGCACTCTTGTTGCTGTAATAATCTATTTTAAAAGCGATCTTAAGAATTTATTTTTAGCATTTACCCGTTCTTTAAAAGATGGAACTTTAAAAACAAATGAAGAAGCCAAAATACCGCTTTATATAGCAGTGGCAACTATTGCAACAGTAGCTGTAGTGTTGCCTTTTAAAGATTATTTTGAGGCTGATATGCAAAGACCCGCCATAGTTGGAATTCAAATAATGATAACAGGCATTTTAATTTATGCAACAGAGTTTTTATCCACAAAAATAGTAAACAAAACTTCAAAAATAGGTTGGGTAAAATCTATATTGATAGGAATAGCGCAGGGAATAGCTGTTTCTCCCGGAGTTTCCCGCTCCGGCTCAACAATTGCCGCAGGTTTGGCTATGGGTATAGACAGAGTTACATGTGCAAGATTTTCTTTCCTGATGAGTATCCCCGCAATCATTATGGGAGCTGTTGCCGGTTCGATTGAATTAATTAAAAGCGGTCAATATACGGGTTTTAATTGGTCTGCGATAATAATAGGCACGATAATTGCAGGAATTGTCGGATATTATTGCATTAAATATTTTATTATTTTTATCAGTAACAATAAATTGAACGGATTTGCTTTATACTGCTTGCTAATAGGCTTAGGAATGTTTGTATACTTCGGATATTTCAATTAAAAGAGGAAAATTTTTGTCAATTCTTACTAAAGAATACCTTAATGAACTTGTAGAAAAATACGAAATCCCTGATTTTATAAAGGATGATCCTGTCCAATTTCCTCATAAATTTAAGAAGCAGATTGATATAGAAGTTTCCGGATTGATTTCATCTTGTCTTGCCTATGGAAACAGGAAAAAAATCGTGGAAACATTAGCAAATCTTCATGAAATTTTTAATGACAGCCCCTCCGAATTTGTCATGAATTTTGATATAGATAGGGATGCGGAACTTTTTAAAGGTTTTGTGTACAGATACACTCAGGAAAGAGATTTGATTCTCCTTATTCACGTTATTGGTCAAGCGTTAAAAGAATATGGCACTCTGGAAAAAGCTTTTTTAAAAGGATTTAATCCTGATGACAAAAACATAAGGCAAAGCCTGACAAACTTTGTGAATCTTTTAAGAAGTTATATTCCTTGTGAAATAGATTCTCACGCTTCGCTCAGAATGACAATGAAAGGGTTATTTCATCTTATTCCAAGTCCTGAATTAGGCAGCGCATGTAAAAGATTAAATCTATTTCTTAAATGGATGGTAAGGAAACCGCCAGTTGACTTGAATATCTGGAAAAACATTCCCGCTAATAAGCTTTTAATGCCGCTTGACACACATGTGGCAAGAATCTCAAGGAAATGGGGATTGACTTCGAGAAACAGCAACGATTGGAAAACCGCGGAAGAAATAACAGAAAAATTAAAAGAATTTGACCCTGTTGACCCAGTGAAATATGATTTCGCTATATTTGGCTTAGGAATAAGCGGTTTAGCTTAATTTTTTGAAATATTTCCTGTTAGAGGCAAAATAGTTAAACTTTCTGAAAATTTGGGATTAGATCCGTCATAATAACTTATAGTAATGCTATTGTTAGTGTTATTAAAGCCGTCAGTAGCTCCTGTACTATCAAGAGGCTGCCCCCTATAATCAAACGCAACAATGTTATTTTGAATAGTGCTGGAAGATTGATTTAGAAGGCTGTTGTGACTCAATATAATTGAATCTAAAACAGTTCCGTCCTGTTCTGTTATTTCGATTATCCCGCCGTTTTCCCCATTATTATTCAAGGCTTTTGCAAAATCAGCGTTTATAACGCAGGATTTTTTGATAGCGCTGCTTCGGGCTTTTTTTAAGGCTTGTTCAACGGATTTAATATCTTCTTTGACCTTAAAGTTTGGTATTTGCGATAAAACATTGCTTATTGCAAGTAAAGAGATTAATCCTGCTATAAAAACAGTAATTAAGAGCTCAAAAAGCGTGAAGCCAATATGTTTTTTCATAATTTCCTCGTAAATTTTATGAATCTGTCGGCACAAGCTGCCAGGAAGAAACATTTATAACCTGTTCAAAAGCGCCGTTGTTGTACAATTCATTGGATTGTGAAAGAGTAAATTTTCCGTTAAATAATATAGCTTCTTGAGAAATTACTCTTCCTCCGATGCTTGCTCCGTTTTGTCTAAAGGTTTTATTACCCCAGAACATACAATCAAAATTTCTGCTTCCGTCTAATCTTATATCGCCTCCTGAAGCCAGCACGGCATCAATCTGTCCTTCGTGTGATGTAACAATGTCAACGCTTCCATCTACATCCATATTGCCTGCCGCCACAACCATGACATTTGATAAATCGTTAATTCCGTTTGCGTAAAACCTGATATCACCATCTATAAATATAAATTTTTCCTGCATATCGCCGGATAATTTGAGTACACTTCTGCTTGTACTGCCTGAAATATATATTTTGCTTCCTGCCGGCGCATTATTTATGCGTGTCATTAAATCACACTGATTTATATTTAATAATATACCGTCTTGTTTGCTTTTTATTCTGTAGTCAGAAATAGGTACAGCAGGGACATCAAGCTCCGGTACATAGCCGCCGACAGGATTATATTCCGAATTTGGAGGATCTGCCGTAGGATCACTTGATTGAGTTGCTACAGCATTGTTTTCCATAGATGTTCCTCCAGTGAAAGAAAGACCGTTGTTGGCATGTACATTCATTCCTAAAGTTTTTATACCGTGAATAGTAAGTACACCGTCTGTAAGCAGTCCATAGTCATTGTAAATATCAGGAATTGATGTATCCATCTTAGCCCTTATTTGTCTTAAGGCATCTCCTTCTTTTCCAATAATATAAACTAATGCGGACTTATTATTGTTTGAATAATTTATGGAATCGACCCAATAAGAAGCATTATTTGATAAAAAAGCAGGATTGTCCTGTTCAGGCAAATCTAAATCCGTCAAAGGAACACCTAAGTTTGAATTATCGGAATTAAATAAATTTTTAACTTCTTCTAATCCGGCTTCTGCTGCATAATATGCTGATGTTCCGCTTTTGTCATCGGTAATTTGATTTGTATTGCTCGAAGAAATTGCCATCATTGACATTGTGACAAGCATTCCAACGATTGCAATAAATATGCTTGAAATAAGAGCCGCACCCTTTCTTTTTTTGAATCCCGTTATCTCCATAAAATTTATTCTCCGTTAAGGTCTTCTGTAATTTCTCAAATTTACGGCGGTTAAATAGGCTTTGTCATCAATATTTTCGGCTCCGTCAGATGAAGCAAAATAAATAGCATCCGGTGTAGGAACAAAAGCAAACGTAACAAGATCATCCTGGACATCAAATGCTTTTATTCCCATGGTTGAAAGATTTGCAGGTACAAAATCTTTTGCAATCAGGTAAGATTGTCCGCCACTCCAATTGTTAGGAAGAGATTCGGTTATTTTTAAGGGATCATTAGCAGCTGTTGCCAGGTTTACATCATAATTTGTTTCTATAAGTACATATTTACCTGAAGATTCTCCGTTCCAGTCGGCTTCCGGTATTATAGAAAAAGCGATTCCATTAAAACTTGTAGTTGAAGAAGTGGGCTGTTCAACATTTCCTGAAGAATCAAATTTGGGAACAAAAACTGCTATCGACTCATTTCCTGTTGTTACTTGAACAGAAGCGCCTTCAACGGGCAAAGTAATCACAATCCCGTTATCATACCTGCTTGCGGCTTCTCTTATTTTTGTTGTTATTCTCTCCGCAGAAATTGTTTTGGACTGCATAGCCTGTACATCATTATTAAAAGTAACATTTTGATTAAATAAAAAAGCCGTCATGTCTATTGCGCCGATAAGCAAAATGCTTGATATAACAAGAGTTATAAGAAGCTCCATTAAGTTTAAGCCTTTTTTATAAGATGATTTCACAATTAAATACTCCCTGTTTATCTGGGTCGGGCAATTATTGTGCTTAAATTTGCGAGGATTTTTGAATCGCCGGTTTTTTTATAAGTAATATCAATTTCTTTTAAAGTTGCAACTGTTGAACCATCTATAGTTGCCGTTTGCAAATCGGTTATTTCTGTTGAAACAGAGTAATAATTATCGTCAGTAAATTCAGGAGTCAATTCTATAGGCGGGTTTGTCCCCTCAACAGCCAAATCATACTCTGATTTGTAAGCAAGATTGGATTTTATGGTTTCAAGATATTTTGAAGCCAAAACAGAAGTTTTTGTGAGTGTTTCTGTTTTGCGAGTTGTTATAAAAGCGGAAGGAACAGATGAAGCAAGACATGCGGCGGTAATTCCGATTATAATTATTGCAATAATTACTTCTATAAAAGTAAATCCTGATTTTTTGTTAAAAGTGTTCATAATTTTCCTTATTATATAATTAGCATGTTTATATTAAACCTTAATTTCTGATTTTTAAAGATGTGTTTTGTATTTGGCAAAAAAGTGTGTGAAAAGATTTACAAAATTTACAAAAGTTTACAAATTTTCTGCCGAGTGTAATAAAATGAGAAGAAGGATTTATTGGGTGTAAAAAAATGAATAATAAATTTTCTGAAATAAGAGAAAGACAAATACAGTTTGAAGAAACGTATTTGAGCGAATATGCCGCAAAAAGTTCCCGTACAAAAGGCAGAAAAACCCCGATAAGCCCATGCCCTATCAGGACAGAATTTCAGCGGGACAGGGATAGAATACTTCATTCAAAAGCTTTCAGGCGTTTAAAGCATAAAACACAGGTTTTTATTTCGCCTGCAGGCGATCATTACAGGACAAGAATGACTCATACTCTTGAAGTTTCACAGATAGCAAGGACAATAGCGCGAGCTTTAAGATTAAATGAGGATTTAACGGAAGCGATTGCTCTTGGGCATGATTTGGGACATACACCTTTTGGGCATACAGGAGAAGAAGTTCTTGCAGAGCTTTTGCCGAACGGATTTAAGCATAATGAACAAAGTTTAAGAGTAGTAGAAGTGCTTGAAAACCTTAATCTTACAGCGGAAACTCTTGACGGGATTCTTAATCATACAGGAGAAGCAGTTCCTTTTACTCTTGAAGGTCAAATAGTGAAAATAGCTGACAGGATAGCCTATCTTAACCATGATATTGACGATGCGGTCAGGGCAGGAATTATGAAAGAAAAGGATCTTCCTGAAAATTCTATTATAAAGCTGGGTTCTGATATAAACTCAAGGATTACGACAACTATAAAAGATATCGTTGAAAACAGTACAGACAGTATAAAAATGTCTAAAGACTGCAAAAATGCGATGGATGAGCTAAGAACCTGGATGTTTGATAACGTTTATAAGGATTCTCTTGCTAAAGAAGAGGAATATAAAGCAAAGAAAGTTATTTCAGAGCTTTTTAGTTATTACATGGAAAATTCGCAGCTTTTAGAATTGGGGTCAAAGACAAAAAATGAGCCTTTGGAAAGAATTGTTACGGATTATATAGCCGGCATGACAGACAGGTTTGCTTTGCAGGATTATATTGATAAATTTATCCCGAAATCCTGGGGCGGCAGCAGTTACCTCCTGTAGTCCTCCGCGTTGTCATTGCGAGGAGCGTCCGAAGGACGCGACGTGGCAATCTAAAACAAGTAACATTCTTTTTTGGATTGTTTCAGGCTAAAGCCTTCGCAATGACAATTCGCCATTCGTAGTCAAAAAACACAAATATTACAAACCCTTAACAATTTAATAAGTGTATAAAGTGCAACAAATACGAGAACTTTATGCTTTTCAAAAAATAATTTTAAAAATATTTGGGATTTACTATCAATTTTTTTTTTTAGTAACCTTAAAGTAGATGAGAAGGAAAAAAGGAAGCAATAAAAATAGTATGGTTCAAAAATCTAACATAAATACACCCGTAATTGACGCGGTTAGTGAAATCAAGAACCGGCTTGATATTGTTGACGTAATCTCGGAACATATCGCCCTGAAAAAATCAGGTCGAAATTACTGGGGTTGCTGTCCTTTTCATAAAGAAAAAACCCCGTCTTTTTCTGTGAGTCCCGACAAAGGCATTTTTAAATGCTTTGGTTGCGGAGTGGGCGGTGATGCCATAAGTTTTCTGATGAAAATTAACAATAATACTTTTTATGAAGTAATTGTTGAACAGGCGCAGAAATTTGGCATCCCAATCCAAACACAAAATTTTTCTCCTGAAAAAACGGAAATCAAAAACCAAATACTGGAAGTGAATCAAGAGGCAGTGAGGTTTTTCAATAAACTTCTTTTGGATGTTCCCGAAGCTGCAAAAGCCAGAGATTATCTCTTTAAAAGGAACATAACGGAAGAAGTTATTGAAAAATTTAAAATCGGTTACTCCCTGAACAGTTATGACAGTTTGATTAGTCATTTTTGTAATTGTCATCCTGAGCGAAGCGAAGGATCTGTTCAAACTGGAATTAATGCTTATACTCCAAATGGGACAGATTCTTCGGCTATGCCTCAGAATGACAAATTAGACCTGCTTTACAAAGCAGGACTTGTTTCAGAAAGAACAAACGGAAAAGGTTATCTTGACCGTTTCAGGGGCAGGATAATGATTCCTATTCAGGATGAAAAAGGCGATTTTATCGCATTTGGCGCAAGAGCGCTTGAAGATAACCAGAATCCAAAATACTTAAATTCACCTGACACACCGGTGTTTAACAAAAGCAGAAGCCTGTTTGCTCTTTATCAGGCAAAACAATCCATAAAAGAGCAGGACAGTGTAATAATAATGGAAGGCTTTTTCGATGTAATTTCAGCGCATACTCACGGTCTTACCAACGTGGTTGCCACGTTAGGAACAGCGTTAACGGAACAGCATATAAAAATACTCGCCAGATATTCTGACTCGAGAAGGATATATTTGGCATTTGATTCAGATGAGGCAGGAATTAATGCAACAGACCGTGGTGCTGAGATTATTAAATCGGTTTTTTCAGGACTGGGCGATATAAAACAGTTTGATGAAAATTTTGCGGAAATGTCAGATAAAAATAATCGAGCAGTTTGCGAAATAAGAGTTATATCAAACATTACAGGAAAAGACCCCGATGAATTTATAAGAACAGAAGGATTAGACGCATACAAAAAAGTTGTAAATCAGGCGCCCCTTTTGATAGATTACCAAATAAATAGGATAATGAAATCAAAAGAAAAAACTCAAACTCCTCAAGAAAAATCAAAAGTCATACAGGACTTAATACCGATACTTTCAGACATCAAAAATTCTATTATAAGAAATGAATATATTAAACTTATTTCAGAAAAACTAATGATAGATGAAGAATCACTTAATATCGAAATCAAAAAGAGTTTACAAAAAGTAATAAAAAAGGAGAAAATTTTAAATCAGGGAAAAAGGCAAAATTTAGAAGAAAATCATATTTCAGCACAGAAAAATTTACTGAGTTTGTATTTTCTAAATAGTGAAAAACTCTCACCTTTGTGTATTAATAATTATTTAGAGGAGGTTAATTTCACTGAAGAAAATATCTCGTTAATCAAAAACGAAATTAGTAAATCATTGAAAGAAATAACTGATCCTGAAAAATTGTCAAACGAGCTATTCACCAAATTGGCAGAGAATGAAGAAGCTAAAAAAATCTTAGTGGATGTAATATGCTTGGTTGACGAAAAAAAAGGAATGAATACAAGTTCACTGGAACAATATATCAAAGATCACATAGCATTTTTAAGACGATGTGTTTTATCAGAGCAGCAAAATAAGCTAAAAACGCAATATTATGCCTCTAATAAAGATGATATTTCTTCTCTTGAACAGCAGCAATTGGTTAAGGAATTGATTTTGCAGAGCAAATCAGAAGTTTAAAGCGATAATTAATGTTGAAGATAATAAAATAAAGAGGGTACACTTTTGGTTATGATAGACAAAGAATACAGGAAAAAAGGCGGCGGAGCGGTAATAGACGAGCTTCTCAGGGACGAAGACAGCATTGACAGTGACCAGATAACAAGTTTATTTGGAAGACCTGATCCGGGTGCTCTTATTGAGCATGAAGAAGAAAGCATTGACCTTAAAGACGACCTTGAAGAGGAAGTTGATGAAGTTGACATCACTCCACCTAAAGGAGTTCCTCTTGATGATCCTGTCAGAATGTATTTAAGGGAAATAGGCAGAATTCAACTGCTTACAGCCGATGAAGAAATTGATCTTGCCAGAAAAATCGTAACCGGCGGAAACATAGGAGCAATAGCAAAACGTAAGCTTGTACAAGCAAACCTCAGGCTTGTCGTTAGTATTGCCAAAAAATATGTCGGAAGAGGCATGTTATTCCTTGACCTTATTCAGGAAGGAAATCTCGGACTTATTAGAGCAGCTGAAAAATTTGACCACGAAAGAGGCTATAAGTTTAGTACTTACGCTACATGGTGGATTAGACAGGCTATTACAAGAGCTATTGCTGATCAGGCTCGTACAATCAGAATTCCTGTTCACATGGTAGAAACAATTAACAAACTTAAAAAAATAACCCGCAAACTCGCTCAAGACTTGAGTCGTAAGCCTACTGAAGAAGAAATTTCCCAGAGCATGGGCATCACCATAAATAAATTAAGAGAAATCATTAAAGTAGCACAAGAACCGCTTTCCCTTGAAACTCCTATAGGAAAAGAAGAAGACAGCAGACTTGGCGACTTTATTGAAGACAAAGATGCAGATGCTCCTGTAATGACAGTAGCTCACGAGCTTCTTAGAGAAGATCTCGCCGAAGTTTTAAGAAGTTTGTCTCCTAGAGAAAGAGATGTCTTAAGATTAAGATTCGGCATGGATGATGGAAGACAAAGAACACTCGAAGAAGTTGGACAACTTTTCGGTGTAACAAGAGAAAGAATAAGACAAATCGAGGCAAAAGCCCTCAGAAAGCTTCGCCATCCAAATAGAAGCAAAAAACTTAAAGAATATATTGAAAATTAGCTATTTATTTAAAGCGTGGTGAAATCCACCATGAACCTTTGGTAAAAGCTTATAGAGCCGGTACTAAACAGTACCGGCTCTTTTTATTCTAAGAATACCTCGACCTTCTGTTAGAGAATTATTTCCTGATAATCACATCGAGTTTTCCGCGTTTTTCAGGAACTGCGATTACAAGACCACTGCTTGATTTATTAAACTCTAAATCAATAAAAGATTTGCCTATACTGATATTTTTAAGTTTTAATGAATCTAACCACTCAGGAATAACCGGATTAAGTATCCGAAGCTTATTACTTTGGGCGTCAGGTTCAATATTAAGCATCGACTGAATTAACAAAAACATACTGGCTGCGGCCCATGCCTGCGGATTGCATGCGACAGGATAACTTACAGGGGGATCCAATATTCTGAATTGCCTTGAAAAACCGCAAAAAAGCTCGGGAAGTCTTTTGTAATACATAAGTCTTCCCGCTTCAAATAAAGCTGTCATGATTTTCAGAACCAGATCAAGTTTTCCTATTTTTGCAAGACCAAAAGCAATTATACTATTATCATGAGGCCATATTGATCCGTTATGATAACTCATAGGATTATAAGAAAGCATATTCGCGCTTAATGTCCGAATACCCCAACCGCTAAACATGTCTTTCTGAAAAAGCCTTTCCGCAACCAACTCTGCATAATACTGATCAAGAATGCCTGTTTCAAGAAGATGTCCCGCGTTAGACGTTATAACCTTAAGCTGTTTTCCGTATTTATCAAGCGCAAGAGCATAATATTTCTTATCTTCCATCCAAAATGCTTTATGAAATCTTTCTTTAAAATCTTTTGCGCGCGCAACCAATCTTTTTGCAAGAACTATATCATCCATATATGATGCCAGTTTTGCCATTTTTATCATTGCGGAATAAAAATATCCCTGCACCTCGACAGAAGCTATAGGCGGCTCGGCTATTTTTCCGTTTTCATGCATGTGAGAATCCCATGAATCCTTCCACGATTGATTCTCTAACCCTTTCTCGCTTTTTTGCAAATAAGAAGCAAATCCGGTACTCATGGCATAATTTTCCATCCAGCTAAGGCATTCGAGCGCATTTCCCCAAAGTTTTTCCAGAGTTTCCCTGTCATCTGTCCATTTAAAGTATTCATAAAGAAGGATTATCCACAAAGGAGTTGCGTCAATAGTCCCATAATAAGCGCTGTGAGGTACTTTGTTACTTCTTGCAAGCTCCCCAAATCTTATTTCATGAAGAATTTTTCCCGGTTCTTCATCTCTCCATGGATTTTCTTCTTTTCCCTGAAATCTTGCAAGCGTTTCCAGAACATTTTTGCCGAGAGTCGAATTAATTATTAACGACTGTCTTGCCGCAATAATACTATCCCTGCCAAACAAAGTCGTATACCATGGAATTCCCGCCGCGATATATTCGCCGTAAGTAGCCTTTGTAACGAGCATATTAATATCTTTATGACTTCTTTGAATCATCTCGTTAAAATCTTCGTTATTAGCTTTAAAATTGGTTGTCGACTTGTTCCAGTTTTTATCATCCACTAAAGCCAAATCAAGAGCTTCATTAAAATCTTTCGCAATAAACTTTTTAGGCAAATCCGCAGTAGATTTGAGATTAATCTGATATTTAATTTCCAGTTTTGATGCGGGAGCAATCTTAAATTCATATATAACCGTGTCATTTTCTATTTTTATAGGGATGGGCAAATGCTCATTTATAAAATCTATTTCCGTATCCATAACCGCGCCGGTTACGTCAAGATATGAAAAAACAAGCTTATTATGGTCAGAAGTCAAAACTTCTTTTTGTCCGTGCTTGTCAGACGTAATATTTCTAACTTCAAAAATATCCAAAAAATCTGCTTCAAAGAAAAATTCCAAATGAATTCCAACCTCAAAGAAATTATAATTGGCAAGGGTTATGGTTTCAAAATACGAGCCATATAGGATGCTTTCCCGCTTAATTTGGATAGTTTCCTGCGGAATAATTCGTTCAGGGTTAGAATTGTCTTTTAAATTCGCATTTGTCCCTATAACAATAGAGGAGTGCCCTGTTTCTGTAGAAGAAGAAAGCACAATGGGATGTGTCCCGTTTATTTTAAGCTCAAGGCGGCTCAAAAAACGCGTATCTCCAAAATAAAGACCATATCCCGAATTATTTCCGCTCAAAACATTTCCGTTGGCATCTGTTACAAGAAAAATGTCATTATGTTTTATTGTTCTTCTTACCGGACTAAAATTTTCGCCTTCTATGTTTACAGACATATTCTTTTCTCATAATTTATAACTTCATTATAAGATTACGGCAATCTTTTTGATATTACACAGGTAATCAAATCTTGTTAATAAATTATAAAAACATATTCAAGTTTTCGTCAAATCAGGAAAACATTTTTTGTTTTTTAACTTGTCCGCCTTCAACTTCATGCACATTTTCGATAGCGATAAAAGCTGATGGATCAATTTCTAATACATGATTTTTAAGATTAGCCAGTTCTAAACGGCTTATTACACAAAAAATTATTTTTTTATCTTCGCCTGAATATGCTCCCTGACCATTTATATAAGTAACGCCCCGCTCAAATTTGCTTATAATATCCCGCGCAATTTCTTCATATTTGTCAGAAATTATAGTAATTGATTTTGATTCATCCAAACCTTCTATAACTACATCAATAGTTTTAAAAATAATAAAATACGCCAATAAAGAATACATAGCCCTATCCCAACCAAAAACAAAACCTGCACTCCCCAAAATAAATAAATTAATCACCATTATTATTTCGCCAATTGAAAAACTCACTTTTTTGTTTAAAGATACGGCAATTATCTCCGTTCCATCGAGAGAACCGTTATTTCGCAAAATTATGCCAAGCCCGATACCAAGTATTATTCCCCCAAAAATGCAGGCTAAAAGCAAATCAGTTGTTGCTTTCGCCATACCATGAAAGAAATTAACAGCTATTGAAAGCATAGTAATACAATAAAAAGAAGTTATTATGAAGTTTTTCCCCAGTTTTTTGTAGCCAAAAGCAAGAAAAGGCAAGTTAAAAGTAAAAATAAATATTCCTAACGGCAAATTAGTTAAATAACTTGTCATTATAGAAACTCCTACAACTCCACCGTCAATAATTTTATTCGGAATAAGAAATAATTCCAGCGCAACTGCTACAAGTAATATACCTATAGTTAAAAGGACAAGCTTAGCCAGAAATTGTTTGATTTTTGTAGATTTTTTAATCATTATTCCTCCAAAATTCAATTTGATGTCATTGCGAGGAGGACTAAAAGTCCGACGTGGCAATCCATTTAACGTTTCAGAATAATAGATAGATTGCCACGCTCCTGTTGGTCGCTCGCAATGACAATTATTTTATTCATGACTATTTTACTTATCTACAACTTAAGTTAATTGTATAATAAAAATCATTGCAAAAAGATAAGGAGCCTCAAAAATGAAATTTCTTACTGAATATTTATGGTTCAATACCACAAAACATAGAGAATATATCAATATCACAGGCGAAGTTGACAAAGTCTTAAGAAAAAGCGGTATTCAAGAAGGAATGATTCTTGTTTCCGCTATGCATATCACGGCAGGTGTTTATGTTAATGACGCAGAAAACGGTTTAATTCAGGACATCGACAAATGGCTGGAAGAACTCGCGCCTTTCAAACCTGATTATAAACACCATTTCACGGGCGAAACAAATGGCGACAGCCATTTAAAAAATCTTTTAATCGGACATGAAGTAATTGTGCCTGTAACAAACGGAAGACTTGATTTAGGGACATGGCAGCAAATTTATTATGCCGAATTTGACGGACAAAGAAAAAAACGACTTCTTATAAAAGTTATGGGCGAATAAATTGTAAAAAATCATTTAAATTCAGGCAATAATACAAAAAAGAATGTTTTTATATATATTAGGAAGCGATTCTTTATAATATTTCTATGGGAACAGGAAGGTTTAATGATACCAAATATTCAGACTAATTTTCCACCCTATATAAGCGCGCAATATCAGCCTGCCAATTTTAATGATCTAAAAACGCACGTAAATAGGCTTGATAATGCCGCCTTAAAAAACGATGAGCTTACAAAAGCGACTTTAGCCGCATTAAGCCCAATAGTTCCCATACGAAGAATTTCATCGCTTCCGGATAATATAAAAGACGGAAATTATGTCAGGGCTGCCGGATTGGTAGGTCTAATGACGATTAATCTTCCTGAAGACACACGAGATCTAGCAGGGGCATGGAAACAATTTAAAACCGGTAAAATCCCTTCTTATTATAAAGATTTTCAAGCTCCGTTTTCATTTTTCAGAGGAACTTTTCTTGAACGTTATGTCAATAAAATGGGTCAACTTGGAGTAAAATTGCATAAAGCTGATGTGCCTTTGTATGACACTAAATTCGGTGAATTATGTCAAAAAGTATTTAAGTATGATTTATCTCTTGATGAAATACCGACTAATAGATTTGTACCTAAAATTGTACAAGATGAATCAGGAAAAACAGTAATTAAGAGTTTTGAAGTATACGCAAAAAAAGTTGAAGGGTCTGCGCTCGGAAAAACAGTCGGAAACGCTCTTTTGCGAATCCCTTATATCAGCGCATTAGTGTTAGGCGCAATGGAAATTCCTGCAATATTTAAAGCATTCAAAAAACCTGCGGCAAGTACTAAAGACAGAACTATAAACGGAGGCACACAAATTTTAAAATCTTCCGTCAATGTTTCTGCAATATTAGCAGGCATAGGAATGTTCGGTTATTTATTAAAAGGACGCGGTGGAGCAATAGGCTCACTCGTCGGAATGGGCTTAGGTTCTATTGCAGGAGCTTATGCTTCTAAAGAAATTGGAAACAATTTGGACTTTATACCTGAATTACTAAATAGCCAAAACTGTCATTGCGAGCACAGTAGGGTACCCATTTTTTTTGACTAAATGTCAAAAAAAATGGGGGACAATTTCATAATTTTACAAAACTTTGCGATTGCTTTGTCGTTTCTCTTCTCGCAATGACAATGCAAAATTAATTAGCAATTCGGATTTATTAGTCGGTTTGATATAAAAATAATTTTTCCTGAACTTATTTTTTTACAGGCACTAATTTGCCGTCAATATTTATATATCGTTCGCACGTGCCTGTTTCATTCGGTTTAATCAAACATTCATTCGGACAATTTTTACAACGTACCGATTTGTTTTGAGTTTGTCCTGATTTTACAGGCGGCTTTACTTCAGGTTTTTGAAATTTATCTATGGCAAGTACACTCAGTACAGGTAAGGCAATTACAATGCTTAAAATTATTAATAGTCTTTTAACTTGCTTTCTTACAACGTAATGAGGAACTATATGCAGCAATAAAAATATTAGAAACGGAAGAGCCAAATATCTGTGCCAGGACCAAGCTTGAGAATTGCTCATGAGAACATCCATTCCATATTTATGCACCATTGAATAACCGCTTATAAAATAGAGAATAAGTATTATAAGCAATAACCATCCTGAAATATTGGCAATTTTTAATAAATTTTTATTATTCATAAATTTACCTTAAATTGAAAAACCAAAGAAATGAGTGGCTATATAATAAATTCCCGCAACTATAAAGAGTACTCCTGTGATTTTTCGCATCCAGAATTCTATTTTTACCAGTTTATTATAAGCTTTGCCAACAGAATTGAAACTGAAAGCAATTATAAAAGCAAAAATTATAACAGGCAATCCTGTTCCTATTCCATATACAAGAGGTAAAAGAACTTTGGAATTATGTTCTACAGAAAGAGAAAGAAGGCTTCCGAAGAAAAGTGCAGCTGATACAGGACAAAATGACAAAGCAAATAAGATGCCGAGCAGTAAAGCTCCGATCAGTCCGTTATTCTTTAATTTATTCTGTAATTCAGCGCCGCAAACTCCTGTTGAAAAGTTGAATTTTACAAGTTCAAGTAAAATAATCCCGACAGCTATTAACAGAGGTCCCATAAATAAACTGATGTAATGCTGTAAGAAGTTTGCAACAGACGGAACTGATAATAACCCTGCAAGGATTATTACACCTACTCCGACATAACTTAAAACTCTGCCGAATGTGTATAAGAATCCTGAAAATACAGCTTTATAAGGTGAAGAAACATTTTTTCCGATGAATGAGATGGCTGCAATATTTGTTGCTAAAGGACAAGGGCTTATGGAGGTCAAAACCCCAAGCCATAAAGCAGATAATATAACTAATAACATTTAATTTATCCCCCGAGAGAAGATTTAACTTCCTTATTTATGTAATCTTTAAATTTTTTTTCATCATTTGTGAGTGTCCAAATTTTGTCTAAATTTTTGTATTTAATTTCTTTTCCGTTTTTTCTCTCCGAAACTATAACCGATTTTGTATAAAGATTGTAATCTTTTGAAAAATGCTTATTTTTCGGGTTATCAAGATCAACTGCCTGAAAAGAAACTTTTTTATATTTTATTTCTTTTGAGAAGTTTTCTACAACCGCTTCTTTTGTATATTTTTCAATTTTTTGACAGGTAGCGCAGCGAGGATTTCCGTAGAAATAATAAACAATCACTGTTTTATTATTCTGAACGGAATTTTTAGACTGATTAGCCTTAGCAAAAGAACTCTCAATAGGAATAAAATATAAACCTGCTGATAATACTAAAAGCATAGGCAATACAAGAATTAATAATCTTTTAACCATTTTTCCTCCAAATTTTTCTTTTAATTTAAGTTTTGCATATTAAGAATAAATTTTTCAAATTTTATGACAAATATTTTTTTATGTCATCAACTGAGGGTATTTTGCCCGATATTTTAACTTCACCATCAACAACGAGAGAAGGAGTGGCTACAACTCCATATTCAATTATTTTTAGAATATCAGTAACTTTTTCTATTTCATATTCAATTTGCATAGAATCAGCTGTTTTTTTGGTTAATTCAGTTAAGTCATTGCATTTTTTGCAACCTGTACCTAAAATTTCTATTTTTTTCATTATTGCTCCAGTTTCTCTAAAGTTATATTCACTGCTTTTCTGATTAAAGATTCAGGGATGTCTTCATTGATTTTACCCTTATATTCTACCGCTCTACAACAGGTATTCTTGCCAAGCAAATCTGAACAAGAAGGACAGGGATTTTCGATTACTTTGAGCTCAGGAATTAAGACCTCAAGAGCTACACCGTTAAAGAAAATTTTGTTAGATTCTGGAATCTCATTTTCATCTAACTTAATTTCGGAAAATACAAGTTTGATATTTTCTGTTACAAGCTCTCTGGATAAATCCTCTATAACTTGTAATAAAGTTTTTCCTGTATCAGAACAGCGAGTGCAGGTTTCACCATCTTTATCAAGGTGTTGCCATTCAATGTTAATTTCTTTCATTAATTTTCTCCTATAAAAAATTTCTTTCTAAACCATAATGACAAGTCTACAAGACTTATAAGAACAGGAACTTCAATTAACGGACCGATAACAGCAGCAAAAGCAACACCGGAGCCTATACCAAAAACAGCGATAGCAACAGCTATTGCGAGCTCAAAATTATTTCCGGCCGCGGTAAAAGCTACAGTTGCAGATTTTTCATAATTAGCGCCAAGTTTTTTACTCAAAAAGAAACTGACTAAAAACATAATCGCAAAATATATTGCAAGGGGAATTGTTATTCTGATTACATCCATCGGAATTTGAACAATAAGTTTGCCTTTAAGACAAAACATAACAACTATAGTAAATAAAAGAGCTATAAGCGTGATATGACCGATCCTATGGATAAAACCGTTATGATACCAGTCATAGCCATGAATTTTTATTAATATAGTTCTGGTTAAAAATCCTAAAATAAAAGGAATTCCAAGATAAATAAATACACTTTGGGCTATCATCCAAATATTTACATCAACTATAGAACCCTTTAATCCAAATAACGGCGGTAAAACAGTAATGAAAAACCATGCAAAAACGCTGAAAAATAATACTTGAAATATACTATTAAAGGCAACAAGACCTGCTCCGTACTCAGAAGAACCTTCTGCAAGATTATTCCATACAAGAACCATAGCAATACATCGTGCAAGACCTATCATAATAAGACCGACCATATATTCGGGATAATTATGCAGAAAGATTATCGCAAGGAAAAACATTAACACAGGACCGACAATCCAGTTTAAACCAAGAGAGAGTCCGAGAATTTTTTTATCTTTAAATACTTCCGGCAATTGTTCATATTTTACTTTTGCAAGAGGCGGAAACATCATAGCAATAAGCCCAATAGCTATAGGAATATTTGTTGTTCCCACATTGAATTGATTTATAAATCCTTCAACGCCCGGAACAAAATATCCAAGTCCTACGCCAATTGCCATTGCAAGAAATATCCAGAGAGTTAAAAACCTTTCTATGAATGATAATTTGCAGCTTGTTTTAGTTTCCATTTATAATGCTCCTTAAAATATGCTTATTTGCTAATATTATATTACTATTTGGTAAAACCGCCAAATAATATTACAAAAAATTTTACAATTATAAAATAGGTTTACCGGTTAATCTTTTAATCTTTATTTCCAATAGATTCTAAACAAGTGAATAAACTTGAAATGCAAGGACAGGCGGTTTTATAAAACATATTTAGCCCGCGTTTTTCGCTTTCAACAAGACCGGCATTTTTCATGACCAATAAATGTTTAGAAATAGTTGAAATATCTACACCAACTTGTTCAACAATCTCGCAGACACATTTTTCACCATCCGCCAAAAAATCGATAATAAAAAGCCTTGTAGGATGAGCAAGAGCTTTTATTATTTCGGAACGCTTTTTATATCTTTTTTGAATTTCATTATTCATAACAATATCTTAACCTAAAGAAAATTATTTAATAAACTATCTATTTGGCTAATTTGCCAAGTAATAAAATATGGTGTATAAAATATTTAGTAAGTATTTTTAGCAACTTGAAGAATTTATTTTTTATTCAAATTGACTTATTAAATATTGGAATGGAGAAAAATAAAAAATGAAAAATCTATTAGCAAAAGCACCGCGGTTTCTGTTTTTTACCGGAAAAGGCGGAGTAGGCAAAACCTCAATGGCCTGTACTACAGCAGTTGGTTTGACTGAAATGGGAAAAAGAATCCTGCTTATCAGTACAGACCCTGCTTCAAATTTGGATGAGGTTCTGGAAACAAAACTTGGTTCAACACCCACAGAAGTAAACGGGGTTTCCGGCTTGTACGCTATGAATATAAACCCGATTGATGCAGCTGCAGAATACCGTGAACGTATGGTCGGACCATATAGAGGAGTACTTCCCGATGCGACCATTCAACAGATGGAAGAACAGCTTTCAGGCGCTTGTACTGTAGAAATTGCAGGTTTTAGCGAATTTTCAAAATTTATTGGTAATGATGAAGAAATAAAAGATTACGACCATGTGGTCTTAGATACTGCTCCAACTGGGCATACGCTTCGATTGCTTAATCTTCCGTCAGCTTGGAATGATTTTATCGCGAGTAATAAAACAGGAAGTTCTTGTTTAGGTCCTGTTTCAGGATTAGCAGAGCAGAAGATACTTTTTGAAAATGTTGTTAATGCTCTTAAAAATCCTGATAAAACTTTACTGGTTCTTGTTTCACGGGCTGAAGAAATGAGTTTTTATGAAGCCGCAAGAACAAGTATTGAATTGAGCGAACTTGGACTTAGTAATCAGCATTTGATTATTAACGGAGTATTTACAAAAGATTCCGATGATAAAATAGCCAGAGCTTTTGTAGATAAATCAAAAGCAGCAATTGATGTAATGCCGGAACAACTTAAAATCTTACCGAAAACGACTGTTCCTTTTAGACCTTCAGGCGTAATGGGAATTGAAGCTTTGCATAGTGTTTACAGCAATGGAGCTGATTTGGCTTACAGCACCAACGCTGAAGGTTTAAAAGTCAAAACAGCAGAGGCTATTAAAGATATTGAGCCGTGGTCTAAGTTTCTCAAGGAATTGGAAGCAGAAGGCTGTGGTGTCATTATGACTATGGGAAAAGGCGGTGTCGGAAAAACAACTATGGCTGCAATGATTGCAACTCAATTAGCCCGGCATGGCAACTCTGTATTGTTGTCAACTACCGATCCTGCGGCTCATGTTACAGAAACAATCGGTGAAAACATACCTAATCTTCAAGTTGAGAAGATTGATCCGAAAGTAGAAACACAAAATTATGTTTATGAAGTTATAAATAAAAATCGGAGAAAACTTTCACTTGAAGATATGGCTTTATTAGAGGAAGAATTACGTTCTCCCTGTATTGAAGAGATTGCAGTTTTTCAAGCATTTGCCCAGACTGTTGCAAAAGGACAAAATAAATTCATTGTGCTTGATACTGCTCCGACAGGACATACTTTACTGCTGTTAGATTCAACAGAAGCCTATCATAAGCAAGTTGCAAAAACTGCAGATGACTTACCGGATGAAGTAAAAGGCCTTTTGCCCAGAATCCGTGACCCTAAATTTACGAAAGTGCTGATTGTCGCATTGCCGGAAGCAACTCCCACTCATGAGGCAGAAGCTTTGCAGAGTGATTTACGAAGAGCCGGTATTGAGCCATACGGATGGATAATCAACAGAAGCTTTGCGGTATCGGGTACAACTGATTCTATCCTTTGTGCAAAAGGTTTGAATGAACTTAACTATATCGGTGAAATCGCCAAAACTTTATCAAAAAGAACAGTAATATCACCATGGGTTGCTGAAGACCTTGTCGGTGCAGAAAAATTAGAAACATTAATGTTTGATACAAATAAATTAACTTAGGAGGTTATTATTATGAAATTACAAGTATTTGATCCCCCAATGTGTTGTACCAGCGGTGTATGCGGCACTAACGTTGATACCAAACTGGTAGGGTTTTTAAATGACATTGAATGGTTAAAAAAACAGGGAATTCATGTTGAAAGATATGGTCTTGCTTTTGAACCTGCAATGTTCACCAAAATTGCAGTCGTTAAAAATACTCTTAAAGAGGAAGGAAATGACAGTCTTCCTATAATTTTGGCAGATGAAAAAGTCGCTTATAAAGGCAATTATCCTGATAGAAAAAAACTGGCTGAAATTTGCGGAATTGAATGGAAAGAAGAAGATTGACACGGGGAAATGTCAAGATATTAGAATGATAGGTGCTATTTTGACGTTATCGACTGTTTTAAAATAGGTTTCGCCTATTTTTTAAACTATTTTAAAAATTCAGTTATAATTTCTTTGTTCTCAAAATCCTGATAAAAATATCAAAATAAAAATCAGTAATATCAATAAAAATGAGGGGTTTTAGAATAATGGTTGAAATTTAATATTGATGCGGTATTATATTAATAGACACAGGGATAAAATTTTTAGGAATGCTTACAATTTAATAATAACGCGGGGTGGAGCAGTCCGGTAGCTCGTTGGGCTCATAACCCAAAGG
>DNRP01000087.1:0-3178 GCA_003499955.1 Cyanobacteria bacterium UBA9971
ATATTTCCGTCCATAACTTTGAAATAAGCAATCGTCCCGAGGAAAGGATCGTAATAACTGTCAAAAACAAGACCTCTTAAGGGCTTTTTGGAAGTGTCTTCCGGCGCAGTAACATATTTTACGATTGCTTCAAGTACATCTTCTATTCCAATACCTGATTTTGCGCTTACAAGTACGGCATTAGAAGCATCAATACCTAATATTTCTTCAATTTCGTGCTTAACTCTTTCAGGGTCAGCACTCGGGAGATCTATTTTGTTTATAACAGGAATTATTTCCAAATTCTGCTCAATGGCTAAATAAACATTTGCCATTGTTTGAGCTTCTACGCCCTGTGTTGCGTCAACCACAAGAAGCGCGCCTTCACATGCGGCGAGGCTTCTTGAAACTTCATAGCTGAAATCCACGTGTCCGGGAGTGTCTATAAGATTTAAAATATAATTATTGCCGTCATTGGCGACATAGTCCATTCTTGCCGCCTGAAGTTTTATGGTAATGCCTCTTTCCCTTTCTATATCCATAGTGTCGAGAAGTTGCGCCATCATATCTCTTTTGGCTACAGTTTCGGTTTTTTCAAGCAAACGGTCAGCCAGCGTTGATTTCCCGTGGTCTATATGTGCTATTATGCAGAAATTTCTTATGTTTTTTATCATTGTGTCTTTTGTATGCCAATATGTACTACTTTTTTCTTAATTTAGTATAACAAAGAAAGAAAAACTTTGACCATTTTTTTATGTATACCGCTTCAAAAATAAATTTGGGATTTTAACAACCGATAAAAAAACGGTATTCGATAGTAGGAGCGTTATTTTCGGAAACGATGAGTTTTCGAAAATATAAACTCGTTTTAGTATAAAATGTTTCAAGCAAAAAAGCGAAGTTAAAAAATGTAAATTTTTTATGAAATTTTATTAATTTTTATGATTTAGAAACTTTATATATTGAGAATTATCTATTTTAAAGGAAAAATTATGAATAATGCGGCAATTTTAAATAAATTTAGTTTAATTAATAAAATCCAAAATAATAATGGACTAAATACTCAAAACAATGTTATTTCTTTTGGAAATAGAACCTGTTATAAGAAATTGCAACGTATAATAGAAAATGACTCTAAACAACCTGAACCAGTTATTTTGAGTCTAAAAGAAGGATTTTTGCAAAAGGCTATAAAATTATTTAAAGAAGAAAAAGTTGTTACAGCAGGAATTGCCGGTGAGTCAAATTCCGGAAAAACAACACTTACTGAAAAAATTGTTGAAGGAATAAGAGGGGTAGCAGGAGAAAAAACTGTAAGCGTAGTTAATACTGATAATTATTATAAAGACTTTTCTGCTCTTGTTAGAAAATTAGGTGGTTTTGTACAAGTATTGCAATCAGGATATTCTCTTGATGTTCCTAAAGCCGTTGATTTAAAACAATTAAGGATAGATTGTAAAAAACTAAAGCAAGGGATAGCAGTTAAAATCCCTGAATACAAAAGAGATGACACCGGTATATCTATACCTGCTGCTATTCCGATTAAGTCCGCAAAATTAGTTATATCTGAAGGCTTATTTAATTTACATCCACGAGTAAGAGATGCTTTTGATATAAAGCTTTATGTACATACTCCTGATGAAGTGATAAAAGATAGATGGTATATGCGAGCAGGTAAAAGTCCCTTTGATAAAAACGATGAAACACATTTTCATTTTCAAGATGTTATAGCTAAAGCAATTAAAAACATTAGACCAACAAAAGCGTCTGCTGATGTAATATTAAACGGTAAAGCATCAATTCAAAGCGTACAAGAACTTATTAAAAATATTTATAAAACAATAAAAAATGGACACTAAAATTTTATTTACTTATTATAGCAATAACAGAATCGCATTTGCCTAATTCAGAGAGTTTTTCTTCATAAATAGTTTGTAAGTCCTTATCATCAAGGAAATTCCATTCTATATGTCCACCCGGTTTGCCTTTTGCTAACCAATAGATATGATTTGCAAAAGAATATCTCTGATATTGCTTGATATAATCAATTTTAAATGGTGTTTTATCTAATAAGATTTTGAGTGTTTCATTGTTAAATAAATATAAATGGCAGCTCCAGTACGTAAATTTAGAAAACGCATCGTTGTCATAAAGACTTAACAATGCATCATCGCAGTTTGGAACTTCGATAATTATTTTGCCATTCTCTTCTAGCTTATTATAAAGAGCTTCTAATATTTCTAACGGGTCTTTAAGGTGTTCCATTACGTGAAACATCGTTATAAAATCAAGACTTTTGTCAGGAATAGCCTCTATTGACTTATATAGAGTGAAATTTGAATTTAAAAAGTCAAAATGTTTTTGATTAGGCTCAAGAGCGAATAAATTTTGTGTAATATTTTCTTTTTTCATCCATGCAAGAAAACTTCCGCCTCCGCAACCAAAATCAAGTACCCGCTTGTTTATAAGTTGTTTATGATAAAGATTAAAGCGTTTTTGTGTATCAAAAGCATCTGTTTTTGCAAAATTGCAATTTATATTTATTGTATTTGCCATGCCGTTGTTTTCATAAAATTTATCGTCGATATGACTGGAATCATCGAGAAAAACAAGACCGCAAGAACTGCATTTCCTGATTTTTATGGCAGGATTGTCCCTTACTTGCCCTTTTACGTCCAGATGATCTGTGTTTTCACACAAATAACATTTCATTAATATTTAACCATTGAAACCAATTTAACGTCTTTATTTGCTGTAAGTCTTTCTCTGCCGTCTAAGAATGTTAATTCTACAGCAAAAGCAATACCGACAGGAATTCCGCCTATTTTTTCAATAAGCTGATACGAAGCCGCAGCAGTTCCGCCTGTTGCAAGAAGATCGTCAATAAGAAGAACTTTTTTGCCTGGTTCGATAGCGTCTTTATGAATTTCTACGCAGTCTGTGCCGTATTCAAGAGAATATTCAACCTGTTCCACTTCAGCGGGAAGTTTGCCGGGTTTTCTGACTATTACAAGCCCTGCGCCTAAATTATAAGCAACCGGAGCACCGAAAATAAAACCTCTTGACTCGATACCTGCAACATAATCCACGCCCGCATCTTTAAATTCTTCGGTTATGAAGTCAACAATTCTTCTGAAAGCTTCAGGATCTTTGATAGCTGTTGTTATATCTTTGAATATTATTCCCGGTTTTGGGAAAT
>DNRP01000087.1:3282-5478 GCA_003499955.1 Cyanobacteria bacterium UBA9971
GATTTTAATTTAGAAGATGGCATTTTGCTTTGTGATTTTGGGAAAGTTCAGTATATTCAGGGTCGACTTTTGAACAAATATCCATTACATAAGGACATCTTGTATGGAATTTGCAACCCGAAGGCATGGTCACAGGACTAGGCAAATCGCCTTTTAATATAATTCTTGATGAAAGATCTTTATTCGGGTCAGGAACAGGAACAGAATTCAACAATGCCTGCGTATATGGATGTTTCGGGTTTGAGTATAATTCTTGAGTTGGCGCTATTTCTACGATTTCGCCAAGATACATTACGGCAACCCTGTCGCATACGTATCTTATGACGCTTAAGTCGTGTGATATAAATAAATAAGTTAAATTAAGCTCATTTTTGAGTTTTTGCAGAAGATTTATTATTTGCGCTTGAATACTTATATCGAGTGCGCTTACAGGCTCATCAGCCACTATAAATTCAGGTCTGAGGGTTAACGCTCTGGCTATTCCTATTCTTTGTCTTTGTCCGCCGGAAAACTCGTGCGGATATCTGTTAAGCACACTTTCGCTCATTCCAACCATATCCAGAAGTTCAATTAATTTCTTATCCACATCTTTTTTAGAAAGATTTTTTTCATGAATTATAAAAGGCTCTCTTAAAATATCTTTTACCGTCATTCTTGGATTAAGGCTGGAATACGGGTTTTGAAAAATAATTTGCATTTTTTTTCTAAGATGTTGAATAGTTTTTGAGTCAGCGGAAGTTATTTCTATGTTGTTAATTTTCACGGAACCGCTTGTTGGCGGTATCAATCCAAGAACACATCTTCCCGTGGTTGATTTTCCGCAGCCTGATTCTCCTACAAGTCCTAAAGTTTCTCCTTTGAAAATATCAAAACTTATATTGTTTATGGCATGGACAGCGCCCACCTGTTTGTTGAAAAAGCCTTTTTTGATGGGAAATTCCTTGACTAAATTTTTAACTTCTATAAATTTGTTCATTTTTTTATCTTTTAAATTTTATGTATACATTTTTATTATATCGTATTTAGCCAAATGAATTTTAATTGATTTTTGTTTAATGATAATTAATATTACTTATATAAATGCCTTTTACTTTGTAATAAATTGTAACGAATAGTATATATTTTGTATCCATGATAGCAATATTCCAAATTCAAATGTTTTTATTTAATTAGAAGACGGTGTGTATGCAATAATTAAGAGGCAAGATTTTTATGTTGTCAAAAAATTTGCTTAACGAAATTATGTCCAGTAATGATGTTTATGATCGTTGTAATATTTATGAGTCCGATTTTTATAAAAATACTGGAAAATTTGCCAAAAAAGATTATCTTGAAATAAGAAACGGATTGGAGCAATACATAAAAGAGACTACAAATAATAATCTTGGAAAAAAAATAATAGAGATATTAATGTAATAATAAAATTTTGATTAGCAATATCTTGTGTTTAAATGTTTTTATTTAATTAGCAGTTAATTTGCAATAACGAGGAAATTCATATGTTAGCAAAAAAATATCTTGACGAGTTAATGCGTTATCATGAAGAAAAAGAAGCCAGAGAAGCAAAAGCTATGGCAGATAATAATGCTGCAAAAGCTGCTCTGGGTAAATTTATAAAAGAAAAAAACAGAAATACGCTTGGAGAAGAAAGCAAGATCGAATTTCTTATGTAATTTTTAAACTTAAATTTGAATAAAGAACACTGACCGGAAGTAAATTTATTATGCTTCCGGTTTTGATTTCTGTTTCTGAATTAAAAATTTTTCCTGTAAAAATATCCTGTAATTTTAAATTTTTATAATCATCGGGCAAAATGATTTTTGTGTCTTTCCAGACCTCTTCTCCAGCAGGGAATGGTTTTTCTTCGGAGATCATGTGATAAACAAGCCGCGGAACAATAATTATAATAGTTTCATTTTCAAAATTCCTTGCAAAAGCAATAATATTTTCTGATTTTGCGCCTTTAATTTCAAGAGGAATGTAGTTGCCCTTTTTGAACAAGTCAGGATGTTTTTTTCTGAAATTTAAAAGCATTGAGGATATAAAAAGTTTTAATTTCCCTGATTCCAACGGAAAAAGAAAGGAAAAATCTTTGTTAGGGCTTTTTAAAAAAGGTTTTATTTCTTTAAAAAGTTTTTGAAATTTGTTGAAATCAACGGGATTTCTATTGTCGGGATCGACAAGATTATATTTCCA
>DNRP01000113.1 GCA_003499955.1 Cyanobacteria bacterium UBA9971
GAATTTGGAAGAGATTTACGAAGCTATTCATTCCATGTTCCCAGTGCCGAAAGAGGTTAGGAAAAAGTTGGATGATATTGAAACTCAAGCAGGTGATGCTTCAGCTGATGCGGTAGCGCGCGATAAAATAATTAATTACCTCATTAGTTTAGCGCATAAATTTTATGATGAGGTGGAAAAAGCTATTACGGCTCAGGCTCGGCAATTGGCTATCCCGACAGCTGATTCTATTATGCGTGAAGCGGAAAAATCATTATCGTTGCGGGCCATAGATAATTTATGGGTGAAACATTTAACCACCATGGATTATCTCAGGGGCAGTATTGGTTTGCAAAGTTATGGCCAGCGTGATCCGCTAGTGGAATATAAACGCCAAGCGTTCCGCATGTATAAAGATTTATTAGCTTCCATCAGGCGCGAAGTGGCTTATAATATTTTCAAAGTTGGTGTATCTCAGCAAGCGGCTCAAGCCGCACCACCCCGCCGGCAAATGCAGGAGCAAGGGCCGGCCAAAACCCAGGCCGAAGCAAAAAGTGTATTTTCTTCGGCTGTTTCTTCCACTGGCGGACCAGTGATGGCTAAACCAAGGGATGAAACTGGCCATAAAGTTGGGCGTAATGATCCTTGCCCTTGTGGTAGTGGCAAAAAGTATAAGAAGTGTCATGGTCAATAGGGAGATATGATATATAAAAAAATTCCCAGGAGTTTTAATCCTAGATTTAAAGTTGTAGGTTGCTTTATGGAGCATGATGGTAAAATTTTGCTCCTACATCGACTCAAAAATAAGTCTGAAGGAAATCGATGGGGTCTTCCAGGCGGAAAGATAGATCAGGGAGAAAATAAACATCAAGCTATGGTAAGGGAAATTAGAGAGGAAACAGGAGTGAGGGTTTTTCCAGAAAATTTGGAATACATAGTTAAGTTATATGTGAAGTATCCTAAATATCACTTCGTTTATCATATATTTCGTTTAACACTAAATAAATTACCAAAGTTGAAATTGCGTGTAAAGGAACACAAAGGATTTAAATGGATAGCACCAAAAGATGCCACAAAATATGTGTTGTTGCATAAACGAGACGATAAGGCAAAAGTAAATCCGAATCAGTGGGCATTCTTTGGCGGATTGAGCGAGAGGAACGAAACGCCGAAGCAAACCTTTGTGAGAGAATTAAAAGAAGAACTTAATTTAGATATTAATCCGATTAAAAAGATAGCTGAAACACCAGGAGATGTTCCTGGCCAAACTACTTACTGGTGGACATGTGAGGCTAGAGGTGATATAAAAATTAATACTGAGGAAATTGCCGAAGCTGGTTATTTTACATTAGAGGAAATGGAAAAAATGAATATTTGGCCAGCTAATAAGCAAATTTTTAGTAAATATATTAATAGTTAACTAAATATGGACACTGAGAATAAAACAAAAGAATGTCCATTTTGCGAAATCGTTTTAGGGAAAACGGAAAGAAAACCAGTTTATGAAAATAAAGATGTTATTGTAATAGTTCCCAATACTCCTAAAGCAGAAGGTCATGTCTTAGTAATTCCTAAAAAGCACTTTGTAAATATATTAGACATTCCGGCTGATTTGTTAAATGAGTTATTTATCGTTGTACAAAAAATGTCCAAGCAGGCAATTAATAAGGATAATGCCTCAGGCGTTAATATATTAAACGCTAGTGGACGAGATGCGGGGCAAAGCGTGTTTCATTGCCATATTCATGTAATACCTCGTCATCCAAATGATAGCTTGTGGTTAGATATTGAGAAAAGGGGAAAATAAATAATTATGCCAGCGATTTTTGCAGTTGTAATAATAGTTATTCAAGGCTTGTTAGCCCTAGGGCATGTAATAGCCTATAAGTTAATAGTTTCAACCTGGACAATAACAAATAACAATACTTTATTGGCATTGAAAATAATATTAAGTTGCTTGGCAATAAGTTTTGTAGCTGCTTCGTTAATTGCTTTTAAGTTTTATAATCCAGCCGCCCGTTGGCTGTATATAATATCAGCGGTTTGGCTGGGGATATTGTTTTATTTATGTTTGGTAGACTTGATTTATTGGCTGGCAGTAACGATTGTATTGTTATTAGGGTCATCCATTTCTGTGGCAATTATTGGCCAGATTTTAATTATTTTAGCTTTACTCATTAGTGCCTATGGCCTGATTAATGCTAATAATATAAAAACAACTTCAATAGCTGTGCAGTTGCCAAATAATAGCTGGCAGGGCCAGCGGGCTGTTTGGATTAGTGATATACATTTAGGACATGTGCGGGGTTTAAATTTTCTTGAAAAGGTAGTTAAAGTTGCCAATGAGCTCAAGCCGGACATAATTTTTATAGGCGGGGATGTTTATGATGGCACGGCTTTTCCACCAGAATCATCAGTAAATCTTTTATCGCAACTAAAAGCGCCTCAGGGCACATATTTTATAACTGGCAATCATGAGGAATTTGGTGATAATACCAAATATTTAAGTGCCATTAAACAAGCCGGCATGATTATTTTGGCAAATGAAGTTAAAGAGGTTAACGGCGTACAGCTGATTGGCGTGGATTATAATGATTCAGCCAAGTCAGCAAGTTTTACCAAGATTATGGGTAATTTAAATATTGATAAAAATAAACCGAGCATATTATTGAAACACGCCCCCAATCACCTTGAAATCGTTAATCAAGTTGGTGTTAATTTTTTAATTACCGGCCACTCCCATCGGGCGCAGATGTGGCCGTTGAATTTAATAACTTGGCTGGTGTATAAAGGCTATGATTTTGGCTTTAAAAAATATAATGATATGACGGTTTACACCTCAAGCGGCGTGGGCACTTGGGGACCACCCTTAAAAGTTGGGAACCCGGCTGAAATTTTATTAGTCAATTTTAAGTAGTTTGGCTATCATATAAATATATGCCAAAGACTTTTAAAAAGCGTAAACTCATTGTCGTCGCAGTCAGCGGCGGATTTGACCCCATTCACGTGGGGCATGTGCGTATGTTCAAAGCGGCCAGAAAGCTAGGTGATAAACTGGTTGTTATATTGAATAACGATAATTGGCTTAGGGCAAAGAAACAGCACGTGTTCATGCCTGAAAAAGAGCGAGCGGAAATAATTGAGGCTTTGGAATCAGTGGGTGAAGTGGTTCTAACTCGGCATCATAAACACCCAAAAGATATGAGCGTTTGTGGTGAGCTTGAAACTTTAAGGCCAGATATTTTTGCCAATGGCGGTGATAGGAAGCCGGAGGGTGATCCGGTGCCGGAAGTAGCGCTGTGCGCCAGGCTAGGGATTAAAATGGTTTATAACATTGGCCATGGCGGTAAAATGCAATCCAGCTCGTGGTTGCTAAAAGGTTATGTAGAGAAGGTGAGTGGTAAGAAAAGAAAATAAAACACTAAATAATTAAAGCTCGCTGTTATTTAGCGAGCTTTTTGAAAATTTACTACCAAGTAGGCAGATAGGTGTTATGAGGTGAGTTAACAAAGTTTTCTACATCTGATTTCAATTTATTATCAGCTAGTTCAATGATATTATTTTTTAGATGATTTAAAAAACTTTGGTCTTTTGAAGGATTCTCAAATAGGTTAACTTGAGTTTTGTGTGGTGCGTCTATATATAGCTGTACCCGGGCATGCTCCCTTGCATGTTCTGTCATAATCGCGATTATGGTATCGCTAAGATAACAGATTCTTAAATAGCGAACAGTTTCATGTGATTTGGTCCACATAGTGCCACCATTTGGATGATTTTTAATAACTTCAGCAAATACTTTAGGAGTCCACATTTTAGGTCCTTTGGTTTGTTTTTGTTTGATGAATAATTTTATTTAATAAATAATCATACATTATCTTTGTATTTTTGTCAAGAGGCGAGAGGAAAGCTAATATGTAGGCATATGCAAAAAACGCATGTAAATGAAATAGCGGTGTTTGGTGGTGGGTGTTTTTGGTG
>DNRP01000043.1:0-1459 GCA_003499955.1 Cyanobacteria bacterium UBA9971
TTATCAATTTTTTTATTCAGCTGTTTTAAATAATTAGACGGAATATTAAAATGTTAGAAGGTAAAGAAAATTTATGACAACAAACGTTCTTGAAAAACCTGAAACAGTCTTAACAGAAGTAAATAAAGAAGAATTATGCAAAAAACTTTGCTTAAATATTTTTGAAGGACTGATGGAAGGATATGAAGACTTAAAACAAAAAAATCCTGAACAGGCAGAACAATTTGAATCAAAAATAACCGAATTAAAAACACAGCTTAATAATCAAAAAGTGTTAATCTAAATACTATAGGGCTGAAATTTTATACATGCCCACAAAAAACTAGAACGATTTAAAATTAATGCACAAACATAAAAAGATTCTTTTAATAAACTTTGGCGGATTGGGAGATCAAATATTATTTTTTCCCGCCATCAAAACAATAAAAGCAGCTTATCCTGATTCTTGTATAACTTTTGTTACCGAACCAAGAAGCGGCTCTGCTGAAAAGTTGACCGACTTAATCGATGAAACAATAATTTGCGACATTAAGGGCGGAAATAAGTATAAAAATATACTTGATTTTCTGATGAAAATTTGGATAAGAAGGTTTGATATAGTTGTTTCATCAGGCGGCTCCAAACAAGTAGCGCTTTTGTTATTTTTAGCAGGAATCAAAAAACGTATAGGCTATGACAGCGGAGCTTTAAGTAGATTCTTACTTACGAAAGCTGTTCCTCTGAATCAACAACAATATGCGGCAAACATGTATCATGACCTTGCAAAAGCACTAAAAAAAGACGCTATAGAGGAAATACCGGAAATAAATGTAGCTGATGATATTTTGGGAAAACAACGGGAAAAAATTAAAGATGTTGACAAGAGAATTGTTGTAATACATCCGGGAGTTAGTAACTTAAGTATCCAAAAGAATATTCTTAAGTTTTGGGATGTTAAAAACTGGACTGACTTAATAAAAAGACTTCTCGATACAGGAAAATACAGAGTAATTCTTACCGGAGGCAAAGATGATGAAGAAGTGTCATCTGCCATAAAACTAAAATTAGGCGAAGCTGAAAATCTTTTGGATTTAACCAATAAAACAGCAAATATTATGGAACTAGCGGCAATAATTAAACTTGCAGATGTAATTGTATGCGTAGATTCTGCGCCTATGCATATAGGAGTCGGTGTAAAAACCGCGACAATTGCACTTTTTGGACCCACTGACGAATACAAATTATTTCCAATACAGGATTCAAATTTTGTTGCAATTACCGCAGAAAATCTAAATTGCAGACCATGCCTGTGGGACAAAAGACAAGTTTCCTGCGAAAATCCGACATGTCTGAATATTCCTGTCGAAAAAGTTTTTGAAGCGGTTGTAAGCAGACTTTAACTCTTATACCGATTTCAAAAAGTACTCTAAAAATGAACTATTTTTGTAAAATCGGTATAACTTTCAGTAGTGATGTTTTT
>DNRP01000043.1:1473-2951 GCA_003499955.1 Cyanobacteria bacterium UBA9971
AATACAATTTGTTTTTATATTAATACGAGGTGATAGTGAAAGGTAAAAAATAGGGGAAATAAAATTTAAAGATTTTAAATTTAATATGAAAAGTTTTTAATTAATTATTTAATCTATTTTTATTAATTAGGAAAANNAAGGTTACTAATGGAGATCGTGGTTATAGTCAAACCTATCGAGAAAATCCCAATGGAAGCAGCATTTATACCAGAAGCATCGATCACGGAAATTATATTACCAATAGCCGAATGATCAATACAGCTGATGGAAGACATATTTTTCAAAGAAGTATTAGACCAGATTATGATAGTATTTACGGAAATGAAAGAAGTAATCATAGTCATCACGGCGGGCACAGAATGCACGGCGGACATAGGATGCACGGTGGATTTTTCAGTAGCTACAATAATTTCCGCAACTTTGCTGGAATGCCTCCTTGGCAAGAACCACAACAATTCCCTGGACTTTCAAACAGCAATTTCTTTGTAAAAGCTAATAATATCGCAACAGCTATAGCAACCACTCCTATAAATCAAGCTATGGGTGTTGTAAGCAAAGTGACTAGTGTTTTCAAAGGTTGGTAATTAAATAATTATTTCAACCTCAAATGTTCTATTCCACGGAAAATCAAGATTAAAATCAGATAAGTTTAAATTATACTCAATCTTTTTGGTAAGGTTTAACACTAAAGGAACTAACTCTTCCTTTAGTGTTTTTCTGTCCGCAAGATTTGTAATGGCTCTTATTTTTTGTCTTACTATTGTTTGATAAGCCCAGTCATCAACCAGCCGAACCAATAAAGTTTTTTTGAAATTATTTAACTCAAAATCGCCTGTTTTTTCAGCAATAAACCTTGAAATTCCAATAGAAATCACACTTCCTAATGTATTTCCCGTAGTGTTCCATCCGGCATAGCCATATATTTTGTTAATATCTAGAGTTTTATCCAGTATCTGCATAACAAGCAAGTTATCACCGCCGTTTGCGCAGGAAATATCGCCAACAATCACAGGTTTTTGAGAATTTTTTATAAAATCTATGCAAAATTTTACAGCTTCTTTGTTTTCGGGTTCAGGATAAATTTTCAGGCAATGATCGTTTTGGATGTTTTTTGGCGTATGAACAAGCATAACCATATCCGCATTTTCTTCTGAATCTGCGATTTCTCCTCCACAAAGTTTTATTTGCCCTGATACTGATTCTAAAATCGTCTTGTCTTCGTAGCGCGAAATAACATTTTTACCGTTTTCTGTGGAAAAAACAGGAAATATTTTTATTTTTTGGCTGGTAACTTGGTTGCTCGCCATAAACGGCGTTCCGGTCGAGGGCTCATCGCCCCCGCCCTTTAGCCTCTGCTCGCAATCCGCATTATCAACAATTGCTTTTGACATAAGATCGGAAGGAATTTCATCAGCGCCTGTAAGAGTTATAGCTTTACCGAAAAGTTTTTTGTCTTGTATTTCAGAATCAAGAGTTTC
>DNRP01000043.1:2962-40400 GCA_003499955.1 Cyanobacteria bacterium UBA9971
TTTTTGAGTTCTTGCAAAGTCTGTTCGTCATTGCGAGGAGCTTGCGACGAAGTAATCCATTCATTATTTAATGGTGTTTGGATTGCTTCGTTCCTCGCAATGACATCTGCTTTATGCTTAAAATAAGAATACTTAAAAATTTCTTTGCCGAATTTATCCCAGTATTCTTTTTCTTCCTCNNGTATTGAGTCTTCTGGAAGGAATAAGCCCTCCGTACGCAATAGTGTCGAGAGAAGTAACTATATAATCTACTTTTTGCTGTTTTAATAAATCATCAAGCCACTCAAGAATTTTATCAACCTGCGAATAACTAACCAGTCCGCCAAGAAATTCTCTTGGTGGAGCGAAAACTTTTATATTTTTGTTTAATGAAGCTATTTGCTGCGGTAAAGTATAGCTTACCGGTCGATTATCCAAAGGAATTAATGCGATTTTCACAATATCAGTCATATTTACGGAGCTTTATCAGTTTCTGGCTTCAACTCGGGCGCATGCATATTTCGTAGCATTAAAGAATCATTTTTATAATACATTTCATCCTGATAATAATTTTCTGCATCATCAGCAGGATTTGTATCGTTTATCCTGTTAAATATTGCTTTTGCTTTGCTCATATCACCGCCTGTTCCAGGGATATTAGGTCCAAAATTAGGCATTGATTGATTTTTTAACGGTTCTGTAATTACAACAGCGTTAATATTTGTTTCGCTTCCGTCTATTCCCATTATTTTTGCAATTTTTAAGTCGCTAAAATCGGATTTTTTCCACACAAGGACTTCAAAATAAAGAATTTTCCCGACAAGCTCTTTTTCTTGAGGAAGCGGTATTTCCAGCTCCAGAATTCCTTTATCTCCTACAATTCCTTCATAAGGTTTTACGATTGAACCTAATCTTAATTCCTGTCCATGGAATGCAGGATAACCGGCATTTTCATCCGAAGTAACAAGAGAAACACGGCTTTCCGGTTCGGCTTTGATTACAAATTTTGTTTTATTGCCAATAATAAGTTTTGAAGGTTTATAAACAGCCGGAAAATTTTGATTTATAATAAATGACGACTTTTTTGTCGAACTTAACTCAAACACCTGTGCATTTACAGGCACAGAAAATGCGACTAATGTTATTAAAGCAATGCTAACGCAATTTTTTTTCATACCGGCTATCCTTTAGATTGTTTTAAATTATATTATACCTTTAACCTGTTTTTAAGGATATAATTTATGAATAGTTTGATAAAAAATTATAGCTAACTAAAAAAGGAATATTTATGGGCAAGCCTAAATCAGGAACAAATATATTTGCAATAATTTTCAAAAGTTTAATGATTTACATCCAAAATTTTCTGCCGTTATCAAGGATAATGCTTTTTCCGGTTTTTGGTCAAATTATAGGAATATTTTTAATCTTTTATCCTAATTATCTTTACACAGAAAAATATTTAGCAAAATTATCAGGCGAAAATCTTGAACAGAATCTCGTTTTCATTCTTTTAGGCTTAATATTAATGGTGATTCCCGGTTTTGCTGTTTTTTTAAAAGCTTTCTGGGATTATATGATTGCAATGGTATCTTTAAACCCTATAGTTTCTGATATAGAAAAAAAAGGAAGTTTTGGCGATTTTAAAGTTTATAATAACTCCGTAAAATTAAAAACGAATAATTATGTAATTTTGCTTTTATTAATGACACTTTTCTGGCTGGGAATTTTGATTTTTCCGTTTTTATCTTTTTTCTTAGGCTTCTTTATTAATTCGGTTTTAATAACCCCGATTTTTCTTTTAATGATATTCATTTCAATAATATTTTCTATTATTTTGTCTGTAAATCTCAGTCTTATTTTTCAAGTATTTGCTTTTGAGTCAATATCACCTGTTGAAGTAATCAAAAAAAGCTGGAACTTAATGAAAGGCAATTTTTGGCGGACAACATTTATGGGAATTGTTTTATTAATTGTGACTTCTGCACTTATTCCCGGTATAATTACAGCTATATTAGACAAATCACCTTTAATGACTCATTTAATAACTTCTTTTGAGGCTTATGTAAATTTATTTGCCAAAAATCAGACATTTATAGAATTTTTAGCAAATTATAAAATGACACCATTTGGATTGTCAGTTACTTTAGCTGTTTCAACAGTAGGAACAATAATAACAGCAATGATGCTTCCATTGGGAAGCGCATGTTTTACCTTACTGTATTTTGATATTTTGGGTAGAAAAAGATGAAAGCCGTTAAAAATTAGAGATCATGCAAATGTTTATATGTAAAAAATGTCAAACAATCGATAATTACGGCTTGGTGTTCAATCCAAATTATAAGGGCGCAGGCATTTTCACAAAATCTCTTAACGAGCATGATGAAATTGTTTTTAATGTTGACGGATATGAATTTATACCTGATTTAGGGTTTATGAATGCTCATGCGGTCTGTCAGTATTGCGGAGAAATTAAGTGCTGGGAGTATCATTTCCCTAAATTCCATTAATGTCATTGCGAGGAGGAGCTAAAGCTCCGACGTGGCAATCTATTCAACTTATGAAAGGACTTTTTGGAATTTTTCAAAAGCCCAATCAATCTGGTCTTTAGTTATTATTAAAGGAGGAGCAATCCTTATTACGTAAGTATGTGTGTCTTTGCAAAGCACGCCTTCTTTTTGCAGTGCTTCACAATAGGATCTTGCAGGTTCGTCAAGTTCTATTGCAATGAACAAACCCTTACCCCTGACTTCTTTTATATGAGGATTATCAATAGTTTTTAGCTTATCAAGAAAATATTTCCCGAGTTCGGCGGAATTTTGAATTAAATTTTCTTCTTTTAATACTTTTAAAGCTGCTCTTGCTACGGCACATCCGAGGGGATTTCCGCCAAAAGTGCTGCCATGTGATCCCGGAGTTAACACATCCATCACAGAATTGTCTGCAAGTACCGCAGAAACAGGATAAAATCCTCCTGAAATAGCTTTGCCCACAATTATTACATCAGGAGTCACATCTTCGTGTTGATGAGCAAATAATTTTCCTGTTCGTCCAAATCCTGTCTGAATCTCGTCAAACATAAGAAGAACATTGTTTTCTTTACAGATTTTTTCAGCTTCTTTAAGGTATCCTTCAGGCGGAATAATTATACCTGCCTCTCCTTGAACCGGCTCAAGAAGAAATGCGCATGTGTTCGGGGTAATTGCTTTTCTTAATGCTTCTGCGTCACCGTAAGGGATTATTTTGAAACCTGATGTGAATGGGCCGAATCCTTCTTTGTACGCAGGTTCGCTGGAAAAGCTCGTAATAGTGGTTGTTCTTCCATGAAAATTATTTTCGCAAACTATTATTTCCGCGTGATATTTTTCTATGCCTTTAACTTGATATGCCCATCTTCTCGCAAGTTTTACTGCCGTTTCAACAGCTTCTGCACCTGTATTCATCGGAAGTACCGCTTCTTTTCCCGTAAGCTCCGACAATTCTTTAAGAAAAAGAGATAATATTTGATTTCTAAAAGCTCTTGAGGTTATTGTTAATTTTTGAGCTTGTTCAACCATTGCTTCAAAGATTTTTGGATGGCAATGTCCTGTATTTAGGCAGGAAAAAGCACTTAAGCAATCGAGATATTTGTTTCCGTTTATATCAAAAACCCATACACCTTCGCCTTTTTCTATAATGATATCAAGGGGGCTGTATGTTTTTGCGCCATATTGGTTCTCTAGTTCTATATAATCCTGTGCTGAAAGTGTTTTAATCATTATGAAATCCTCGCAATAATAAGACTTAATTTTCGTCTATAACAGATATCTCTAAATCGCCATATATATTAACATGACCGGTTGTTTCTTCAATAATATATTTAGTCTCTTTATTTTTAGCAAGTTCAGCTTCTATTATTTCGCACACTTCGGCATAATCACTATATTCACCTAATAATTTTCTCCGATCAAAGCCCGTTTCAGTTTTAATATAAACTTGATACATATTTTCTCCTTTTTATTACTTGTAATATTATCATATTATAAAAAACTAAAAAACCTGCCTTCAAATGAAGCAGGTAATTAAAAAAGAAACGGGGTGGACGGGGCTCGAACCCGCGACCCCCTGCGTGACAGGCAGGTACTCTAACCAAACTGAGCTACCACCCCTCGTTTGTTAATCAATTATAAAATACATATTTTTTATTATCAAGCAAATATTTATTTTTTCAATTTTTTACAACAAAACCTCTATTTATTTAATAGAGGTTTTGTTAATTTATAACTGATAATTATATTAAACTGATCCTGGTTTATTTTTCCAGTTGTTTTCAAAATCACTTACGGCTGTCTTATAATAAAGGTTATCCTCTTTATTTGACAATGATTTTATATTCTTTAAATTTTCATAAAATAAATTCGGAGTTTTATTTTGTCCTATCATTTGTTTACAACTCTTATCTGTCCAAATTCCAGATGAACCTTGTGTAAATGTAGCTCTTAGCGCCGCATCTTCATCATGATCAAGTATTCCATCCTTATTGGCATCATATAATGACCACATTTTTTTTGCTGATGCTTCACCCCAGGCAAGACTTTGATGAAGTGCCGTATAACCATGCACCGGTTCTTTTTTAGGTTCAATTTTAACAGTTGTTTCATCAACAGTTACAGGTTTTTTATGAGATGTATTTCTTTTTAATAAGTGATTTAAGTTTGAACCAAAGAAACTCATTAAAGAATTCAAATTAAAAGAAGATTGTTGATTTCCGAAATTTGAAAAAACAGAAGATTGCTGAGAAAAATTCATTACAGATTGAGAAAAACCATAATTTTGATTAATATACATGTTGTTAAAATTTTGATTGTAAATACCCAACATTTTAGACTCCTCCTCAAATATATAAAATTATTTTAAAAACCCCAAATCAATAATTATGCTCTATCTATATAAAAACAATTTTCGATGAGCAAATATTAAAATGTTAAAAACTTTTAATATTTTGTAATATTATCAATTAAAAGTTTTATTTCATCAGCTTTTTGCTGATTTCCCAATTCCTCAAATAATTTAAGAGCGGAATTATAGTTTTTTAGGGCTTCTTTCTTTTCAAAAAACTGTAAATATAAATTGCCGTAATAATTATAAGTCTTTGCACTGTTCTCTTTAAAGTTGCAGCCCTGATTTATTTCCATTGATTTATCGAGAGCTTCCTTTGCTTTATTAAAATCTTCCATTAATACATACAAATCGCCGAGCTCGCAGAAACATTTGCCTTTGCGCTCTATATCATTTGTTTTTTCTGCAATTTCAAGAGATTGCCTGTATTTTACTTCTGCAACGTCAAATTCTTTCTTTCTTTTAAACAAATTTGCAAATTCATAATGATTTTCCGCAAGCCCGCTAAGATTTTCCATTTTTTTGTTTATTTCAAAAGATTTGTTTAATAACTCTTCCGCGTTTTTAAATTCATTGTTAATGATGTAAACAGAAGCCAATCCGCAAAAATCATCAGCAATTCCGACTTTTTTTTCGAGTTTTTCATCAATTTCAAGGGATTGTTTGAAAAATTTTTCCGCTTCAGAAAGATCTCCTCGTGTTTTGTAAATTTCTGCCAGCACACTATAGGAATTAGCTTCATTTTCTATGATTTTATGTTGGATGCTTATAGAGATTGCTTTCTGACAAAGGTCAATCGCTGCTTCTATATTTCCCCACTTGTGATTAACAGAAGCCAGACTTGTGTAAATTGAAGAAATAGCTTCATTATTTTTTAAAATTTCACTTGTTTTCAAAGCATTTCTAAATAATTCTTCTGCTTTTCCAAGCTTACCCCAAAAAAGATTTATACTTCCGAGATTTGAAAAAATAATAGGCAAGCTGTCAAACAGTTCGAGGTGCTTGCTTATGGTCATAGCCTTGTTAAACATTTCTTCTGCGGTTTCAAGTTTTCCCTGAATATAATAAATATTGCCAAGATTAATACAAATTCCCGCGACACCTTCCATTTTTCCGGAATTTTCATCTATTTCGAGCGATTGTTTGTACATTTTTTCGGCTTCTGCCATATCGCCCCAGTTTGAATAAAGAACACCAAGATTGCAATAAATATTAGATAAGCCTTCCTGACGGTTTAATTTTTTGTTAATTTCAAGCGAATTTAAATATTCAGCTTCGGCTTTTTTAAGTTCGCCCTGAATAGAATAAATTATGCCGAGATTGCAGTAAATTCGCGCTTTTTGTTCTTCAGATACTGATTTTGTTTTTATAATTTTTCTGTATAATATTTCAGCCTCAAACAATTGCCCGCTGACAAAGAATAATTCGGCTTCTTGAATTTGATTTTTTTTCATAGGATTTAATTGAACCCGTTTTGATGTTATAAAATTGATTATACCTGAATTTAACAATAAGGAGATAAAACATGAAAGAAGTTAATTATATTGATGTTTCGGAAAAAATCCAGAAACAATTGCCTCAAGGAGCTTTTTTGACAGTTAAAGACAATAACAAAAATATTAACACAATGACAATTGCTTGGGGAAATCTCGGTTTTATGTGGAATAAACCTGTATTTACCGTAATGGTAAGATATTCCCGCCATACTTATAAATTAATTGAGAATGCGGAAGATTTTACGGTAAGTTTCCCGACTAAAAACCAACTTAAAGAAGAATTAAACTTTTGTGGTTCAAAATCAGGAAGAAATTTAGACAAATTTAAAAAATTAAATCTTAAAATTCAAGAAGGCAAAAAAGTCAATTCGCCAATTATAACTGATTGTGATGTTCATCTTGAATGCAAAATCATTTATAAACAGGCACTCGAAAATTCGGGAATGAACGAATTTGTTAAAAATATTTACGGAGAAGAAAAAGATTACCACGTTCTTTATTACGGAGAAATTCTTTCCTGCCTTGTAAGTGAATAAATATTAAGATCAATTCAATATAAAAACTATGAAAAATAAAAACATCTGACTTTTTTAGTCAGATGTTTTTAATATAAAGTTAAAAACTATTTCATTTTGGAATATGTCAAGTCGCTTGAGCTGGGTTGTTCTAAGGTAACAGCTTCGTCAGTTTCATTAGAAGGAATACCGAGAGCAATTGGTTTATATAGCCTGTTATAATACTCGGTAACCATTCTGTCAGAGTGGAAATAAGCTTCGGATGTTCTGACAGCCTGACGCATTAATTGAGACCATCTTGGCTTTTCTTCGTAGTAGGTAGGAAGAATTTTATTCTCAATAATATCCATTAAGCATTCATAATCTTTCCAGTGTCTTTCTTCCCAAGGAATATCATCGTCAAGACCAGGATAAGTTATGGTAAATCCGTTAATATCATGGAAAGTTCCTTCTACAGTCCAACCGTCAAAAGTTGAAAGATGAAGAGCACCGTTCATATTAGCTGACATACCGGAAGTTCCCGATGCTTCAAAAGGTCTTAACGGTGTATTTAACCATACATCACTGCCTTTTTTAAGAAGTGCACTAAGCTCAAGCTCATAATTAGGAAGAACAACCACATTAGGAAGATCATACGACTGTTTAAGGATGTTATTAAACATATCACGACCAAGAGTATCAGCAGGGTGGAATTTGCCTGCAAATATAATTTGAATTTTACCTTCTTTAAGCAGTTTGGAGATACGTTCTCTATCCATTAATATCATCCAGGCTCTTTTGTAATCAGCAAACCTTCTTGCCCATGTGATGGTAAGTACATTAGGATCAAAACGTTTGCCTGTTGTTCCCGCCACATATTTAAAGAGTTCTTTTTTCATTTCTGTTTTAACATCAAGAATGTCTTGATAGTTGGAGGATTTTTCAGCTTTAGGGATTCTGCGATCTTGCCAGTAATGAAGATTTACCGCATTTGTAATGGCTATAATAGGGCATCTGTCTTCAACATAATCCCACATTTTATTTGAAACCAAACCGTGAAGTTGAGAAACAGCATTTGCAAGTCTGCTCATTTTTAATGCTGCAACGGTAAGAGAGAAATTTTCACCGCCTAATTGGATAGCTTTTTCTCTGGAAGCACCTGCAAAGAAACCACCTTCTTTTAAGGTATCAACCCAGTGAACTTCGTTTCCTGCCGAAACAGGTGTGTGAGTTGTAAATACGGTTTTTTCTCTAACTTTAGCTAAGTCACCGTTAAATTCTCTTAAAAGTTCAAATGCAGCAGGTAATGCATGACCTTCGTTCATATGAATCATATCGAATTCATATTGCGCCTGCCTGAGAACTCTTACACCTGCTATGCCAAGTACTGTTTCCTGAGCTATACGGGTTCTTTCATCACCGTCATAGAGTTTATGGGTAATAGCTCTGTCTTCAGGGGCATTTTCAGGGAGATCTGTAGATAATAAATATATAGGACATGTGCCGAAAATTTCCGGTTCAAGCCTGAATGCTTTAACTTTGACTGTTCTTCCATAAATTTCAACATCAACAGTAATGCCTGTGTCTGTTAAAAAATCGTAATATTTTCTGACATAAGCTATTTCAACAGTGCCTTCACTGTTAATCCTCTGATCATAGTATCCGAAAGACCATAAGATGGTAACACCAACCATCGGTACTCCAAGATAGCCTGCTGATTGCATATGGCTTCCTGCCAAAAATCCAAGACCGCCTGAATATATGCTTAATGTTTGGTCAATCGCCATTTCCATTGAAAAATATGCTACTTTTGGTAATGTCATTGCTATTCTTACCCTTTAATTAAAATATCTTAACAATTCCCCATATTTTGAGGTTAAATGTAAACACATCATAAAGTTTAAATTAAGTTAATTTAATTTTTATGTCAACTATATTAAGTAATTGTTGCTTTAAATATTTATCACCTCAATTTGATTATATCAAATATCGGTAAATTTTTCTTATATGGAGAGCAATAAGTAAATATAGTCTTTAAAATTATATTAAAATAAGTTGTATTATTAATACTTTACGTCAAATTTATTAGTTAATAAAGATTATACATAAGAACAAGTGTTTTGCAAATATATTAAGGGATTAACGTTCTTTAGCAGCTAAAATCTGCTTTTAAATTCAAAATTTTTATATTAAGTATTGTTTCATGGCATGCTTTTATATTTTAAAATGAAATAATTTTCTATTTATAGTATTATTTAACTCGCAATCATAGTTTTATTCTGATTGCAAAGTATTATAAATAAAGGAAAATCATAAAAATGACTCAGATGGATTCAGCAAAAAGAAAAGAATTAACTCCTGAAATGCAGGCAATATTAAAAAAAGAAGATATTTCCGCAGAAGAACTTATGAATAAAATTGCGGAAGGAAAAATTGTAATATTAAAAAATATTAACCACGAAAATGTTATTCCCACAGCTGTAGGAGAAGGTCTTTTAATAAAAACAAACGCCAATTTGGGAACCTCCAACCAGAGAAGCTGTCTTGAAGAAGAATTACTCAAACTTGATATGGCGGAAAAAACCGGTGCTGATGCAATAATGGATCTTTCTACCGGTCAAAATATCAGTAAAACCAGAAAAGCGATTATAGCAAGAGCAAAAGTTCCTATTGGTACTGTTCCTGTCTATCAGGCATCGGTTGAATCAATAAGAGAAAAAGAATCAATCCTTGATTTAGATAAAGATACTTTATTTTCGGTAATAGAAGAGCAGTGCAGAGATGGCGTGGACTTTATAACTGTTCACTGCGGAGTTACAAAAGCTGTTGTTAATGCCCTGAAAGAACAAAAAAGAACTACAGGGATAGTCAGCCGCGGCGGCTCAATGCACGCAGCCTGGATTGAAGGACACAAAAAAGAAAACCCTCTTTATGAATATTATGACGAGCTTCTTGATATAGTAAAACCCTATGATGTGACACTTTCATTAGGTGACGGGCTTAGACCGGGTTGCGGTTCCGATGCGGGTGACAGGGCGCAAGTTATGGAAACGGTTGTCCTTGGCGAACTTGTAAACAGGGCAAGGAAAGCGGGCGTTCAATCAATGGTGGAAGGACCGGGACATGTACCTCTTAATCTCGTTGCCGGCATGATTCAAACTATTAAAACACTTACACAGGGTGCGCCTTTATATGTACTCGGCCCTTTAGTAACAGATATAGCTCCGGGATATGATCACATAACTTCCGCTATAGGCGGAACTCTTGCGGGTATGTCGGGCGCGGATTTTCTTTGTTACGTTACACCTAGCGAACACATTGGCTTACCAAATTTAGAACAGGTAAAACAGGGCGTAATCGCTTGTAAAATTGCAGCCCACGCTGCTGATGTTGCAAATGGAAGAAAAAGCGCTATAGAATGCGACCGCCTGATGTCTATTGCAAGAATGAATCTTGATTGGACAAAGCAGGCTGAATATGCGATAGATAAAGATATTTTTGAAAAAATTGATGACGGCGCTCCATGTACAATGTGCGGTGAATATTGCAGCATGAAGCTTGTTAAACAATATTTCTAAAATTAAGGTAAAAATCTGGTTTATTTAATAAGTTTGTGATATCTTATACTCAACTTAAATTTGTTTTCGGATTTATTAAAATGAAAAAAGCTTAATCTATTTAACTTTTCCGAAAATAGTAATCCACGCCGGCATTTGCTACCGGTATAACAGATAAAATAGTTTAAGGTTATAATTTACTGATAATATATAAGGATAAATGAATATGGCTGGACAATTTGAACTGGGCTCCAAACACATTGAATGCATGAAACTTGCAAATCAAAACATATCTGAAATTCAGGATACGCATACTAAAGAAATAGCAAAAAAAATGCTTGCAAAAACTTACGGATTTCTTCCTTCAGAAAGTCAAGTTTATGATGATTATCTGGGGTTGTCCGTAGCTATGGAAGAAATTGCAAAAGTTTCACCCGGTGTTGCTTCTGTATTAGCAGATCAAGTTTTGTTAAGAGAAATAATTAAAGTTTATGGAAATAATAATGCTAATGCTGTTTTAAGCTCTAAAGAAACAATAGGAATTTTATGTTGTGAATCAGGTTTGGCTTCAATAAGCAATATTTCTACAAAAGCAGTTAGAAATAACGGACAATGGACAATTAAAGGCTCTAAACAAATTAATAACGAACAGCTTTTATCTGAAAATTATCTTATTTTTGCGCAAGATGAAGAAGGTTTAATAAGATTATTTGTTATTCCCGAAGATCAAATAAATATTGATATTATTAATAAGAATATTGCTTCAACAAAAATTTCATTAAGTAATGCGGTTATTGATGTGGTTGTTAATGATAATGCGCATATTGGCGTAATAAATGACGAATTTGAGTATGTTCAAACCGTAGCAAGAACTCTTATAGCGGCAACATCTGTTGGAATTGCCCACAGTTCTTTAATTACAAGTATCGGCGTGGCAAAAGAAGTCAGAAATGACGATGGACAAGCAATTTCTTCAAGCCAGAATATGCAATTTACTCTTGCTGATATGTTTGCAGAAATTGAAGCTTCAAGAATGCTTACATATTTTAGCGCAAATTCAATTGACGAAAATAAAGCAAGTATTAAATTAGCTACAATGGCAAAAGTTAAAGCTTCTGATATAGCTGCAAAATCTTCAGTTGATGTATTGCATATATTAGGAAATATCGGTTATCTTTCTAATACAGATTTTGCGAACGTTGTTTTGAGAGCTGTTGATAATCAAGTAAAAGGCGGAACAAACAGAACTCAAATGTCTAAAATTTATCAATATATGCTTGCAAAAAAATAAATTATAATGTTTAAGATCAAATCAATGCTATAATATTTTTGTTAAAACGAGGCTGATTAACAGCCTCGTTTTAAATCTGAATTATATATCAATAAATTTTATAAAATTTTACTCAAAATGAATGATCTAAAATTAATGTGTCAATAATAAAATTGTGTATACGGAAAGTTGTAAAAATATTTATATAGATTTCAATCTCAATAAATATTAAAATATTTGCATTAATTATTTGAATAAAAATTGAAAGGATAAATATATGAAACTACACTGGCAAATTTTAGTAGCATTAGGACTTGGAATAAAAAGAAACTGGCACATTTTTCTTGCTTTGCTAGGTGGTGTAGCAGCGGGGATTTTCTTTCCGTTTCAAGCTGGAGAACCAACGGCTTTTCATGATTTTATGTTTCTTATAGGACAAGGATTTATAAGACTTATTCAAATGGTTGTAATTCCTCTTGTTGTAAGCGCAATTATAGTCGGAATTGCAAGTATGGGCGACAGTAAACAGCTTGGCAAAATCGGTTTAAAAATGGTTTTATATTACACCTTTGTTACCGTTACGGCTGTTATTATAGGGCTTTCAATGGCTTTTATAATAAAACCCGGCGAGAGTTTGCAGCCGTTTATTAATAAACAGGAACAAACTGCCGTTCAAGAAAAAGTAGCACAGGTTGAGAATAATAAATCAAATGTGTCAAATCTCATTTTAAATATGCTTCCCGGATCATCTTTAACCAATCCTGATGCTGATAATCAGTCAGAAACAAAATTAGTTCAAATTATAATTGCTGTAATAATCTTTGGTTGCGCATTTGCATTTATAGGAGATATAAACAGACCGGTTGTTTCATTCTTTGAGTCTGTTTTTGCGGCGACAATGAAAGTCACAGATTGGTTAATGGTTGTAGCAATGCCCGGGATATTTTCGCTGACTTTTTATGCGGTTTCAAAAGGCGGACTTGAAACAATTAAAGAACTCTGGGTGTATGTAGTCGCCGTATTATTAGGATTAGCGATACAATTATTTGTAACATACCCTTTAATCCTAAAACTGTTCAGTAAAATAAAAACTACCGCTTTATATTCCGCAGTTGCAGAAGCAATGATGGTTGCTTTCGGAACAGCAAGCAGTTCTGCGACATTGCCTGTAACAATCGCCTGTTGCGAAAGACGAGCAGGTATCTCAAGCAAAATTTGCAGTTTTGTGCTTCCGTTAGGTGCAACAATGAATATGGACGGAACAGCTTTGTTCCAATCACTGGCTGTAGTTTGTATAGCACAGGCTTATGACGTTCATTTAAGTTTCTTAAGCATAATACTTATAGGAGTTCTTTCAATTATTGCTTCCAGCGCATCAGCGGGAATTCCAAGTGCGGGATTAATTACACTTGCTCTTATCGTACAAGGAAGTTTAGGGCTTTCAATTGAGCAGGTAGCACCTATTTATGTTTTAATATTCGCGATAGATCGTATACTCGATATGTTTAGAACTGTTGTAAACGTCACAAGCGATACTGTAGTAGCTTCAATAATAGCTTCCGGCGAAGGCGAGCTTGATTATGATTTGCTTGGAAATCAGGAAGTCTGGAAAGAAGTTGTATAAATGACGAAAACAGCGATAATTATTCCTGCAAGATATGCTTCTACAAGATTACCGGGAAAACCTCTTATAAAAATTCATGATAAAACAATAATTCAATGGGTTTATGAAAGAGCGAGCCAGTCGAAATTAGCGCAGGAAGTAATAGTTGCTACAGATGATGAAAGAATATATCAGTCAGTAAAGGAATTTGGCGGTCATGTAAAAATGACCGCTTCTTCGCATCAGAGTGGAAGCGACAGGATTGCTGAAATAGCAACAGCTAATCCTGATATGGAAATTATCGTTAATGTTCAGGGGGATGAGCCTTTAATCACACCCGAAAGCATTGATGGGGCTATACAAGCCTTGATTTTGGATAAAAACGCAGATATTTCTACACTGATTAGAGAAATCACAGACAAAGAAGAAATTTTAAATCCTAATATCGTTAAAGTTGTTACCGATAATTCAGGAAAAGCGCTTTATTTCTCTCGCGCGGCGATTCCGTACATAAGGAATCAGATTGCCACGTCGCATCCGAAGGATGCTCCTCGCAATGACAGTTATATAAAGTTTTATGCGCATATCGGGCTTTATGCTTATAGGCGTGAATCTCTATTAAAAATGACCGAATTGCCTCAGTCCGATCTCGAAAAAGCGGAATGTCTCGAACAGTTAAGGGCATTGCAAAATGGTATGACCATAAAAACAGTCGTGGTTGACTATAAGCCAATCGGAATCGACACACCGGAAGATGTGGAAGGATTTAAACGATATTTGCAAACAAAGCTTAATTAGTTACTTTAGTCGCTCAGTTTATCAGGATTAAATGTACAACTTGTTTTCCACTCTCGTATAGGACGTGAAGTAAATACTTTTCCTGATAATCTTGCCTGATGAGTCATCCAAGCCTTAACTCTCTTGGGAGTATTTACTGATTGCTCCAAAACATTTCTCCAATAATCTTCATCCGGCGATAAATAGGATAGGCATTCCATTGCGCGACTAAAGGAATTTGCTGCAATCCACGAGTCCTGTTCATTAGTTGAAAGAATTCCTTTTTGCACTGTTAGAGCAAATTGATTTAAACCTTTTTCAAGCTTTTTTGAGTAACCAAATTTGATATTAATATAAGTTTCTACATCATCACGGATGCCGTTATTATTTAAATCATCTCCAGCTAAGCTACTATTTTGAGGATTGTTTTTTCCATATATATTTAATATTGGAATTGATAATATAATTCCGAGTACTGCTATTGTTATAATTAATATTTTTTTCACAACTCTATTTCTTCTTAATCTCAATCAATTTAAGATAAAGCTCTTGAAGCTGGTCATCGGAAGCACTTGCAGGGGCTTCTGTCATTAAACATTTTGCTTGACTGTTTTTCGGGAAAGCAATAACTTCTCTGATAGAACTTGACTTGGCGAGCATTGCGACAAGCCTGTCTAAACCAAGCGCAATTCCACCGTGTGGAGGCGTTCCGTATTTAAAGGAATTTATCATAAATCCGAATTTTTCCTGAGTTTCTTCATCAGACATTCCCATTAAACCGAAAACTTTTTTCTGAAGCTCTGAATTGTGGATTCTAATACTTCCGCCGCCTAATTCAGTTCCGTTATAAATTATGTCGTATGCGAGAGCTCGGCAATTGCCAGGATCGGATTCTAATGAATCAATATCTTCAGGATTTGGAGAGGTGAAAGGATGGTGAACCGCTACAAATCTGTTTGCTTGCTCGTCTTTTTCAAACATCGGGAAGTCCATAACCCACAGCAAATTATGTTTTGACTCGTCAATAAGACTTAATTTTTCGCCAAAATGCAGTCTTAATCTGCCTAAAACATCAAAAACGATTTTATTCCTGTCAGCAACGAGAAAAACAACATCACCCGGATTTGCATTAGCTCTTTTTTGTATTGCGGCGGATTCTTCATCGTTTATAAATTTCAAAATAGGCGATTTAATAGTTCCGTCAAGCCCGTAAGTTATCCACGCAAGACCTTTTGCTCCGAAAGAAACTGCAAGATTTCTTATGTCGTCCATGTCTTTGCGGCTGTAGCCCGCAATTCCCTGAACACAAATAGCTCTTACCGCTCCGCCCTGTTTTACTTGATCGGCAAAAGCTTCAAAAGAACTTTTTCCCATAATATCGCTTAAGTCAAAAAGTTTAAGGTCAAATCTGGTATCAGGTTTATCTGAACCATAATTTTCCATAGCTTCTTTATGAGTTAATCTTGTAAATGGTGCTTGAACTTCAATACCGGCAGCCTTAAAAGACTCAACCACGAGTCCTTCAGTGACGGAAATAATGTCTTCCTGATCAACAAATGACATTTCTATGTCGACCTGGGTGAATTCAGGCTGTCTGTCTGCTCTAAGGTCTTCGTCACGGAAGCATTTTGCGATTTGATAGTATCTTTCGATTCCGCCTACCATTAATAATTGTTTAAAGATTTGCGGCGATTGAGGCAACGCATAAAATTTATTCGGCTGAACGCGACTGGGAACAAGATAATCTCTTGCACCTTCCGGTGTTGTTTTTATTAATATCGGGGTTTCTACTTCTATAAACTCATTAGTATTCATATAATTTCTGATATTGGTAGTAATTTTATGTCTTAAAAGTAAATTATTAAGGACTTTAGGTCTTCTGAGGTCGAGATACCTGTATTTTAGACGTAAATCCTCATTAACTTCCTGATCGTCTTCAATGATGAAAGGAGGGGTTTCTGATTCGCTTAAAATCACTGTTTTATCAGGATAAATTTCTATAGCGCCTGTTGTTAAATTAGGATTAAAAGTATCCGCGGGTCTTTGAGAAAGAATTCCCGAGATATTTATTACATATTCACTTTTAAGCTGCTGAAAAATCTTGTGAATATCAGTATTTTTAATCGGATCGGCAACGATTTGAATTATTCCGCTTCTGTCTCTGAGTTCCACGAAAATAATTCCGCCGAGATCTCTTACATTTGAAACCCAGCCTGCTAAATTAACTCTAGTATTAATATCTTTTTCGGAAAGTTTGCCGCACCAGTGGGTTTTTAATTTTGAAGTTTCTATATTTTGCATAATATTATTCATCACCATTATCTCTTTTCGGTATTTTTAATGCCGTCTTTATATTTTTTTACCATAATTATAAGCATCAGGTCAATTCTAATGCTTAATCATCCTGTTCAATTTCAAGATGTGACTGAAAATCAAAAGGCTTGTCTTCAATTTTTTCGTATATATACGCAGCAAGCATTCCGGCAAAAGCATTGCAAGGAGCGCTTATCAACAAAGCTACAGCAATTACTATAAAAATAAAACCACCGAATCCTAATTTATATTGGTGATAACCCCAAATAAAATTAATTAATAGCCAAATTGGTATATAAACTACAGATGCAGCAATTAAAGAAACAAAACCTGAAACAGCTCCGATAATAGTACCGTCTTGTAATGATAAAATTCCAATTAATTGGTTTTTTTTAAGATAAAAAATTATTACGGCACCAATTATTAAAAATATGGATAAAAGAATAAAAGGGGTCAATAAAGGAGCTAAGAATATAATAAAAAGCAAAACTCCTACTATTAAACTTACGAACTTACTTTTTTTTATGTAAACAACTACTGCTGCACCTATTATTAAAAATGCCGATAAAAAGACATTAGAAGTTATAAAAGGGGTAAAGAAAGGTACTAACAGTAACACTCCTGCAATTAAACCGATTATAGCACTTAATATGACTGTGGTCTTTAGAATATTCCTCATTCTATTTTTCTCCAATTCTGGCACTATTTTTACATAATAAAATAATACCAGTAGATTGGAATTTAGGCATAAAAATTGTTTTTTAGAAATTCAGACTGGCAAAACCATAAGCAGAATATGGCAAGTTGCCTTTTTTAAATGTAAATTTTATAAGCTCTGTTTCAATTTTGTTTGGCTTTTCCCAAATTAAACTGTTAATCCTTTTCAAATTTTCTTTGTCCATATTTAAAACCGAAATCAGGGCTGATATTTCATTATCAGGAGCAAAATATATGTTAGTGTAATTTTTAAGCGAATTATACCGGGAAATTATATGATCTTCTGTTTCCGAAATAATTGTTTGAGTTTTTTGAAGCAGCGCCACATTTGAATATTCAGATTCATTCTTCTGATATTTAACAATATCAGATTTCTTTTTGCTGATTGAATCCTCGCAACCTATGATTTTTTTAAGATGTGAAACTCCAAAATCAACCGTATCATTTGTAAAAATCTGTGAATATGTTTTTAGTTCATCAAGAAGATATTTTAACTGATTATCTCCATAAGAGCTTGTTTCAGAACTCGCATATAATTTTACAAAAGTATTTTCTCTAAGGCATTCACTGTGAGAATTTTTGGTCAATTTAAAATTAAAGTCTTTATAGCCGTTTATTCCGGCTGTTTTATAAACAAATAAGTCGTGCCTGCTTAACAATGTTTCACAGGAAAAATTAATATTATTTATTTCTCGTGTTTGTTCTTGAATATCAATATCGTTAAAAAAATTATCAAGAAGTATTTCGAAAATTTTATTTTGATAATGAAATTGTCTCATGTTGCGGTTTTTGTCATTTTTTATAAAAGACAATTCATTTTCAATTATATTTAGTTCTCTTTCTGTTTCTTCATTAAATTTATCCTGATTTTCTTTAATATAGTTGTATAAAAGAACTTTTTGAAAAATATTTTTTAAGTATTTGTCAGAAATAACAGGTTTGTTAAAATTATTTTTTTGAAAATATTTATAATTAGAAACTTGTTTTAAATGAACATCTTCTATCCAATATTGACTAACAGCTTCAAGAAAACCGTCATTTACAAGATTTTTTTTACTAAGCCACTTAGAAACATTTTCATAGCCATTTTCTCGTGTAAACAGAATGTATTCCTGATAAAATCCAATTAGTAAAAGTAAATCCTGCAATTTTTTTTCATTAATAACATATAAATTATTTTCAAATATTATTGGTCGAAGAAAAAAATTTGTTTCTTCAGCTATATTTACCGGTGTGTGTATATGGCAATAAATATTGGTCATATTCTCTTTATACCTGATTCTACATAACATTTTATTAAATTTAAAATTAATATATGATTTTAATTAATATATACATGAATATATATATTATAATTAACTTATCATTTATTAGAACTAATATATTTTCGGTTTTTCTTCCATTAACTCTTTCAATTTTAATTTTAAATTTAATAAAAATTAAAAAATATGTCCGATCGGATACTTTATTGTTTAATTAATTACAATAAAAAATTAGTATTTTCTATACAAGTACTAATTCAGTTTGGTATATTAAGAAGCTATCTGGTAAAATTATCTGTCATTGCGAGCGACTGAAATAAAACGAGGAGCGCGGCAATCACAAGATTTCACTAATTATGAGATTGCTTCGTCGCAAGCTCCTCGCAATGACAATTGCAGGTTTTAACCAGATGACTTCTAAGATAAATTCCTTGAATTTATAAAAGAAAATTATGTAAAGTATTTAATTTAAACATACCTGTTCTATAATGTAGTTAATATAATTGCTAATAATGGAGTAAAGTTTAAATGTTAATTGTAATGAAACCGGGAGTTTCAGAAGTAGAAATTCAAAAGGTAGTAAGCCTTCTGGAAACAAAAGGTTTTGATGCACATGTTTCAAAGGGCGAAATAAATACTGTTATAGGTGCAGTAGGCGGAAAAGTTATAGATAAAAGAGGTATCGAGCTTTTAGAAAGCGTGCAGGAAGTAATTAAAATAACATCAAGCTATAAACTTGCCAGTCGCGCCTTTCAAAGAGAAGATACCATAATAAAAATAGGGAATGCTCAATTCGGTGGCACAGAAATTGCTATAATAGCAGGTCCTTGTGCAGTTGAATCGCTTGAACAGCTTGAAATTATTGCCGAAAAATTAAGTAAATGCGGTGTTAAATTTTTAAGAGGCGGCGCATTTAAACCGAGAACTTCTCCTTATGCCTTTCAAGGGTTGGGAGAAGAAGGTCTTAAGTACTTAAGACATGTCGCTGATAAATACAATATGTATGTTGTTTCGGAAATTATGGAAATTTCACAAATTTCTATGATGCTTAAATATGTTGATGTATTTCAAGTTGGCGCAAGAAATATGCAAAATTTTAATCTCCTTAAGGAACTTGGTTATGTAAATAAGCCCGTTCTATTAAAAAGAGGGCTCTCCGCTACAATCGATGAACTTTTAATGTCCGCAGAATATATTATGTCAGGTGGAAATAGAGATGTAATTCTTTGTGAAAGAGGAATCAGAACTTTTGAAACAGCAACAAGAAATACCCTCGATATTTCCGCAATTCCTGTTATCAAAAAACTTAGTCATCTGCCTATTATTGTAGATCCCAGCCATGGAACAGGTTTAAGGGATAAAGTTGCTCCTATGTCAAGAGCTGCAATTGCGGCAGGATCTGACGGGATAACGGTAGAAGTTCATGGTTGCCCCGATGAAGCACTTTGTGACGGGGCTCAATCTCTATACCCAAATCAATTTGAAATATTGTTTAATGAATTAAAATGTATAGCGCCTATTTTGGGGAGAAGTCTTTAATTTGTTTTTTGCATAAAAGAGAGGAAGTTTGAAAATTCAAACTTCCTCTTTGACTTAGATTAATGACGATACTCCTACTATCTAGCTAGGTCGTACATCTATTATGGGTCTATTTCTTAAATTAATGTTAATGCAACTTGTGGTGCCTGGTTAGCTTGAGCTAATAATTGAGCTGAAGCTTGTTGTAATATTTGGTTTTTCGTTAATGCAGCAGCTTCTTTTGAAACATCAACGTCTCTGATTCTGGATTCGGAAGCTGACATGTTTTCAAACTTAATTGATAAACTTTGAATAGCTGAATCTAATCTGTTTTGTATAGAACCGATTGTTGATCTTCTTTCGGATACGTCAGAAATTGCATCATCAATAGTACTAATGTAAGCTGAAGCAGCTGAAGCAGTTGCTAATGTTGTGCCTGCTGTAATATTAACACCTAATGATGAAGCATCAGCAGCGTCAAGAGGATTTACAGTACCGCCTGCAACGTCAATTACGTTAGTAGAAGCCTCGGAATTACCGCCGATTTGAAGATTCAGTGTTGTTGAACTACCGTCTAAAAGCCCGATAGTATTAAATTTGGATGCTTTTGACAGTCTTGTGATTTCATCTAAACGTTGACTAACTTCTGATTCGATAGCTGTTCTTTCACTACTTCCGTTGGTGTCGTTTGCAGCTTGTACAGCAAGATCTCTTATCCTTTGAAGGTTGTCTTGAATGATACCAAGATCACCTTCAGCTGTTTGTAAGAGGTTAACGCCTGTTTGTGCGTTTTGAGAAGCTATTTGAGCGCCTCTTGCTTGAGCTTTCAAGCTTTCAGAAATTGTTAAACCTGCAGCATCATCTGCAGCTTTATTAATTCTGTAACCTGTTGACAATCTTTGTAAAGATTTGCCGATTTCGTTTGTTGAAGTACCTAAACTTCTTTGAACTAAAATTGAATTTACGTTTGTGTTTACTACAATACCCATAAAAAGATTCTCCTTATCTTTCCTAAATTTACGTCCTTGTTGTTCTAAGTCATTTAGAACTTTACATTTCTTAGTAAATTTATATTAAGCTTTATTAAGCTTTGTTAACATTCATATAAAGTTAGAAGTTTCTCCAACTTAAGTTAGAGAAACTTCTTTTTGTATTAAGTATTTGTCATTGCGAGGCTTAAAAAGCCGAAGCAATTACATTGTTTTGTAAAATTATAAGATTGTCCCCCTTCTTTTTTGACATTTAGTCAAAAAATTGGGTACCCTACTTCGTTCGCAATGACAAACTTTTAGGTGTTCATTACTTCGGCTGCTTTGTAAGAACTTCTTGCAAGTGGAGAAGAAACGGAGAATTTTATACCTATTTTTATAGCATCATGTTTTAAATTTTCAAATTCTTGGGGCGTGTAATATTTTTCAACTTTCAAATGATTTCGGGTAGGCTGAATATATTGTCCTATCGTGACTATATCGCAATTATATTTCTTTAAATCACCTAAAAGCTCTGTAATTTCTTCGTAAGTTTCTCCAAGTCCTATCATCAAACCCGATTTAGTGTAAAGTTCAGGACATTTGTTTTTTATATAAGACAAAAACTCAAGGGACTGTTCATAATTTGCCTGAGGTCTGGCTATCGGATAAAGCCTTTTTATTGTTTCAATATTATGGTTAAATACATCAGGTTTTGCCTGAATTACTTTATCTATAGCTAATTTATTTCCTTGAAAATCAGGAGTTAAAACTTCAATTTTTACTTCAGGAGTAAGCTTTTTTATTTCCCGAATTGTATTTGCAAAGTATTCTGCGCCTCCGTCAGGCAAATCATCTCTGGTTACAGAAGTTATTACCGCATATTTTAATTCCAATTCTTTAATTGCTTTAGCAACCAGATATGGTTCTTCAAGATTTACTAATTCCGGAATATTCGTATCCACACTACAAAATTGACAATTTCTCGTGCAATTTTTGCCAAGAATCATAAATGTTGCGGTATTTTTGGCGTAACATTCTCCTTTATTCGGACATCTTGCGCTATCGCAAACTGTATTAAGATTGTGTTTTTTCAAGATTTGTCTTACAAATCTTGTTTTTTCCGTATCTATTATTCCTCTTTTTATCCAATCCGGTAAACGCTGGTGCATTTTGAGCCTCATTATCTAAAATATGTGAATTACTAATTAATTTTTGTTGTCATTGCGAGGAGGGCTAAAAGCCGACGTGGCAATCTATTAAACATTTTAGATTAAGAATAGATTGCCACGCTCGTGTTAGTCGCTCGCAATGACAACTCGGACTACTTTGGCGGAAGGTGCAGAGTCTTGTTATCTATACCTAAAAAAGCTTCATATAAAGCTTCTGAATAAGTCGGGTGCGCAAAGATTGTTTCCTGAAGCTGTTTGACTGTTAAACTATTTTGGATTGCAATGGTTGCCTGTTGAATCAAGTCTGAGCCATGATCCGCAACTATATGAGCTCCGAGAATTTTACCTTCGTCAAGAGTTGCAAGAACTTTCACAAATCCTTCCAGTTCATCCTCTATAAAGTATTTTCCCGCTGCACTTACCGGGAATATACTTACTTTATAGTCTATTTTTTTTCTTATAAGATCTTCTTCCCGCAAACCCACAGAACATAATTCAGGATTTCCGTAAATAATATGCGGAATCGCTTCATAATTAATATGACCTTCTATATTTAAAAGAATATATTCTACGGCGGTTAAACCTTGATGAGAAGCTGTGTGAGCCAGCGGTTCAAGCCCCGTAACATCGCCAATCGCATAAATATTGTCCCGATTGGTTTTCAAATTATTGTCAGTTTTGATATAACGACCCGACATGGAAAGATTTAGCGTTTCTATTCCTTTTATATCAGTATTTGGAGTTCTTCCCGCCGCTACAAAAACTATTTCAGGATAAAGTTCCTGTCCGTTTTCCAGAGTGACTTTTTTATCTGCAATACTTTTAATTTTTGTAGCAGTATGACATTCGATTTTTTTAATTTTAAAAATTCTCTCCAGTCGCTCCGAAATGCTTTTATCACACATTGGAACCAAGGTTGAAGCCATTTCCACCAGAGTGATTTTTGATCCGAAAATTTCAAAAATCCGTGTCCATTCAACACCGCTTGGACCAGTTCCAACTATCAAAACTGATTCGGGAATTTTTTCAAGTTTTATAATATCATTTGTATCAAGAATAAAATCATGGTCAATTTTCAAGCCGGACAGTGAAGTTGGTCTTGAGCCAGTTGCAATTATAAGATTTTTAAACTCCACAAAAATCTCTTCTTCTTTATTCAGGATTTTTAGTTTATTTTGGTTTTCTATACAGCCCTCGCCGAAAATAACGTCAATTTTATTGCTTTTAATTAGTTGTGTGAGGCTTTTTCTCATTTTTTCAACTACAAACCATTTTCTTTCGGAAACTTTTTGGTAGTCAAAACTTAAATTTTCTATGTTAATACCAAATTTTGAGAATTTTTTTGCGGAATTATATTTATCAGCGCAGGTTAAAGTTGCTTTTGACGGAATACACCCCCAGTTAAGGCATGTGCCACCCAAATTATCATTTTCTATAAGTACAACTTTTGCTCCAAGTTGAGCTGCTCGAATTGCAGCGACGTAACCTCCCGGCCCCGCTCCTATTATGGCTATATCATAAATCATTCAATAACTCCCGAGTTTTAATTTCATGCTTTGATTTTAGCATGAGTAATTGAATTGTCATTGCGAGGCTTTAACCTTATATAAAATGCAACTATCGAACTACCGAAGCAATCTTCCCAATGACAACACGCCACTTTAGAAGATTGCTTCGCAAGATAAATTTTAGTCTATTTCGTTGTTTAATGGCTCACAATGACACTTTTTTAATTGGACTCATTCAACCCTTTTAAAGACTCATCCCTGTTTTGAATTTCTTGCTTTTCTCTATTAAAATGTTTTTCTTTTTCTTTAATTTGTTGCAAATCAACTTTAAATTGTGAAAAATATGTTTTCTGCTCCAACGTAAGTATAGCTTCAAATTCTCGCATATTTTTCTTACGGATTATATTTAATCTTGATTTTAAAGACTGGACTACCTTAATCTGCGACTGAATCTGATTAATAGGCGCACCACTTTTTCTCATAGTTATTAATTTGTTTTTTTCTTCTATAAATTTAACTTTATAAATATTAAGTTTTTTTGCAGAGTTTTTTCCAATAGCGTCAGTTTTTTGTTGTTGTTCAAAAGTTAAATTTATATTTTTATCCAGATCATTTATTTTTTGTTGAACAATTTCTAAATTTGTCCGAGAAAATTGCGTATCTGCGCCTATAATCAACTTTAATGCATTTTCTTCCGATATTGCAGTTAATATAAAAATACAATTAAGAAAAATTATTAATAGAAAAAGGAGCATGGCTTTTTTCATAATTTTAGTCCCTTTAATGAAAGTTAAAGTTAACTTTATTATAAATTATAATTAAAAATTTTGCTGTAATTCCATTTAAAAAAGTCACTAATATAAATATATTGAATTACAAATATGTAATAATTTGCTTATTAAGGATTTATAGTTTAATTAAAAATTCCATAAATCCTATATTGAAAGATTTATATTAAGAGATAGCATAAATCATATATTGAAATGATATTTATATTTAAAACTCAAATTAAAATATAAATAAATTAACATATTAACTTTAATCATTGACTTAATAATTATAAGGATATAAATTTATATATATTATAAAAATTTTTTTGAATCAAAATAAATTTCATAAACAAATAATAACTTAATTTTTTATAAATTTAATATAATAATCATAAAAGATAGAAGGCAAATACAATGAATTATCTAGGAAAATATTTAAAGAAAAAATTGAAAGAACTAAAAGTTTCAGAAAGAGAAATTTCTGCAAAATGCGGAATAAGTCATTCTTATCTAAATCAATTAATCAAGGGCGTTAATCCCAGCACTAAAAAAAATATAAGTCCTACTCTTATAACTTTTGAAAAATTATCCAGCGGCTTAGGTGTTTCTGTAGAATTTCTTCAAAAAGTAGCACGCGGTATTATACTGGAAGATGACTATTTTGCAGCAGAAAAAAAAGTTGTAGTTGATAAATTTTTAAGTTCAGAAAATAAAAATATTTCGCCTGATTTATTAAAACAAATTAATGATTTTCAAAATTTCATATCAATTGTAGGTCTTGATAATAAAACAAGGTCCGAAAATGAATGGACAGAATTGATTTATGAACTAAAATCTTTGATCGGCAAGCATATGCAGGAACGCGGATAAGATTTTGATAATAGCATTTAACAACGGTTGTTGTTAAAAAATTTCCCTGTCACTCTTATACGGTAAGGAATTATAGCCTTCCCGTATTTTTTTGTCGTTTAATTTTTTTATCTTTAAAAATATTTCAAATGTAAACATTTCGAAACATTATTGTGTTTAAAATAAAGAATATAGCAATTTTATATACTCGATGGTTTTTATTTATATACAGAGTAAAAAATATCAGAATTGAATTTTTTTACAACACATTCCCTTATGAGTAAATAAAAATGAAGATATAGGAGATTCGGTATGAACTTCAACACGGGGTTTAACTACGCACAGCCATCATTAGTAGGGAGTTTGGTATTTCCGGGAAGACAGTCCGTATTGCCTGCCTCTACTGTTCCTGAATATGCAGCTCAAGCTTATCCTTTATTAAATTATTCAAGTTCGGCTCATCAAATGGTTAGTGCATTGGGTGATGATAAATTAGGCAGATATTTGAATGTTGCTAACTTTAATCCAACTTCATATTCAAACAATGCTTATTCTTATAATCCATACAGCAATAATTCTTACAGCAATAATACTTTTAGCAATAACTCATCATCTAATAATTCAATAATTAATATAATTTTAAACTTTATAAACGCAAAATCAACTGATACTGCAACTCAAGATGAAACAACAACTGCTGATACACCTTCAACCACTACAACAAATACGATAAACGGACTGTCTTTGTTTAATCCATTACCGATATCCGATCTTTATGGCAATCAAATACCTTTTAATAATGCTGCAACTCAATTGGGGTTATTCGGCAATTATTACGGAACTCAAAGTATAGTAAGCAGATATGTCGGCGATACGATGTCTACCGACAAGGATGCCCCCGGCTATACATGGAAATACACTGTTCCGACTGTAAATACTGCTTCAACTACATCAACAACTTCAACTACAACTACAACAAGCACAACTTCTTCGGCTACCAATACAAATAATGCATTATCATTATTTGATCCATTACCGATATCCGATCTTTATGGAAACCAGATACCTTATAACAATGCGGTTATACAAGAAGGCCTTTTTGGTAACGTACACGGCGTTACAAGTATTTTAAGCAGATATGTCGGTGACTTAATGCCTACAGACAAAAATTCACCCGGATACACTTGGAAATATACCGTTCCGGGAGGTTAATAATAAAATTAAATTAATTATATAAAGACGGTGTAAATTATTACACCGTCTTTTGTTTGTATCTTTTCTTTAAGTATTCAAGGATTTTTATATTTTTATCTCCGAAAGCCTTAATAAAAAACTTTCTCTGGTTTTCATCAACATATTTAATCTCGATTTCCAGACGATTTTCCGGCAGATCTCCCGAAGAAAATTCTGCCCATTCAATTATTGCAAGTGCTTTTTCGTTTTCTGTATATTCATGAAGTTCATCAAGTATGGATTCAAGCCCGATTTTTTCCAGTCTGTACAAATCAAAGTGATAAAGACTTAATTTTCCTGAATGATATTCGTTAAGTATTACAAAGCTCGGGCTGGTGACTTTTTCTTTAATTTCAAGATATTTCGCAAGATATTTTACGAAAGTCGTTTTCCCTGCTCCGATATCGCCATACAAGCAAATTAATCCGCCTGTTTCTGAAATGATTTTGGCAATATTTTGCGCAAATTTGTCTGTAGCGTTACGATTATTTATGTGTATTTCAAACGAGTTATTCATAGGTTAATTTTATACTATTTTACATAAATTGTTAATTGTTGCTGTCATTGCGAGGAGTGAAACGACGAAGCAATCCAAAATTAAACTATTAGATTGCCGCGTCGGCTCTTCTAGCCTCCTCGCAATGACAAAAAGTAAGCATAAAAATGCCCTGAACAACCGCTGTTTTGATTCCCGGTGATCAGCCAGGATGGGTGCCCACCCTTATAGATTTTTCGTTTCCTAAAGTAAATTAGGTATACGTCACTATAAAAAACGGAGAAAGGCTCCCTATTTATAATAAATGTAGGATCAAAACTAATCGGCTACTCAGGGATTTTCAATAATTTTATTCTTTCATATTTTTTATTGTTTTTCCAGTCTTGACAAATTAATTTATGAAGTTTTTTAAAAAATTTATATTTTTTATTAAATAAAAGATACATTTAAAAATTAAATATAAACCATATTTTTTGTTCTATAATCGGATAGTAAAAGAAAATTTTTATATAAAGCAGTAAAAAATAATGGAAAAAAACGAAATAATTGAATTAAATATAGAAAAACTCACTTATGGTGGAGAAGGTTTAGGCAGAATTGACGGCATGACGGTTTTTGTGCCTGATACAGTTGCGGGTGATTATATAAAAGCAAAAATCGTTTCTGTGAAGAAAAACTTTGCAAATGCAGAGATTACAGAAATAATTATGCCTTCCGAACACAGAATAAAACCTTTTTGTCCGCTCGCAAATGCCTGCGGAGGATGCCAATGGCAGCATATAAACTATGAAGAACAATTAAGAGCAAAAAAACAAATAATAGAAGAATGCATGCAAAAAATCGCCGGAATTGAAGTCTCTGTAAAAGACGTTCTAAAAAGCGATGAAGTTAAGGAATACCGCTGTAAAGTTCAATATCCTGTCCAGCAGACAAAGATTTCCAAAAGATTTCTGGCGGGATATTACAGAAAAAATACCCACGATATAGTAAATATAAAATTCTGTCCGATTCAACCGAGTATAATTGACGAAATTGCCGAATATTTAAGAAAAAAAGCGCAAGAGTTAGACCTTACTGCATACAATGAAAAGAATAAAAAAGGTTTGATTCGGCATTTTGTTTTTAGATACAGCCAGACAAATAAAGATTTGCTTTTGACTATTGTGGTATCACCACCCCCCTGCCCCCCTCCTCAAGGAGGGGGGAGAATGGTTGCGGAGGGGGCTGCGCCCCCTCCGCCCGCCCCAAATAAAGTGGATTTTTTACCGGAATTAAAAAAACTTTGCGCGGCGGTAAAAAACGAATTTCCTGCTATTAGCGGCGTTCTGGTAAATTACAACACTAAACATTCAAATGTTATTTTAGGAAAAGAAACAGAGCTTATCGAAGGCAAAGATTATATAGAAGAAATACTGGAGGGAAGAACTTTCCATATTTCCGCAGAAAGTTTCTTTCAGGTAAATCCGCTTACCGCTCAGAAAATGTTTTTAGAAGTGCGTGGTATTGTAGAGGATAAGGTTTCCGGTTATTTTAGCGATACTGTCATTCTGAGCGCTAGCGAAGAATCTGTCCAGCATACGAAGACTGCTATTATACCCAATGGGACAGATCCTTCGGCGTTGCCTCAGGATGACAAAAAAATTCAGCATGACAATTTTGAAAAACCTTCTATTCTTGATGTATATGCGGGTTCAGGAAGTTTTTCCATGTTTTTAAGCGATTTAGCGTCTAACATTACAGCGGTAGAAGAAAGTGAAAGTTCCGTAAATGACGGGCTGGAAAACTTAAGACTTAACAAAATTGAAAATATTACTTTTATTCAAGGCAATGCGGATGAAGTCCTGAAAAAAATGACGGGTGGCGAGCAAAAGCCTGAAAACGAAGATGAAGAACCCATAATAATAGAGCCTCAAGCCTTTGATATAGTTATTCTTGACCCGCCAAGAAGAGGATGCTCTGAATCAGTCATCGAATCAATTAAAAAACTTGCGGCAAAATACATAATTTATATAAGCTGCAACCCATCTACTTTAGCCAGAGATGTTAAACTTTTAAGCGAGGATTTTATTCCTGAATATATCCAGCCGGTTGATATGTTTTGTCATACTTACCATGTAGAATCTATTTTGGTGTTAACAAAAAAATAGAATTAAAGTGCTTAAATCAACAGTTTCGCTTAAAAAAGACTTTTTAAACAAAATAAAAATCAGATACGACAAAAATATTCCTCCTGAATTTGTCCAGCAGCTTTATCTTTCTGTCGGATGGCAGCATCGGGAATGTTGCGAAATTAAAAAATCACTTGAGGGAAGTTTTCTTGTGGCTTCGGCATGGATTGGTGAAATACTGGTCGGGTTGGCAAGGGCAACCGGTGACGGTGTTTTTAGCGTTACAATCTGGGATTTTTCAATCCTTCCTGCTTATCAAAAACAGGGCATAGGTAAATTATTATTAAATTCCATGCTGACTAAACTAAACGATTATGATATACCATTAATTACTTTATATTCAGAGTTGGATAAAAAAAACTTTTATAGTAAGCTAGGGTTTGAATGTGGTTCAAAAAAAATAATTGGAATGTATAAGTACAATAAATAGTCAGGAGAAAAAAGGAAAAATGAAAGTTATCCTTAAAAAAGATGTACAATCTCTCGGTGAATCAGGAGATATAGTAGATGTAAAAGACGGTCATGCCAGAAATTACCTTTTGCCTTATAAGTTTGCAGAATTNNACAAAAGCAGGTGAAAGCGGAAAATTATTCGGTGCTGTCACCACAAGAAAACTCGCTGAAGAAGTTATTGCTATTTCAGGCGTTGAAGTTGACAGAAGAAATATTTCCCTCAATAAACCAATCAATATTGTAGGCGAATACAAAATGTCTATTAAATTAACTTCNNNNCAAAATAGATAAAAAATTGTTGAAACTGTTAATTAATGACATAATATAAGTATAGATATTAGATTGCCACGGCTTGCTTCACAAGTTTCGCAATGACAGGTTAGGCTTTGATATGGAATATTTGAATTATATAAATGAATTTTTTTCTCACGTAAAATGCGCAAATTGTCATGAATTTTTCAAAGATGACTCTATTGAACTTGTTAGGCAGGAATCAAATAATATTGTTGTCCGAATAACATGCGCCAAATGCGGAAAAAACCTAGGGCTTGCTATTCTTGGAATTGATCGCGCTGAATACAAAAAAAGTCTTAATTTTGCTGAAGATACTACAAAAAATACAGATATGCCAATTTCCTTAAACGCTGATGACTCCCCTATAACCTATGATGATGTTATGGAAGCCCATCAGTTTTTTAGTAAATTAGGAGATGATTGGGCAAAACATTTGCCTGATATTGAATGAAAATTACCCTAAACTCAAGCCTGCACAAAGGTTTAAAGACTGTCCGGTAATTCCTTGAGCAGAATCAGAAATCAAATATTTCGCCAGATCAGCTATTTCTTGAGGCTCAATCCAACGCTTTTGAGGAATCATATCCAACTGTTCCTGCTCTTCAATATTGCCCGATTCAATACAATCATCAGTAAGACCTGTTTTTACCCACCCCGGATTTATAACATTAACAGTAATGCCATATTCTGCAAGCTCTAACGCAAGGGATTTTGTAAGCCCGATTAAACCCGCTTTTCCCGCCGAATAAAGAGATGCGTTTGCTTCTCCGACCGCTCCGCTAATAGAACCTATATTTATGATTCGTCCCCATTTGTTTTTCTTCATATCAGGCACAACAAGCGTGCATAATTCATAAGGAACACGTAAATTAAGACTTAAGCTTTTTTTAACATTATCTTTTGAGGTTTTTTCAACAGGCGACCATAAATAAGCACCCGCGTTATTAATCAAAACATCTATATGTCCCAGATTCTTACTGGCTTTATTTAAAAGTTTTTCAGGAAAATCTTCTTCTATAAGACATCCTGCTAAAAAACCTTTTGCTTTTATTTCTACAGCAAGTTTTAAAAGCCGTTCTTCGTTTCTTCCCGTCAAAAAAACATTGTGTCCCGAAGAAGAAAGTTTTTCAGCTATTTTAGCCCCGATTCCTCCTGAACTTCCTGTGATTAGTATATTTTTAGAGATACTCATAATTTATTAATTATTATTGTTATTATTATCGTACAGATTCATCATTCCGGGCATCATCATCTGTGACATCATAACCTGAATTGTTTCGGGATCAACTTTATTATTTCCCTGTCCGTTTTGCATCATCATTAACATCGGCAGCATATTGTTCATTGAATTGCCGCCATTCATATTATTTCCACCNNGAAGCCTGCATATTTGCCATATAAGAATTAGTAGCATTAGCAGGATTAATTCCGGCTTTTTTCAAAACTTCCAGAGCTTCTGTAATTTGTTCTTGTGTCGGCTTTTCATCAGAAGAAGATTTTTTGGGTTCCAGATTCTCAATCCTGTTATAAATAGCAGGATCGTTTTCTCTTTTATTATTTACATTCTCAATAATAGTTTTAATATTTTTTTCCTGAATTTTTNNGAATTTGGAGATAAAGTAATCACCATATCATATTCAGTAGCAGCTTTCGTAGTATCACCAACTTGCACATAACACATACCTAAATAATAATGGGCAAGAGCATTTCCGGGGTCTTTATCTGTAACCCCCTGTAAAGTTTGCATTGCTCCAATATAATTCTTACTTTTATATTGTTTTATTGCATATTTCAATTGAGGAGATACTCCTGCTGCATAAACCGAAGTAACAAATGAAACAGCCAGTATTAATGAAATAATTATTTTTTTCATTCTGCTCACCTCTTTTAAATCCTTTCTTTATTTATTGTAATGATTAATAACCATACTATCAATCCATTTTTTTATTTTCTAATGTATTTATATGAAGTTATTTGTCCTCTATCATCTTTTTAATCTAAACACTAATTTTTTTATTAATTATTCAAATAACCGGTTTCATTTGGTACTTAATTATAATTCTTAATTTTATACAAACAATTATTAATATAATACTCATATTTTAATATGAAATATATTTGCATAAGTATCTTAAAATTTACACTACTATTATAATGATATACAGAGATGTCGAGTATACATTATGTATGTTGACCTCTACAGTTATAAACTGTGAATGAGTTAGTGTAAAAATAGAGAGAGCGGGTGAGAACCTTGAAAATACGCATTAAGGAAGTAGCCAGGACAAAAAAAGGCTGGAGTCTTTACAGGCTAGCAAAAGAATTGGGTTTACCGCAGCAAACCGTTTATTCCTGGGCAAACGGCAGAACACAGCCATCTTACGATAATATGGACAGACTGTGCGAAGTTATTGCTTGCAGCGTTGGTGAGCTCTTTGAAACCGAATCATTTAAAATGAGATTGAATCTCGCTGTAAACAGCGACTAACTAAAAGTTGAAAAATTAGTAAAAAAATTGCCAAAAACTGTTTTGCATTTTAGAATAATTCTATCGCAAAACAGTTTTTGAGTTTGAAGGGTAGCTATGTATATAACTGATTTTATAAAAAAATTTTCAAATCCAATGGAGCTTGATTCTTATCCTGATGCGATTATTATTATAAACGCGCTTAATGATATAGTCGACTGGAACAGAAAAGCCGAAAGTATTTTTGGTTATCTGGAAAGTGAAATCACCGGCAGAAATATCGCCATACTTTTTGACAACTGTATTGAAAAAATACATGAATCACTTTTTGAAAAAACAAGTCAGATTATAAATGCAAAAAATAGAAACGGCGACGATATAATAATTGAAATTGCCTGCGGTGAACTTAATAAAGACGGAAAAACTATTATTTCCATCAAAGACGTAACCAAAAGCCAGAAAGTGATAGAAAAACTATTGCTGGAATATGAAAAAGCTTCAAAAATAGCCCAAAACAAAAGCGGATTTATGGCTGCTCATTCAAACGAACTTAAAAAACCTGTTCATTCAATTATAAGTTTTTCTCAGGGAATGTTGGACGGTGTTTGCGAACAACTGGACGAAAAACAGGAAAAATACATTTCTATCATTAACAAAAACGCTAATAATTTACTTGCACTGCTCGATAATATGATTGTTCTGTCAAAAATAGAAACCGAACAAATCCAACCCGACTACAAAGTTTTTGATGTTACAGAAATTGTTGAATCAGTAAAAAACAATATTAATCATTTAATACAAGAAAAAAATATAAGTTTTGAAATTGATTTTAGCGAATTGGAAAGAAAAAATATTTATTCTGATGAAGCTTTACTAAGACAAATTTTATTAAATTTATACACAAATGCCGTAAAATTTACCGATGTCGGATTAATAAAATTAGCCCTGTCACATCCTGATATGGAAACAGTTAAAAATATGGGTATTTATCCTGTTCATTATTTCACGGAAAAATCATATATTTTGTTTTCGATAGCTGATTCAGGCATTGGAATTGCAGATGAAGACCAACAAATAATTTTTGACGAATACAATCAGTCTAATAAAACAATGACAAAAAAATACGGCGGAACAGGCTTAGGATTAGCGATAACCAAAAAAATTCTAGACATTTTAGGCGGAAATATTTGGTTTACAAGCAAATTAAGCAATGGATCTACATTTAATTTTATAATTCCCGTAGAAAAGATTTTAACCCCGCCATTACCGAAAACAGACGAATAAGATTATTAAATGAGTTTATTCTAAACTTTTTCCCTTGTTTTTTTAAAATCTATAAGTAAACCCAGCCACAGAAACATTATTGTTAATAAACCGCTTGCTCCTATGATAAAAGCTGTTAAGTGTAAATTATCCATTATTATCGCTCTCCTGTTGTTTTAAAATTGCTTGTATATCTATATTTGTTTCTCGAATAAGAAAAAATAATATTATGTCAACGATAAAGCCAATAGTAAAAGCAGAAATCCGAAATATAAACTCATTTTTTGTTTTTATATCAGCTAAATAAACAAATATTGTACTAATACCTCCTGTTAAAGCGATAAAAGCCAACATTAAGGTATGCCGAAAATCTTTTAAATTACTTATTTTTTCTATTATTAAGTCATTTTTGTCCCTCAAAACAATTTTAAACTTGTTTTGAGGATAAGTAAAGTAGAATAGTTCAGGTTTTTCTTTAACTAATTGTCAGCTACAAAACCTGATTGTGAGCTGATTGTTTCTTCATTAAAATCATAAAGTCTTGCAGGACGTTTAGAAGAAGCTTTTGTGAATTCTTCGTACTCGTTTAAAATTCCAAGAGAAATCATTTTTTTTCTGAAATTTCTTTTGTCTAAATCTGTATTTAAAATAACTTCATAAGTTTTTTGCAGCTGGGTCAAAGTAAATTTCTTAGGAAGAAGCTGGTGCGCGATTGGCGTATATTCCAGTCTTTCTCTGAGTCTTCTTATTGCAACACTAAGAATATCTTTGTGGTCAAAAGCAAGCTCTGGCAAGCTATATATAGAATGCCAGTTAATTTGTTGAATATTAAGTCCTTGTTCTGATTCAAGCTTTAAATCATCTGATCTTATAAGAGCAAAATAACTTACTGTTATAACCCTAGCATTAGGATACCGATAGGGATCACCGAAAGTATACAATTGTTCAAGATAAACATCTTTAACGTGTGTTTTTTCATAAAGAACACGTTTAGCAGCTTCATCAAGGTTTTCAGACAATCTGACGAAACCTCCCGGAATTGCCCATTTATCTTTATACGGTTCTTGTCCTCTTTGAATCAGAAGAACTTCAAGTTTTTTCTTCCGAATTGTAAAGATGACTATGTCGACCGTAACTTCATGTGTTTTTGATTCAAGCATTAAACTCTTTTTCCTTTAGATACACTCAAAGGCTTCTCGTATTATACTTTTCATTTTAATTAAAAGTTAATACTCTGTTTGATTTAAATTAACACAAACCCCGTTTATATAATATAATCATACTTGGGAAACAGCATAAAGAAAAGTATTAACGTTTATTAGCCAAGAGCGCTAAGTAAGATAAAAGAGGTTTTAGCAGTTATATGACGGAATCATTGTTTTTGGAACAGCCAGTAGATTTGGCATTAGATAATTATTTAAAAGAAAGTTCACAATTTATTCTTGAATCAGAAACTATTAACGTTGAAGATTCACTGGCAAGAATTTTATATGAAGATATTCTGGTAAAATACGANNTTACCTGCGGTGGACAAAGCGCTGATTGACGGATATGCCGTTAATTCAAAAGATATTGCCGAAGCAGATACCAATACTCCTGTAACTCTTAAGTTAATCGGCGAAGCGAATGTCGGAAACACAAATACGTTTACTGTTTCTGCCAAAGAAACCGTAAAAATTTCTAAAGGCGCTATAATGCCTGAAAACACAAACTCCGTGGTTATGCCTGAAGATACCTTGACAGAGGGAAAAAAAGTAAAGGTTTTTGCAAGTGTCGTAACAGGTTGTCAGGTAGCAAAAAAAGCTGAAGATTCTAAAGCAGGAGATGTTTTTATACTTAAGCAAAGAAAAATCCGTCCTCAAGATATCGGAGGAATCATAGGGCTTGGCTACAGGCAGATAAAAGTTTTCAAAAAACCAAGAGTAACGATTATTCCTACAGGAAATGAACTGGTTCCTATTGATATTGAACCTGAACCTACACAAATAACCTCTTCAAACAGTTATGTGTTAAGAGGCTTCGTCGAACAACTCGGTGGAATCGGTAAAATCGCAAGTATTGTCAGAGACGAATTAAAACTGGTAAAAAAGGCTGTCTTAAAAGCTCTTGAAGTATCTGATATGGTAATTATTTCCGGCGGATGCTCAACGGGGACAAAAGATTATACATTAAGAGCTTTGCAAGAAATCGAAGGTTCAAAAGTATTGGCGCACAGTGTCGCAATGAAGCCGGGAGGACATGTTTTGCTTGCAATAGTGAACGGAAAACCTGTCATCGGATTGCCGGGGCATCCTGTTTCAAGTCTTACAAGTTTCCATGTGTTTGCAAAACCTGTTCTCAGGAAACTATCAGGCGACCCGAGATCTTTCTGGCAAATAGCAAAAGACACCCCATCAATCGAAGCAATCCTTACAAAGAATATTAAATCACCTGAAGGCAAAGAAGATTATGTAAGAGTGAGACTTAGAGAGCTTGATAACGGAACTACTTCTGCTTATCCATTTACAGGAAGGTCATCATTTCTTTCAACTCTTGTAAAATCGCACGGAATTATCAAAATTTGTGCTGACTGCACGGCTTTGTACGAAGGCGATGTTGTAGACGTACTATTGTTCTAAAAAGGATAACATGATGAAAAAAACAGCTTTAATTTTAACAATTTTTCTGGCACTGTCAAATTTTGCCTATGCTCAAGAAACAGGACAGCTTCAGCAGAAGGCTTCTATAAAAATAACAAATGATGTAAAAAACACGCTTGGCACGGCTTATGCGGAAAATTCAATAAAAAAAACAGAAGCTTACATAAAAGCCAACAATTATGCGGCTGCCAAACAAACGCTTAATACCGTTAATCAATGGGTTTCTGATGCGGCGGAATATCACACTGACCTTTTCAAAACGCTTAAAAAAGTTGATAATGCAGATGCGCAGGCGAATATTGAAAGAGATCTGGCGATAAAATTTGCGACTATGCGAGATAAAATTTGGTTTTTACAGGCGCAAATTTATATACACGACGGACAAAAAAGAGAAGCCGTCGAAAATCTTGTTGATGTGGTAAGCTCGCAACCGACTTCCGAGTTGGGTTTTCAGGCGTACAAACTATTACAGAACATTGGTTTTACTTACGGTGTTGATTCTACGCCGATAAAAACTGATGTTATCCAGCCATAATCAGTCAAACTGTCATTCTGAAGGCTTTAGCCCGAAGAATCTGTCCATCATGGAATTGAAACAAATGTTGTTAATTGGATAGATCCTTCGCTTTGCTCAGGATGACAATAGAAAACAAAAAGGAGAAGTCAAAAATGGTCTTGAAAGAAATACAGGAAAGATTTTCCGTAAGAAATTTTTTAGATAAACAAATTCCCGATGAAGTGCTGAAAGAGATCCTCGAAGCGGGAAGACTTGCCCCATCGTGGATAAACACACAGCCGTGGCATTTTATAGTGGTAAGCGATGCCAGAAATAAAACGCTTTTGTCACAACTGTCACACGGACAGAAACATGTCGAGAATGCGCCTGTTGTTGTGGTTTGCTGTGGGGATAAAAGCGCGTGGGAAAAAGAAACTTTCAGGGATACTATGGAAAAACGCGGATTCCCGAAAGAAAGAATAGAAATTCTGCTTAACAGTCCGATTTTTAATCCGACTTTGATTAGCGAAGATGCTGTTATGGCTAGAACGCTTGAAGAATTGACTTATTCTATAGCTTATATGACTCTCGAAGCAAAAGCTCACGGAGTAGAAAGCTGTATAGTAGGAGCAATCGGGAACGATTTAACAGGTTCAGTTCCGGAAGTTTATGAACTGACAAGAAAAACTCTTGATTTGCCTGAAGATATGACTATTATGACTTTACTTCTTCTCGGCTATCCTGCTGAAACCGCAGAAAAACCCGCCAGAATCCGCAAATCCTTCGACGAAGTTGTTTCTT
>DNRP01000092.1 GCA_003499955.1 Cyanobacteria bacterium UBA9971
AGACCCCTCAATAAAATCTTTGCTTGCGACAACAGCTGTTTTTGCAACCTCTGCAAGCGGTTTTATTATGAAAAACGTAGTAGACGGCGTCAAAGAAGTACTTGTCAAAAAACAGTTTGCGGATATAAAACGTGATAAGGAAGAAAAGCTCATTGATATCGAAACAAGAAGTTTTTCAGGCAAAAATCAAATAATAAGGAGTTTAATGTCGCAAAAATCCGCTGAATTAAACAAATATGATAATTATTCAACTAATTCTGAAAAACCAAGTTTTGCTCAACTTAAAAAACAAATTTCTTTTAAGGGCGAAGAAAATAAAGAAAATAAAAAAGATTCTTTAGGCAAAATCGCTTTATATTCAGCCTTGGGTGTGGCAACAGTAGGATTATCGGTGTTATTTACAAAATCTATATTAAAAAATATAGGCTCAATCGCAAAACATCTTGAAACTATAAAAACCGAAGCGGGACAAAAATTAAGCGAGAATTTGGCGAATTTACCTGAAAAGAAAATAAGGGAAACACTTCAAAAATCAAAAATATCGCCTGAAACAAAGCATTTTGTTATGAAAGAATGGCAAAAATCAAACGGTAAAGATTCAGTATTTCAGGCTGCTCCCGAAATGATGGGCGGAATACCCGGAAAAACAAGTTTTTCCTCTGTTGTGAGTGATGTAACTTCTTTTATTTATACATATGTATTAAATCCAACGCCACAAACAAGAAATTTGGCGCTTCTTTTGTGTTCCTCGGCTGCACTCGGGTATGTTGGGGAGAAAACCGTTGAAGGGATAAAAGAAACACGCGTTGAAAAAGCAAACGCAAAAACAGAAGTAGACCTTCAAGACAAACTTGTTCAAGTAGAGTTAAAAAACTTTTATAAGAAGAAAGACAGTTATATTCAGCCTTTAATGGATGATTATAGGGAAAAAATCAAAAACCCGTTTTCTAAAGATGACATTAAAAAAATGAAAGAAAATGTCCTGACAGAAATTAAAAGCGGACCTCCGTTTGTTTATTCATAGTTAATATTAATTTTTGTAACATTTCTCAAAAAAAATTTAAAAAGTTTGTCAATTTTTTAATTTACCAACCTTTAAATTAATAGGTTGGAAATTTTACTTTACATCTTTGCTTATAAATAATTTTTTGAAAGGGAAGCTATTAATCATGAGTATCAGAGTTCAGGATTTTAATCAGGTTAAACTGTTAGCAGAAAAGCGTAACGATCTTAAGAACGAACAAATATGTTGCAAAAAAGAAGAATCAAGAGATTTCCAAAAGCAAATTATCAGCTTTCAAGGAGCTCAAGCGTTAAAAAACAGGGTTCTTTGTCCTGCTTTTGGAAACAGTCAACAGTTAAAAGTAATTGAAGGTAAATATGTAATTGATAATATTATGGATGCTGATGGTACAGAAATCAATGTAGGAAAAGGTTCTAAAGCAGTTAAATATACAATATCAAAAGATGGTAATACAGCAACAATTAAAAAAAATTGGACGGAAAAAGGACTGATAACAGACAAAGAAACCGGAGATGAAGTAGAAAAGGATATTCCAAAGGAACTACCTGTTGGAAGTATTGTCGCTGATGATAATTTTGGCAAAATTAACGACGTTCGAATAGGCCTGGAAATCCAGCAAGGAGGCAGTCTTTCACCGGTAATTGTAATTTCTCAAACAAAAGATAATAAAAAATTATCAATAAAGATGGAACGTCCTAATAAAATGCAGCTTAAAGAAAAAGCTACAAATAAAACAGCTTTTATTAAAATTGCGGATTCTTCTGATGAAAAACCGACTAAAACTCCGGCTTTTAGCGGCAGAAATAATTCAATAGGCTTTGCGGGCACGCCATCGCTTGTAACGGTACAATGCAAACATCCTAAAGCTACAGATGACGGAGTAGAAAATTTTATAAATAATACTTCAAAAGACCTTGTATCTGACGAATTAAAAGGCAAATATGCCGGTGATGAAAATGTACAAAATTTATGTAAAAATCTCACATCAGTTTTCTTAGCAGGCGGAGTAGGCTCCAGATTCATTTATGCTAACCCAAACCCTGAGAAAATAAACAAGCCTGTTACTCCGGTAGCTTCACAATATACCTTTATAGATTTAGCTCTTGCTTCAATAGCTAACGGCGGACTTATAAAAGTCGATGAATTAAAAGAAAACAAAGCCAATGTCAACATAGAAAGTGGAAAAGGTGATTATCAGGCAGGAAATAATGATAGCAAACTGCTTATGCTTAAAGGAAGCATAGATCAAAATACAGCCGGTGCAACAAGTGCCGCAATCAAAGATAATAAAATTCCAAAAGACAATCATTTATTTATTTCTATGGCAGACCATGTCCACAATATAGATTTTTCAAGACTGGCAAAATCATTTAGTGAAGATAATAACGCAGGGCTTGTTATTATAGCTAAGCCAATGCCTCCACATGCGACAGTTAATAAATTCGGGTTAATAGCCGTAGACAATGATTCATTTGAGAATAATGGTCTGGATTATATGCCCAATATAACAAAATTTATAGAAAAACCTGAGAGCGAAAACCTTGCAGCAGAATCAGCAGTCAAAACTCCAATAAGTACAGATCCTATGGCTTTGGCAAGTACAGGTATATATTTAATTCATAAAGATGTAGCTAATATTCTGGGTAAAATAATACCATCGGGACAAGGAATGGATTTTGGCGGAGAATTTTTCCCTGTAATGCAAAAAGTTCTTAATCCTGATTCAGACAGTATATTTACAAGTCGCTGCAAAGACAAATTTGAGCAATTATTAAACAAAGAAGGTAATCAACATACAACTGAATTAAAGCAAGCTTTTGTTTCCCTTGAAATCGAAAATAAAGCAAAAGCAAATAAAATAGACAATGCTGATGCAAATATCCGTGTGTTGGACGAGTTAGAAAATCCTGCATCGCCACTATCTAATAAACTTAAATATATTGATGAAAATATTACCAAAGATGATATGGATAAAATTAAAACTCTGAAAATGAAAACATGGATAGCTCAGGATAGAGATGGAAAAGATGCTTATTGGAGAGACTTAGGCAATTTATCTGATTATGCAGACAGTGCGATAGAGATAAAAAAAGATAATATTTCAAACTTGCCTACAAAATTTGGAGAACAATTAGAGCAAAATGTTGATCCTAATACAAGAATGGTTTGCCAGTCACCGGAAGCCAAAAATATGCTTGTTGATTTTATGAAAAATTATGATATTGAAACGACAGGAAATGGAAATATTCTTGTAATGCATGAAGAAAAATAAAGATTCCGTAGTCATAATTTTAGACATAAAATAATTTTTCCTTTCTTTTAGCCTCCTAGTTAGGAGGCTTTTTTTTATGCAAAAAACTATAAACCTTTGTCCCATGGGTTTTTCCTATTATACGCGATAATTCTGATTTGTTTGCATCCATAATCCCTTTTATATCCCCAAAATGCTCCACCAGTAATTTTTTATGCGAAATTTGTAGTGTGGAAATATCATCCAGTATGGATTTTATAGCATTTTTTTCACGCAATTTTCTGTGATAGCTAACTGCAAAACGATGAGCTTCATCTCTTACCTGTTGGAAAAGAAACAACGCTTTTGAATTGGTAGGAAAAACTACAGGATTAGACTGCTCGGGAAGATAAATTTCTTCAAATTTCTTGGCGAGGGAAACTATTGGCATATTACCAAGCCCCAGTTCTTCGAGGGCTTCCATCGTGGAGGAAAGTTGTCCTTTTCCGCCGTCAACAATTATTAGGTCAGGAAATGCCTGTTCTTTATCCCTTAAAAGCTTTTGATAACGTCTTTTTATAACTTCTTTCATAGAAGCAAAATCATCTGTCTGTCCTTCTTTTAAAGTTCTTATTCTATACTTTCTATATTCTGTTTTAAAAGGTTTTCCATTGATAAAAACGACCATGCTTGCGACAGTATTTGTTCCCTGAATATGTGAAATGTCAAAACATTCGATTCTGTTGGGAAAATTGGGTAAATTAAGCTTTTCTTGAATATAGCAACCGATTTCGTTCCAATCGTTTTGCAAACTCGCCAGTTCAGAGATTTTTAAGCTTTCAAGAGTTGAAGTTGCATTTTTGTTAGCCATTTCAACAAGTTCGTGCTTCATTATCATTCTGGTAGAAGTGTGAGAATCTATATTTGGGGTAAGAAGATTAACTTTTGAACCTTTTTTTAAAGTAAGCCACTCTTTAATAATTTTATTTTCATCTTCTTCTATTTCAATTGAAAGCAGAAGCTCTTTTGGGATTTCTGATACATCAACAAGCTGATAATACTCTTGAATAAACGTAATTAAAGCCTCATAAGGCGTATGAATTTCATCAAGTCTGATATCAAAGTCTTCTTTTGCAATAAGCCTGCCGTCGCGGACTTTTAAAAGTGCAATACTCATTATTGCATTATCACGCGCAAAGCCTATTATATCCTGATTTATGTCAGTATTTTCTGAAACCACTTTTTGTTTTCCGACAGCTTTCATCACGTCAAAATAGCTGTCCCTGTAACGCGCAGCTTTTTCAAATTCCTGTTTCTCCGCAAAAATTTCCATCTGTTGCTTAAGTTCAGCTATAAGTTCTGTCTGTTTGCCGGAAAGGAACATTTCAACCTGTTTGACCACTTCTTTATAATCTTCTGATGAAACCAGCTTTTGACAAGGACCAAGGCACTTGCTTATTTGATGATACATACAGGGACGGTCTTTAAAACGCGGAGTTTTGCACTGTTTAAGAGGGAACATTTTTTTAATAAGCTCAAGAGTTGAATACATGGCGCGCGCATTGGTGTAAGGTCCAAAATACTTGCCTTTTTGAAATTTTTTGTCGGCTTTTCTGGTAACTATTATGCGGGGATATTCTTCGTCTGTGATTAGAAACCATGGAAACCGTTTATCATCCTTAAGAAGAACATTATATTTCGGCTTATGTTTTTTTATAAGGTGCGATTCCAGAATTAAAGCTTCAACTTCCGAGTCGGTAATTATAAAATCAAACCTGATAATCTGTGGAATCATGATAACAAGCTTTGCAGAATCATGATTTTTTTGAAAATAACTTTTTACACGCTTTTTAAGGTTTTTAGCTTTGCCGATATAAATTATTTCATCATTTTTATCGTGCATTAGATAGACACCCGATGCATCAGGAATCAATTTGAGCGATTCTTCAATTGTAAGCTTTGTTTTCATATAAAAATTATACTATATCTTCAAACAGTAAATTAACGTCAGGTGATTTAATAAAATTTTATTAAATTAAAGCAATTTTTTTTCTTCACATGGTTTGTATAGTTTACATGATTTATATAGTTAAAAGTTTAAAAAATAATTTAAATTAATAAAAGGAGAAAAAATTATGCAAGTTCAAAACAATCTTTCATTTGCAGCAGTTCATGTTAGGGTCCCTCACTCAAAAACAGCTGAAACAGTGAGAGTAATTGATAAAGCGTTCACAAAATTAACAGATGCATCTTATAAACTGGATAATGTTTCAGAAAATACAGCTAAATCAGAAGTATGGACGTGGCAAGGATATAAAGGTAATTCTTCAAAAATTGATAACTCAATGGATAATGAATTTCATAACTTTTTAAAAAAAGCCGGACTTGATACCTGGATATAATTAACTTATATTTATAATAAAAGTTAATTATATAAAATGGTTTCAAAGATTAAATTTAAAAATTATACTATAAATAATAATATAGACTGCGAATACAAAAATAAATTAGCGGAAAATCTTTGCTGTCCGGTAGAAAATTTGGCATCTGTAGTAGCTCCTGCTGAATTTATAGGTCTTATAAAAAAATATAAGCCTGAAAACTTCTATACGGGCGATTTTTTGTCGGAAAATTTTAACGAATTGTATAAAAACGTCCTGAATAAAACTTTTCGCATAAATCTTCATATGCATACTATTGAATCTGACGGAAGATTGACTGTAGAAGAACTACTTAATCAGGCTGTGGTTTATGCGGAAAATGTAAAATCCAAAATAAACAATGATTTGCCTTCTTTTGTGATTTCCATAACAGATCATGATTCTTTGGAGGGAACGAAAAAAGCACTTAAATTAATCGCTGAAAATCCTAATAAGTTTAAAGATATAAAATTTATTACGGGTATTGAGTTCAGTGTCAAGCTAGATAATGAAAAAATCCTAAAAAACCCTCTGGTAACAGATTTAATGGGCTATTGCATAAATCCATATGATGCGGATTTAAATAATTTCCTGCAAAATACCAAAAATTCCAGAAATGATGAAGCACAAAAAATTCTTTTAAAACTCAATAGATTTGGGATTAATGAAAGTTGGGAAACGGTAAAAAATTCTCATGTTCTCATTAAAATCGCAGGAAGTATGGCGTTTTTTGACTTTATTAAGCATTATATTTTCAAAAAATATAAAAAAACACCGGAATTGATAAAATATAGAGAAGAAATAGAAAAACTTTTCGAAGGTAAGCAATCTAAATTCAGCCCGACNNCCCGGAAGAATTCATTTAAGTAAAATCGACGAATCAAAAGTATTTCCTACAAAAAATAGGGATTTTAGGCAGGAAGGTTTGTATTTGCTTTTGAAAGATTCTGTTTTTCAAGGAGCAATCTTCGTAGAATCAAATTATTTTTATACTATGCGGCATTTTAGCGAGGAACTTCATAAACTTGTTGAGGTGACAGCTCTTTTTTGCGAAGAAGCAAACATTTTAAAGACAGGCGGAACAGACGGACACAGAGCAAATATTTTTACTCATACGCTGGATTTGTCTGAAAATGAACTTAATCTTCTTTTAAGGAGCTAAATTTATGAATTTTAATAAAAAATTTCTTTTAGTATTTGCCATATTCCTCCTTTCAACAGTCTTTTTGTCGGGGTATGAATCAAATTATTCTTTTAATTCAATTAATAACACTATAAATAACAGCAAATTGTCCAAAAACTCAATAGTTTCAGTATCCATAAGAGAGATTCAGAGCGGAAAAATAGTTTATCAAAGAGATGCAAATCTTCTATTGCATCCTGCCTCAACTCTAAAAGCTTTCACAACGCCTGTAGTCCTCAATGTTTTGGGGGCTAATTATAAATTATCAACAGGAATTTATAAGGACAATAAAGGAAATATATATTTAAAACTTTGCGGTGATCCCCAGTTAACCGCAGAAGATATTTCAAAACTTTTGAGAACTTTTAAATCAAAAGGATATAACGCAATTAGTGGCAGTTTATTAATTGATGATACAGCTATTGACAATATTCCTTGGGGTGTTGGTTGGATGTGGGACGATGAAAACAATCCATATATGCCAAAATATAACGCATATAACTTAAATAGAAATTTAATTACAGTAAAAATTTCGCCAACTCTACCAAACCAAAAACCTAAAATTGTTATTTCCCCGTATTATCCTGTAAAAATAATCAATAACGCTGTAACCTTGAATAAAAATAGTATTTCTGCTGAAAGAAAAATATGGAAAAATGCTGAAACTATTTATGTAGAAGGAAAAATTTCCTCTGTAACCAATAAAATAATACCTGTCGCAAATCCCGAAAATTTCTTTAAATACCAACTTACAAAAGCTATTAAAGACAATAAAATTTATTTTTCAGGACAATATAAAAAAGCAAAACTTCCTTTAAATGCAATTTTGATAACGGAAATACCTCATAATCTATTGGAAGAAGTAAAAATTACAAATAAAAATAGCGATAACCTCGCGGCAGAAACTTTGTTAAAAATTGCAGGAGGACGATATACAGCTCAAGCCGGCTCAATAGAAAACGGATTAAAAGCTTTTAACGCTTTTTATAATAAACTTGGGGTTGATACATCAGAAATTTTAATAGTTGATGCCAGCGGAGTTTCTCAAAATGACCTGATTACCGCAAATTGGATGACAAATGCCCTCACAAAACTTTATAAAATCAGTAATTTTGCGGCATATAAAAGTACTTTAGCGACACCCGCAGAAATCGGGACTTTGCAAAACAGGCTTTTGAATCTAAAAGGAAGATTGTTCGGGAAAACAGGCACAAATGCCGGTGTTAGCGCAATTACGGGCTATGTGACCGATAAATGCGGAAATACTTTTGCATTCTCAATAATTATTCAGAACTTCAAAGACAGCTCGAAGCCTGCTAAAGAGCTTGAAGATGCCATTTTACAAATTTTTAAATAGCATTAATAGATGTTTTCAAGTTTTATTCCTGATTGCTGACAGAATTTGTTAAGTTCTAAAATTTCTTTATCTGCTTTTGCGCTTAAATAATGATTTTCAATTTGTTCCGCAAAAGAAAGCGCTTTTATATATAGCCTGTTTGCTATATTTGCATTGTTGGGAGCTTGTTCGGGATTTACAATGGCACTTTGCTTATAAATTTGTCCGAAAGCAATATATAAGTCTACAAGACACATTGTTAAATCATTTCTTTCAGCAATATTAATGGCAGATTCAATATTAATCTGCGCGCCTTCAAAATCACCTTTTATAGTTCTTACGTTTGCAATAATTTTATTCATGAAAATTTCAGCTAAAAAATTCGCAATATTGGGTTTTTGAGAAATTTCTATAGCTCTTTCTGCAATTTCAATGGCTTTTTCTTGATTTCCTGTTCTTACTTCATAGCTGGCAGCAAGATACCAGGATAATAAAGCACCTGTAGCCATTTTGTTTTCCGAACAATAATTGACAATTTCATCGTAAATTAGAAAGGCTTCTCTAAATTGACCGAATTCTTCATAGCATTTGCCTAAAAATAATTTTAGTATAGTTAACAGATTATATTCTTTAAAAATATTTGCCATTGTAATGGACGTATGACAAAATTCTTTTGTCTGCCGGAAATCACCGTTTGTTATATTGGAGATAACTGCTATAAAGTACCAATATAATTTGAATTTATCGGGTGTTGGATAATCTGCAAATTTTTCTTTTATGGAGGTAAGTATTGAATTGCAGTTTTTAGAATTGCCCTGAATCGTTGAAAATAAAGCTTGAAGCAATAATGCATGCAACTCATATTCGGCAAGATTTTCTTTTTGAGCTTTTAAAGCTATATTTGAGGTCAATTCAAGTGCTTGCTTATTACCTTGATATACAAAGGCTTTTGCAAGTATAATTTCAGTTTCGTACTCAATATTTTTTAAATCGGAAATACTTATTCCTGAAATTGTTTTATTTTTTGTTATGTATTTATCTAGTGAAGGAAGTACTTCATTAGTTGCATTAACTATTGTTTCTTCGAATCGTCCAAGGTTAAAAGTCGATTCAAGCTTGTAATAATTCAATAAAATTATTTCTATAGGATATTTAACTTTGTCAATGAGGGATAATGCTTTATCGCAGCATTCAATTACTCCTTCATAATCTCCTATAATCTCACAACTTCTAGCCAGATAACCTGTTAAATCAATTACCTTAACTAAATTATTTTGTTTTTCTTCATATAATATAGAATTTGAAAGATAATCTATAGCTATTTGAGGATTAAATTCATAGTTTACTTTTCCGATTTGTTCTTCAATATTTAATTTGTGTTCATTTTTTTGTTCATCAGAAAGATCAGTTTCAGGTAATAATTCAAGAATTTTGTTTTGATAATCGGTTAAAGTAACAGGATCTCCAAGATAAATACTTTCTTGAACAGCCAGGTTGTAATAAATATAGGTTTCTTTTTTAAGTAGAGCTTCTTCGGCATGCCGCGCCAAAACCGCATTGCTTATGTTAGTTGTGTATTTTTCATAAAATTCCAGCAATCTCGCTCCGCAATCAATAATTTGTTCTTCCGTAAAGAACTGCTCATAAATCACTTTCCATATCCATGCATGCTTAAATCTAATGCCTGACTGCTCAACCCCTGCAAAAATACCATTATTCAAAAGCATTTGTATTAATTGATTGAATTGCTGTTCTTCTACTTGAGCTAACATTTGTACAAAAGCAGGAATAAATTTAATTCCGAATAAACTTGCAGACATTATTATTCTGGTTGCATCAGGGGAAAAATTACTTATAAGCTTTATTCTTGCGGCTATAAGTTCATTAAGATCTGTTGGTATTTCAATATTTACAGCTTGTGGATTAAAAGAAAATGAAGTGTCTTTTGATATTATTGCGCCCGTCTGAAATAAATACCATAATGCTTGTTCCATGTATAACGGAGCATCTTTTGAACAATAAAACAGTTTGTTTTTAATGTTTGGAGGAATTATATCCTGATTATTAAGCATTCCTAATAAAGATGCGTTCATTTCTTCGGGAGTCATTGATTTTAAAGAAATTGATATTATTTTCCTTTGAAGGTTTTCCAACGGAAATTGTTCATGCAAATTTGTGTTCTGATTGTGATTGATTATTATAAAGTTTTTTTTACTCAAAAAACCTTTAGTTATAAGGGTTTTTATGCATTCCAGCGAAGCATTGTCAATATATTCAAAATCTTCAATAATTATTGCCAGATTTGAGTTTTGATTTATTTTATCTAACACATAGTTTATGGCATTATGAAGTTCAGTCCTGTTTTCATTAATATCAGGAGAGCATTCATGGAAAGCATTAAATAAAAATCGCCGTAAAACGTTATTTATATGAGGGTCGCTTATACCAAAATTTGTTTCCAATATTTGATTTAAAGCAACTCTTGACTCATCAATATTTGAAACAAATAAAGGTAAACCTAATAAAGACTTAAAAAGATCCTGAAAAAACGAATAAGGTAAAAGCTGATTTATAGGTTGACAGGTTCCTATTAACCAAGCAAATTTATCATTTTGCAAAGATTGAATCACGCTTGAAATCAGGGTAGACTTTCCTGCGCCGTCAGGAGCAGATATGTCTATTATTAAGCCTTGTTCTGCTTTATTTAAAACATTTATTATTGCGTCATGAGCTTCGGCTCTTGAAAATTCCTGTATATTCTTTTTTGCGGGTTTTTCAGGTTGTTGTGCCGGAATTGCTTTTGCCGGTTGTGGTTGTTCATGTAAAATTTGTTTTTCAGGTTGTTGAGTTGCGGTTGTAGCAGCAAGACTCTCTTGAATTTTGATGGGATTAGTCGGTTTTGTTTGAGCAGAAACCTGTTTTTGTGCAGACGCTTCTTGAGGCGGGCGTTTTTTGGCTTTTAACAGCTCGAAATTACATTTTCTGCACTGTGGAACATTTGGAAAATTAGGAGTTTTGCACTGCGGACAAAATCTTATAAGCCTTAAATTACAGTTAGAGCATACACTCTGACCGACTTTGTTTAAAGATTTGCATCTTGGACAGGCTAATTTTAGTTTCAATCCACAATGTGCGCAAACTACAGAATTTTCAGTATTTTCCTCTTTGCAGCGAGGACATTTCATCCGCTAATTCCCTTCGTTTTTCCCAACTCTTCTCTTTATAACTTTACCAATTATAAATTGTATTATAAAACATTGACAAGAGCGATATAAAATTAAAATAAAAAAGGCTTGCCTGATGACAAACCTTTTAAACGCAAAATTCGAACGTGCTGATTCTGATGTTAGTTATTGCACGATAAACCCAGAACTGATTGTTTCCACAGGTCACTCAATTCATTTTTAATAGAATCTTTTTTTACAATAAATCTGTCCACGTCATGAATAAGTTTTTTAATTTCCGCAGAAATTATTTCCTGCTCAAATGTTTTTTTGCTCATTAAATATGTACTCCCTATTAAATTTTTTCCTGATATATATTCTTTCGACTCATTCAGTAAAAATATTTAATAATTTAGTCAATTAATTAAGAATTATGAACTATTTTTTTTATAATAATAAAATTCTTTTAAAAACAAAATTTTAAGATATGTTAAGCTAAACTTTTTAGAATGTTAACTTTCAGGCATGCTATTATGGTAAAAATATAGTATAGATGTAATTTTATATAATAAATCAGGCTAGTTTATGTTTTTTGTGGATTTAATATCCTGGGTAATATTAATATATTTATCATATTTTATAGTTTATAACTTCGTCATTATCTTCAATTCTTCCAGAGGAAGACTGTTTGATGTAACGAAAAAAGACTATATGTCTAAATTTCAGCAAAATTTAACAGTCGTAATCTATTCTCATAATAATTCACACAAAGTCAAAGAGTTGATTGAATCCCTCAAAAAACAAGATTACGAAATATATAAATATTCCATAAATGTCTTGCTTGATAATTGTAACGAAGAAAATACAAAACTTCTTGAAATAATAGGCGGAACAAAATTATGGAGAATAAGCAGCGAGCATCCCGAAGCTAAACCTCTGGGAAAATTTAAAGCTTTAAGTTGGCTTTTTGAAAGGATTTTAGCCTGCGAAAATACTAACGCCTTTGTGTTTTTAAATGCGAATAGTAAAATAAAAAGCGATTTTCTCCAAAAAGTTAATACTGCTGTTCATTATAATCCTGTAATAGTAGGCGAAATACTAAAAAAGAAAAATAATTTTTACAACAGGATATTAAACTTTAGAAATAAATTAAGAAACAGAGTTATAAAACATGGAAGATTTCATTCTTCACTGGGGAATATAATTGATTCCGAGCTTCTTGTAATAAGACAGGAAATTCTTGAAAAAATTAAATTCAAAAAGACAGAATACGGCTATGAAGAATATGAATATTCTATTAACCTGAAAAATAATGAAATTCCTGTTCTGTACTCAAATGAAATAACAGTAACAAAATCTACGAATGAAACACTAAAAAGCATTGCAATAAGAGATTATGAAAGAAGATATAAATCTTTAATCACATTCAGGAATAATTTCCCACTTTTGTTTTCCGGCAGCAATCTTGGCGTAAAAGAACTTATGTTTTCGCTTTTTTACCCGTCAAATACTGTTTTTGTATTCTGGAATCTTATTTTAATGTTTATAGTTAAAAGTTATCCCGAAACTTATTTTTCAAGCTTAGTAAGCTTTAAGTATCTTAATTGCCTATTGGCTTCTAAATTTCTTGCTGACGGGTATTCAATGTTTACAATAAGATGCGGATTTAATGATTATAAAAACGCAATTGCTTTAATTTTTGTTTCGCCTGTATTGTACGTAAAATCTATGTTCAAAGGTTTTTTAAAAAATTCTTATTCACGACCTATAAGAAAAAATAAGAAAAAAATAAAAGCCGAAACATTAAATTATGATAAACACACAGTAGACGCTACAATTACTAACGGAAGAAAAGAGCTTCCCTGCAAAATAGAAATAATAAAAACAGATGAATATTCTCAGGCTGTTTTTATGTTCAACAATAAGAGGCTTACCTCATCTAAACAGCCCCGAATTAATTATGCTGTGGAAGAACTTATCGGAAAACTCAGAAGCCACGGATTTGCTCTAAAAGTTTGCGCAAATTGCGGATATTTTTATATGCCGGAATCTGTAGTTTCTCAATCTGACGGGGAACAGGGATATTGTCTTTATAATAATTTTAAAAGCGCTTCAAAAGAAAAAGAATATTCCAATATATGGGATGGCTGTTTTAACATAATACCCCATCAGACACGTAATTATATTCTTCAACAGTTGGGTGTGGAAAATAATAAAACTAAAATCTGAATTATTATAAAAACATTAATATTTAACATAAATTAAAATCAGTGATATATAATTTAGATATAAAGATGATTAAGTGTTCTATCATTAAGAAATGTTAAGAAATTTAGTCAAAATCAAGATATATCTTATAAAAAATTATCTTAATATACCTTTGTGAAATTTGAATAAATGTTGAATAAACACTAAACATTTTGTATTATCATATGTATAATGTATATATCAAAGTTGATTTATTAAAAACAGAAAGGGGCTGTAAATGAATAAAAAAAATACAAGTTAACAAAAAATTTAAAAAATAATAAACCCGACTTGAATTGATTTGTTGTAAAAATTCAATAATAAGTTTGAGGTCAAAAATATGAGTAATCGAATCGAAAGTATATTGTTTGATGTAAAAGAATCCATAGATGATTTCGGCAATGAAATCAAATTATTAATGGCAGAAGTAAATAGATTATCTGAAAAAGTGCGAATGCTCGAAGAAGAAAAAAATAAATAATTTTATTTTAAAGGCGGCAAATCAATTGCCGCCTTTAAATTTATCTATAAAAATCTTAATTATTTGATGAAGAAATTTTTTCTTCGTATTTTTTTATGTCATCATCTATAATTTTTATTTCTTCTTCAATTTTTGTTTTTTCGTCAGAATTGCTTATCAGGGTTGTGTATTGGGTATAATAATCTTTAGAATTTTTTAAATTATCAACGACTAAAGCTAAAATTTCTGTTTTGGTTAATTTTTTTTCTTCAGGATTTTCAGAAGCTTCAGATGATGAGGATTCTTGATTGTTTACCTGTTTTTCATTGTCAGGTTTATCAAGCTTTGTTATTTCTTTTTCCGCCATATCCTGATATGCCAACCCGATTGTATAATAAGCATCCGCTATGTTTTTATCGAGAGAAATGGCTAGTTTTAAGGATTCAACAGATTTTTCATATTCTTCATTTTTATAATAAGCGACTCCGAGGTTATAATGATTTTGAGGGAAATTGGGATTTAAGTCGTTTATTGATTCAAGTCTTGCGATAGCTCCTTTTACATCGCCGCTGTTCATAAGTTCGACAGCTCTTTGATTAAGTGTTTGCACGTCGGGATTTGAAATAACTTTTGTACATGATACAAGAAAAGGTGTTAATGCTAATAAAAATAAAATTTTGATTTTTTTCATATTAAGTTTCTCCATAATTTATTTGACACCCATCCCCCTGCCCCCTTCCCTTAAGGGAAGGGGATGAAGTTAGTTTTTGGCTCGCTGCTTGGTTGATGGCGATAAACGGCATTTCGGGTCGGCATAGCCGCCCCTGCAGCCTCTGCCATCAATCCGCTTTCCGTCGCCTTTGGCGACTCGCTCGCCCATTTATTATTTATTTTGAAGGTCTTTTTCATTTAGAGTTTACTTTTATCTATTGTTATTTAACATTATAGTAGAAATAAAATTATTGACCGCTAAAGGATAAAGTTTATGCTCTTCTTCAAGAACTTTTGCGGCAAGAATCTCCGCTGAGTCATCGGGCATTATAGACACACTTGATTGCGCCAGAATATGACCTCCGTCTATTTTTTCTGTGACCAAATGCACAGTACAGCCGCTCTTAACTGATTTGGAATTTAATACTGCCTGATGAACTTTCATTCCGTACATACCTTTCCCTCCAAAATCAGGAAGCAGGCTCGGATGAATATTAAGAATCCTGTTTTCAAAAGCTTTTAAAAATATAGGAGTTATAATTCTTAAATACCCCGCAAGAAGAACAAGATCAGTACTATATTCGTTTAATTTATTTAGCAGGAATAAATCATATTCCTCGTCGGAATTAAATAAATCTCTTGCCACATAAAAAGTTGGGATTTTGGCATCTCTGGCTATATTTAAAGCATTTGCACTTTTTTTATTGGAAATCACAAGCGCAATGTTTGCATTTACGATTTTTCCCGTATTTACCGCATTTATTAAAGCATTAAGATTACTGCCGTTACCGGAAACCAGAACAGCAATATTTTTTCGTAAAGCTGAAGTATTTTTAAATCCATCCATTTCCTGCGACACAAGTTCCTGTTATCGGTATTGGATTGGGAATTAATTCTTTCGCTTTTTGCGCAATTTCATTTGAAATAGCTGATTTTACCGTAAGATGTATTGTTTTAATATCAAGTTTTGTTTTGCCTTCCTGATTATTAATAACAGAAGAATCTTTAATCACAGATTCAAGAAGTTTTGAGGAATAATCAAGATCAACTATATCACCTGCTTCAAAGTCGATATTTCCATCCGGTGTATATTTTTTATCAAGCTGAATTTCCTGAATAATTCTAATATTTGTTTCTTCACCTGCTTTGAGAAGATTTTGACAGGGAGCTCCAACATAAATTAGCCATGGATCGTATTTTGCAATGGATTTGGCAATTGCAAGCGATGTTTTAAAATCTTTTGCCGCCTGGACATACATAGCTCCATGAGGTCTTACATATTCAACGGTCAAATTATACAGCTTTGCCAGAGAATTCAACGCGCCTATTTGATAAACTACAAGAGCTTGAATTTCTTCTTCATTAAGGCACATATTGCGATATCCAAAGCCCTGAATATCTGGATAGCCAATATGAGCGCCAACAGCAAGATTGTTTTCCGCTGCTAACTTTAACATATTCATTATAGTTACAGGATCTCCGGCATGTGAGCCGCAGGAAATATTAACAGAGCTTACGTATTGTAAAAGTTCAAGTTCCTGATCGTTTTTATATACCCCGAAACTTTGCCCGAGGTCACAGTTTAAGTCAATATTAATTTGATTTTCCTGTTTTTGTTCTTTTCTTATGTTTGATAATGGAATCATTTTTTATTCTCTCTATTTTTTATGTGAATCTAATTAATTATAATTGCGTTGTCATTGCGAGGCAATAAATATGGTATTTAATCTATTAATTACACTAACGAAGCAATTTTCCTTCATTAGATGAAAGCTTTAATTAGTATATGGGAAGATTGCTTCGTTAGTCAAATAAATTCAATTTTCTAGTACTTTATGCCTCGCAATGACTATTTTCAAATACTTTGCAATAAAAAAGGCTTGTTTTGCAAGCCGTAGTTATTGAATATTTATCTAGGAGGAGGAGGGATATTTATTTAACTTAAGCCCATTAATTGCATTTCTGCAAAACGTTTTCTGGCTTCTTCATTTTGCGCTTTTATAGATTTACCCATTACTTTATTTAAAAGCTTGTCAGTTGCTTTTGTTGCCATTATGCTTCCTGATATTGCGCCTCCAAACATAATTAAAGTTTTTATCGGCTTTGGAGCAAATTCTTTGGCAATATGAGCTATTACGCCAAATGCAACTGTAGAAACTCCAATTTTGGTTGTTGATCTGACAGTTTGTTTGCAAAAATCACCGTTTTTGTAAGATTTATAAAGATCAGGAGCTTCTGTTAGACCGGAAGTTAAAAGTCCAAATCTGGTTGTTACACCAAGTATATCTGCTGCAACTTTGCCTGCTGCTAATTTTATAGGACTGGCTTTTAATGCTTCTTTTGAAGCTGTTAAGGCTAATTTACCCGTGCTATTAACTTGAAATTTACAATCAAATAATTCTTCAATTGCTTTTTGTGAAGCTTTTGAATCAAGCAAACTTTTATCAAAACTTTTAATAATATCTTTTGTTTCAGGGGTAAAATTATTGTTAATAAATTTTTCCAATAATGTTCCGCCTAAAAAGCTGAAGTTTGTAACTTCACCGCTATTTCTTGCAGATATTCCGGTAGCAGCTTCATTTAAAACATCTTTAAATGCTCTAATATAAAAAGGGAGATTATTTATTTGTCTTACATCTTTTATTGAACCGCTCGCACTTATCCCGTCAGTAGACGAACTGCTCCCAAATGATGGCAAAACTTGTAAAACTTCGCTTACCATACAATAAACTTCCTTCCCATTTGCTTCCAATAAAATAAACAATTTTTTTTAGGTGAAATTGCGTCACTTATAAAAAATAGTAATAAATATTTACAATTAAGATTAAGATTCTTACGCCTGCTTCACAGGCTCAGAATGACATGTGGCAACTTCTTTTAAAATTCGGATAATATCTTCTGTTGCTTGTGGTTTAGCCAAAAGTTTATTTGCGAGTTGCATTTGTTCAATTTTTTCAGGATTGTTAAAAATATTAAGAATCAATTCTAAAAGCATTGAAGAATTACATTGAGAATCTTCAAGATAAATAGAAGCTCCGGCTTCTTCCATTGCTTTTGCGTTGAATTTTTGATGATTTGCCGCTGCATAAGGATATGGCACAAGTATCGAAGGAAGCCCGCACAAGTTTAATTCGGAAATACTCAAAGAACCTGCTCTTGATACAGCTAAATCAGCTGCGTTAAGCGGTATTTCGATGTTGTTAAAGAAAGGTTTTACAATATAATAAGGATTATTAATCAATTCAGGATGTTTTTTCGTTAATTCTTCAATATATTTATCATAATTTTTATTGCCTGTCTGGTGAATTATTTGGAATTCCATATTTATTAAATCAGGTACGGTTTCCAATAAAGCATTATTTATAGCTTGAGCGCCCTGAGAGCCTCCGATAACAAGAATAGTTTTCTTGTTAGGACTAAGATTAAGCTCTTTTAGTGCATTTTCTTTGTTTACATGAAGGAAATTTGCTCTTATCGGGTTTCCGTTAAGTATAATATTTTTTGATTTTAGATGCGATTTTGCCTGCTCAAAGGATATGGAAACTGCCGAAGCCCATTTTGACATGAATTTATTAACAATTCCGGGATGTGCGTCAGGATCATGAATGACAAAAGGAATATTCAATATTTTAGCTGCCAGAAGTACTGGGCCGCTGACATATCCGCCTGTTCCAAAAACAACATCAGGCTTGAGTTTTGAAATATAATAAATGGATTTTATTGTTGCAAAACCCAGTTCAATAAACCATTTGATGAGTTTCAAACTTTTCTGTCTTGGCATTCCCGAAACATTTATCGAGTAAAAATCAAGTTTTTCTTCAAGAACAATATTTTTTTCCATATTTTTTTTACAGCCGATATAAAAAATTTTTTCTATGTCACTATCCTGTTTTAATTTTTGTGCAACCGCTATTGCAGGAAAAATATGCCCGCCTGTGCCGCCTCCGGTGATTAACACTTTGATTTTTCTACCTGATGTGGGCATATTTTTCCTCTTGAGGCTGTATTTTTTTGATTCTTTTCTTCGAAATATTCAATAAAATTCCTAACATCCCCATTGTAATTACTATTGAAGTTCCGCCATGACTTATTAAAGGAAGTGTTACGCCGGTTACAGGAAAAACGCCCGTTGCTACAGCTATGTTTATGAATGCTTGAACAGCAATAGAAAAAGTGATCCCGAAAGCTAAAAGTTTTCCAAAGTGGTTTGTGCATCTGTTTGCAATAAAAAAACCTCTGTAAATAAATGCAAGGAAAAGTCCTATAAGTAATACTGCACCTACAAAACCGAATTCTTCACAAATAACGGCAAAGATAAAATCGGTATAGCAGAACGGAAGCCAAAAAAGCTTTTGCTTTGACATTCCATAGCCTGCTCCAAAAAGCCCACCCGAGCCTATTGCGTATAAAGACTGAATTATATTATAGCCTATGCCCTGCGGATCAGACCATGGATCAAGCCATCCGGTTATTCTCTTCATTTGATAACCGTGCATTAAGTTTTCTATGCCAAAAACCAATAGTAAAGAAACGGAACTTAACCCAAATCCTCCTATAAGCCTGAATGAAGCTCCTCCAACAAGAAGAAGTGAAACAGTTATCAGGGTTAAAATTACTGCAATACTTAAATTGGGTTGTTTTAAGACTATTGCAATCATAACTCCGACTATAAGCAAATGATCAAGCATTTTACGACTAAACAAGGTTTTACTGTTTGTAATTGCAGAAGCAACAAGCAAAATAGTCGCCATTTTCGTAAATTCTGACGGCTGTATCGGTAACCCCATTAGCCATCTTGATGAGCCATAATCAGTTCTCCCAATGCCCGGTATTAATGTAGCCGCTGTTAAAAGTGTTACCCCCATGGCAATAGGCATTGTCCAGGGACGCCATATTTTATAATTAATTTTAGACGTTATTATGAGAAAAATAGTCCCCAGTATAACTGCGGCTATATGTTTTATCGGAAAATAAACAGGATTATGGTATATTTCAGACCCTTCAGGTGCGCCAGCACTAAAAATTGCCATTACCCCAAAAATAACAAGACAAGCTATAACTATAACAAGCATCGTATCAGGCGGACCAATTAATTCGGCATTTTCAACGGTTTTTGGTTCGACTATTTTAGTTTTTAAATTTTTAATTCTAGCGTGTCGCTTTTTTGTTACGGACATAATCTTTAAATACTTGTCCCCTTTCTTCAAAGTTCTTGAACATATCAAAGCTCGCGCATGCCGGTGAAAGCAAAACAGATCCGAGATTAAGTTCTCCTGCTGTATCTATGGCTTCTTTAAAAGTATTTTTTTTATGAATATTTTTAAATCCTGATTTAATTAGAGCTTCCTCAAATCTGTCAGAAGCTTCTCCTATAAGAATAACAGCATTTGCATGTTTATTAACTTCTGCGCAAAATTCTGTTAAATCAGTTCCTTTATCTCTTCCACCCGCAATAAGTACAACTTTTTTATCTTCAAACGCTCTTAATGCGCATATAGTTGAGTCGCAATTAGTTCCTTTTGAGTCGTTATAGTATTCTATGCCATCAATTGTATCTACATATTCAATTCTATGTTCAGGCGGCGAAAAGTTTTTAACGGTTGAATTTATTATTTCAACGTCTATCCCCGCAATATGAGCTACGGCTATTGCAGACATTACATTTTCGAGATTATGTTTGCCTTTTAATGGTATTTCGTCGAGTTTTATAACTTCTATAATATTTTTATTCTTATCTTTAATTACGATTTTGTTATCTTTTATAAAAACACATTTGTCTTCGGCTTCTCTACCGAAGAAATACACATTTGAGTCCATTTCAAGCTTTAAATAAGCAATTTTAAAATCCATAGCATTTAAAACCGCCCAGGTTGGCTGTCTTCTTGTAAATAAATCCGCCTTTGCCTTAAAATATTCTTCTTCATTTCCATGCCAGTCAATGTGATCAGGAGTGTAATTAATATAAACAGCAATTTGAGGCTTAAATGAAGGATTTGTTGCTATTTGGTAAGAACTGACTTCGGTTACAAAATAATCAAGATTTTTTTCTTCAAGCAGTGAGGTCGGAGGCAAGCCTATATTTCCGCATGCCGGAGCCTTAAGTCCTCCGTTTGTGAGAATTTCCGATACAAGTTTTGTGGTGGTGGTTTTGCCGTTAGTGCCTGTAATTGCTATAAACGGAACATTTGTTTCTTTATATGCAAGGTCAATTTCACCAAAAGTTTCGATTTTATGGGCTTTTATTAGCTTATAAACCTCCGAATGAGGAGGAATGCCGGGGCTTGTGATTATAACATCAGAGTTTAAAATAGTTTCTTCTTTATTTCCGCCCATTTCAACTTTTATGCCAAGTTTTTCAAGTTCGGTAATTTTTACGTTATCTTCGGTTGCAGCCTGTCTTTTTTCACTTATAGTGCAGTTTGCTCCTTGCAAAGCGAGGTATTTTGCCGCAGAAATCCCGCTTAGTGAAAGCCCTAGTATCGTTACATCAACATTAAACCATTTTCTTTTCATATTTTGTTATCCATTAATTATTTTAAATAGAATCGTACTTAAAACCGCAAAAACTAAGCCCATTACCCAGAAAGTATGGACAACTTTCTTCTCTGACCAGCCGCTAAGTTCAAAATGATGGTGAATAGGACTCATTTTAAACACTCTTTTTCCTGTTGTTTTAAAACTTATAACCTGAATAATCACAGATAATGTTTCTGCGATAAATATTACACCTATAATCAAAAGCCAAAGCTCAAATTTGCCAAGTATTCCAAGTGTTCCTAAAAGTCCACCCAAAGCCATACTGCCGGTGTCGCCCATAAACATTTTTGCCGGATTGTAGTTGTAATACAAGAAACCGGCGCAACTTCCAGCGGCTGCCATACAAATTATAGCAATATCATTTCTTCCTAAGCCAAAGGAAATAAATGTACAGGCGATTAATGCAAAAAACATAGTTCCTGAGGCAAGCCCGTCAAGACCATCGGTAAGATTTACGGCGTTAGATGCTCCAATTATCACAACAACAGCCCAAATCGGGTAAAAATATCCGATGTTAATTTTAGTCAGTCCAAATATTGAAACAGAGGTGTTTCCATGAAATGTCATATATAGAGCCGGTATTATAGCTATTAATGTTTGTAAAAACAGCTTTCCTCCGGCACTTAAACCTTTGTTTTGTTTTTTTGCTATTTTTTCATAATCGTCATTAAAGCCCAGCAGCATAAATAAAAGAAAAGTGGTTAGTATTATTGTGCAATCAACATTGAATATACGATTCATTACAAGTGTGACAATCGAAGCTATTATTGCGGGGATAACAATTATTAGCCCACCTGTCGTAGGAGTGCCGCTTTTTTTTGCATGAGAAGCAGGACAATCTTCCCGTATGTACTGCCCGTAAAGTTTTTTCTTGAGGAATTCCAGATAAGGTACACCCGCCAGAAGTGTAAGCAAAAATGCGGTTAAACCTGCGACATATATTAACACTTTTAATTTTTCCTATTTTTTCTGCCAACAAAATCATATAACAGAAACCAATATAATTAAATTCATTACGCTTTAGTTTTTACTTTTTGCAACTCTTCCGCTATCTCTTCGAATTTCATACTTCTTGAAGCTTTTAAAAGTATTATACGCTTTTCTGATGAATTATTCTTAAGATAATCTGAGGCTTCTTTATTATTCATGCAAATTTCAATTTTGATATTTATATTATTTACTGATTCTGCTATTAGTTTTGCTTTCTCACCTACCGTAACTAGCTGAGAAATATGCTTATTTGACAGAAATTCTCCAATACCTTTATGCAGCTTGTCTTCGTAATCGCCAAGTTCTCCCATATCTCCCAAAACAAGTGTAATATTTGAATCAGGATAAGTTGAAATTACTGAATTTATAGAAGCTTTCATTGAGTCAGGGTTTGCATTGTAGTAATCAGCAATAATTTTAGTATTATTATTAAGATTTATAACTCGTCCCCTTTCACCGACAGGTTGGTATTTCAAAAGACCAAGTCTTATTTTATCAATAGAAATCCCCGCTAATTTACCTATTTCTATTGCTGCAATAGAGTTTATTACATTGAATTCACCATTAACTGCCAAATTATATTCATTTCCATCATAAATAAATTTAATTGAATTCTCGGTTGTTTCAAGTATTTGATAATTTTTCCCGTAAAAAATTTTTTTGCCGCTCCAATTACAGAAATTTTTGATAAGCTCATCATCAAATGCAATAAGAATTCCATCGGGATTTAAATATTTAACTATTTCGCATTTAGCTTTTGCAATGTTTTCCAGGCTTCCCAGCCGACCTATATGAGCAGTACCTACATTAGTAATTATCGCAAAGTCAGGTTCAGCGTATTTCGATAAAAGTTCGATTTCTCCTAAGCCGCGCATACCCATTTCCACTACAAGAAATTTGGTATCTTCAGGCATAGACATTAAAGTTTGGCAGAAACCGATTTCATTATTGTGGTTTAAAAGAGATTTATGCACATTAAAACTTTCAGCAAGAACTGAAAAAACCATTTCTTTTGTAGTTGTTTTTCCTGAGCTGCCCGTAATAGCGACAACTTTAGGATTTATTTTTTTTTTATAAAATTTGAAAGTTTCAAATATGCTTCTTGAGTGTTTTCTACCAATATTATTAATTTTGTAGGATTATAATAGTCTTGAGCTTTATTATAATGTTCTTTATCTATAAAATAACCGATGCATCCTTGTTTTAAAGCAGCATTTATATAGTCATGTCCGTCAAAGTTTTCTCCAAGTATAGGCAAAAAGATTTCATCTTCTTTAATTTTTCTGGAATCTGTACAAATGCCTACTTTCCCAAAATTACATTTATTAAAAATGATTTCACCGTTTGTTGCTTCAATAATTTCATCAATAGAAAATTTCAATGTTAACTCCTTTCTGACAATTCAAATTTTATTATTATATATTTTAGTATAATTTTAAATAAATAATTTGGTAATATTTTATGTTTAATGCATCATAATTATTATAGATTAATTAAAAATATTTTTTTAAAAAATTTATTTTAAATATAAAATCAAATCCTGTATAATATTTATTAAGAAAAATTTGTTCTTGATTTTTATTTTTACTAAATGTAAATTGTTAATTACATTCCGTAATTTTATGATACAATACTTATTAAATTTTAATATTGTATAATATTAAGAGTCGAGTTTAAAATTATAGGTTGATAATTTTAAAAAACAAGTGAATAAATGCAATATGTGTAACGTAAATTTAGAATAACTTCTTAAAGGGCAAAGTAGAATGACACAAAATAGCGAAATACCAAACGAAATTCAGGATCGTGAACGAATTCTCGTAGTTGATGATGAAGC